>JAGWRO010000091.1 GCA_028876495.1 Bacteroidota bacterium
CCATAGAGTTGCTGCCCATATTTCACCAATAACATGCACTTCTCCCCCGGTTCCGGCCAATTGGCCATATGTCCATGGATTGATGCTGAGATCTGTAGAATAAGGATAAGTTCTTATCCCCGGATCTGTTGGCTGTTCGGCGAGCACATAAGTACCAAGTGAACGGGCTTTGGTTCCGTCAGATGATGAAGCAGTGGCCCAATTGGTTGTCATCATTAACGCCATGTAATCACTCCAGCCTTCTCCTCCCTGTTCAGCGTTCGTAAGACAAGTAGCTGTAGAAGGGCCACCTGTTAACCTGTTAGAAATTCCGTGCGTATATTCATGCGCCATTATTCCATTATCAAAATCGCCGTCCAGTTGAATACTATTAGCGCTTAATGTAGCATTTACTACCGTACTTGTTACAAGCAACGATTTAATGGTATTTCCATCGTTTTGGGTTATCATCACAGCTGGTATAGTAATGGTATTATCTGAGCCCCCCATTACAAGAATAGAATCCCCTCCTGTATTGTTCACCATAATTACGGCAATAGCTCCAGCAAGTTGTGCATTTTTTATTTTGACAGTAAAATTACAGCCGCCTCTATCTATCATTGCAATTTTACCTGCGAGGGCACCTGCATTTGCAGCACTACCACAGGCAAGATGAGTAGTACCTGAAACATCATCATTATACAAGATAATGTCACCGGTAACAGGTCCAACATTCTTTAATAAATTGTTAATGCTTAATGAGCCTTCAAGCGAAGGCATTGGGCCTGCTATTGATGCAGGAGAATTAATATTTAAATTTTTAGACTGATCAGGTGACCAAAGAAACATTTGCATTCTTGGATTTGATCCATCAGCAGGAGTAGAAAAATTAGCATTATTAGTGCCACTGCCGTCCTGCGCATCGGCATACACAAAATCATTTCCTGCACCACCTCTTCCCTGGTTATTATTTTGGAAATTACCGGAAGCCTCATCAAAACCATATTGGTAGCTTACGTCATGCATCACATTATTCCAATAAAATAATTGTGTTATGGCAAAATTCATATCACTTCCTGTATCAGGCTCTTGATCAGCATAAAAAGGAAAATCAAAAGTAAGATAAGGCGCAGCAGAAGTGGAAGTAGCAGCAGCCCCCGTATTACTGTTAGTGCCCGCATGATCTTCTTTGGCCCATACATTATTTCCACGTGTATAAGAATAATCGGTGGTTCCATCATTATGCCAACCCAAGGAAATTGCCTGATTTGAAGAACCCGATGAAAGCCACGGATTACTTACCAAAACGGGAGTGCCACCGGGAAAACTCATAGCCTCCTCTGGAAAAGGAATAACTTCGTAATCAGAAGATAGAATGGTTTGTGGCGAAAGTTTCAGTTTCTGTTGAAAGTTACTATTAGAGAGTAAATTATTTTTCGATAGGATTTGTTTCGCCTTATTAACCGGGTGACCCCAATTGTCGCTTAGTGTGAGGTTATCTTTTCCTAAAATAGTTTCATCATTTGCATTTAAACGTACCAGCCAATAGGCGTTTGAATTATGTGGAACAATTTTTACCTGCCACCCAAGCCTTATCTTTCCATCATTACCAGCAACCCACATAAGATTTGAAGTGATATTTTCTTTTGAAATAGCGGAAGAAAATTCAACGTTTCGATTAGTATTATCTGTCCGCAATAATTTCAAAAAAGCAGGTCGCTGGATTTTTAATTCTCTCGCCGCCACTGATACCGCCTGAGTTGCAGAAACAACGGGAGCACCCTCTTTTGATCCAATAATTTTTTCCTCAATTTTAGCAACCCGTTTTCCTTCAACTGAAACAGCGTGGTCATTCTTTAAAGCAATTACCTGAATAGAATGATAAACCGGAATTCCCCGGTAAGATTGCTGCAGGTAAATTAATTGTGTATTTGAGGTATGATCAAAGTAAGCATCTGAAATAATTGAATTATCAATATCATCGGAAGATAAATTTAGAAAGGAAGAATTCTGTTTAATAAGATAAAGTGCCTGTTTGGAGGGTATTTCCTGAGCGTATAATTGTTGGCAAATTACTAAAAGTATAAAAGTTTGAAATAAAAAAAACCTGTGTACAAATTTTTTCATTAGAGGTTAGTTAATTCTTATTAAAATTAATACATCAGAATAACAATTCGAAGAATAAATTTGTTTACTGTAAAAAATAAAACACCCGGAGAAATCTGTTTCCCCGGGTGCCTTTTATACGATTAAAACCATTTCTAAAAGTCTAGCCCCATACTAAAATAATAGATTGGTTTTCCGCGAAAGAAACCATTCATTGGCCAACCGGCGTCAAATTTCAAAAAATATCCCAGTAAAGTGCTCCGTGCGCCAAAACCGTATCCACCAAGGAAAGGTCCGATACCCGGTGCTTTAAGATTTACAGAAACGGTAGGATTTAAAGGATCCTGGTAGGTAATAGAAGGTCTTCCGATTTTATCGTAAGCTCCATTCCATGCGGTTCCCAGGTCAATAAATTGTATTAACTGAAAATTTCTTACAAATGCATTATTAATAGGTTTATTAAAGAAAGTAGTAAATACAGGCAACCTGAATTCACTATTAATAACTGTTGCATTATTACCGTTTGCAGCGTTTTGAATAAAACCCCGAAGGTTTACTGCTAACGATTGAAAAGCATAATTCTGATCAGGAGCGGGTTGATTGGCAGGATTAAAATACCGGTAAGAGGTTGCCCCATTCTTATCCGTCTTTTGATTACTGCCAAACATAAACCAGTTATCAATACCTCCCAGATAATAAATTAATTTCTGATTACCCCAACTGAAATCCCCTGCTACCCTTCCTGCCCAAATAAAATTTCTATAAATCGGGTAATACGCTCTTGCATCAAATCCAAAATTAAAAGTACTGCGCCCCAACTGCCCGATTGGTAATTTATTAATTTGTGAGTTTATATCGATATAAGCCTTGTACCGGATACCATCCCATATATTTTGGGCAGGATTTAACGTGTTATCATACACATATTCAAGGTGCATAAGACCATAAGTTTTTGACTGTCCGCCAGTAAAAAGTGATGATTGGTCTACTCCACTTATTATCACGTTATCCTTTCTTACTCCGATATTAAGGCGAAGACTGCGTATTTCATCAAATGGATAAGAAATGCTTCCCTGGTAAAGATTTGAAACTATTTTACCCGGATAATAACCGGTACTATCACCAAAAGAAACTGACTGAACATTTCGATAATACATTAATCCCCAATCCAATCTTTTTCTAAGGTTAGAAAACTGGAACAGCCAATCATTGTCTTTTAAATTGGTTGATAAACGAACCCCTCCGGATATCTTAATATCTTCCATAATATCAGCAGTTCCCAGGTTAATAATTCCATTCAATCCATTATTGCTTGAGAGCGTTATAGGCCCGGAACCGCCCGTGTAAACCTGGTATTTTGTTCCTAACACATTATTATTAAAACCTGCCACCACATAATCAGCAGCAAACTTTAATGGTTTATATGGGTATAGTCTTGCAGTCGCCAATACGAGTGACTGATCAGGCTGGGCCTGGTTATTTAATTCGGCTATCCTGGCACTATCTTTCTTCTCTGGCTTAAATTCATGCTGAAAAACATCTTCTTGCTGAGAAGCAGGTGGGGCTTCAATTTCTTCTCCGGAGCCAATCCTGCTTTTCGCCATTACTTCTTTCATGTAAGTAGTTGCCCTGGCTGTAACATTTCTACGTCTTAAAGCATTTTCATCAATTCTTAATTTATAAAGAATTTTATCATCACTTTGGCGTGTCACTTCACTTACCTGGTGATCCTCACCTGCTTCTTTTGTCTCCAAAATACTGCTGGCATAATTACTTAAAGGAAAAACATAGGCAGAATCTTTTGAAATTGCTACAACCGCTATCGAATCAACGTCCTGCTTATGGTATACTTTTAAAGTAGAATCAATTTCTGGTATATCTGGATTTCTCAAAACTTCATTGCCGATAAGTACCAAAGTATCTACACCCGTGGTGCGTGTGGTAAAAAATCCTGCATACCTGTTTTGAATTCCACTCATATCACTCAAGAAGGTGAAATAAGCATCACTGTACGGCGTTGGATAACGGGCATTGCCAAATTTTAATTTTGTCAATTGAGTAATCTGGTTAAGCCCCGGCTTACCGGTTTCAAAATTGGTAACCAGGAAAATATTAAAGCGGTTATGCATTAAAGCCGTATCACCACCTTTTGCGTCGGGTGAAGGTCTATTACTGGAAAAAATAATTCCGCTTTTATTGGGCAGGTTAATATAGGATGGATCAAGATCATCATAAACATCATCCGTTACCTGTTTTACCGTTCCATGTGCAACATCATAAGTATATATATCCGAATGGCCATTTTTGACTGCGCTAAAAAGTAACGTCTGGCTGGTTACCATATATTTCATATCCTGCACTTGGTCAAACACATCGGTAATATCTCTGTTAATAGACTTTATTTTCGTAATTACATCATACACAAAAAGCATTAGCCTTCCGTTTTTTTCATAAAGCACCGAAAGCCTTTGTCCTTTAGGATCCCAGGCCATCATCGGGTAATTGGGATTTATTGAATTTTGTTGTGTTTTAACGCCAAATTTCAACAACGTTTTATCTTCACCATCCTCATCCAATATTAAACTGTATTTGCCTTTTTTATATTGAACTACTGCAAAAGATCCGTTTCGCTTATTCGGATTTACATTGAAATGAAAATAATTAACCCTTTTACCTACAGTATAATCAGTTATCTCACTTCCTTTAGGATAGTTTTTCCGACGCGAAATATCATTATCGTATTTCTCTTCCTCGTATTGCATAAAATTAGCAAGCACATCTTTAAACCTTCGTTGCTTAGTTACCTGCTGGGTGGCACGTTTCAAACTTTTATAAACCCTTGCGAGATACAATAAATAAGAAGTATTTTCTTTTTTATATTTTTCTTCGATATAATACCAAAATGCATGGCCCGCAAGCACAGGCCTGTCAAAAGCAAGCTGGTAAAAATTTGTGTATTTGCCACTAAGGATCTCATTTTTAAGATCATCATCAAGCTGTGGGCTCCAATTCTCACCTACATAGGCGATATATCCGTCTATCAGCCATTGTGGAAGATCTAGCAAGGCCGCGTTTCCTGCCACTTCTCCCAGGTCTTCACCAAATAAAATATTCTGAACTAAAATTGAAGCAATCCCTTCACGTATCTGCCGGCGAAGGTCGGCGTGGTTTCCATTATAATATACGACCATTTTATTATTGACAAGCTTTGTAACTCCGCCCGCATTTTGCCAATCCTGCCCAAGGCCAATATTACTTTGCTTCATCTCATCAAAAGTATTGTAGATGATAATATTCGCACGCCGCTGTAAATTATAGTCTACAAATTTTTCAATACCCGGAAGTTCTTCTTCAGCCACCTGTGCTACATATTTTGCCAGTTCCTGGCCATTTTGATGGAAATAAGAATTAAAATTTAATGTCTGGTAATATTGCCATTTGAATTTTTTAAATTGCAAACGGTTTTTACCAAATTGAACTGTACTCACTTGCGCATTTGCAAAACCTACCGCAAATAAAAAAAGGGAAAACAGAATTATTTTTTTGTACTTTAGTTTCTTGTGATCTTGCATGTGCTTTACATTAATAATCGCCCTAAAATTAAACGTTTCGTGTTAATCAATAAAATGAATTTATCGGCTACTTCAATAATACATTTATGTTTCAAATAAAAGCTTTTACTTTCAATCCTGTGCAGGAAAATACCTATTTACTGTATAATGAACACAACGAATGTATTATAATTGATCCCGGTTGTTATTTTGATGCTGAAAAAGAAGAGCTGAAATCTTTTATTGTTGACTACAAATTACAACCCAAAATTTTATTAAATACCCATTGTCATCTTGATCATGTATTTGGCAATAAATTTATTGCAGAAGAATTTAAATTAACGTTAAATACTCATCAACGGGAAAAAGAGATACTTGAAATGGCTCCGGCATCAGGTTTAATGTTCAATCTTCCTTTTGATAATTACCAGGGCGATGTAGTTTATTTAGAGGAAGGAGATTTTGTTACACTAAGAGATGATAAGCTTGAAGTAATCCATGCTCCGGGCCATTCGCCGGGAAGTATTTGTTTTTACTGTGAAAAACAACATTTTATTATTGGTGGTGATGTGCTTTTCCAAAACAGTATCGGCCGCACTGATCTCCCTTATGGAAGCCATGAAGACCTTTTGAAAAACATCAAAGAAAAACTTTTTAAACTTCCTGAAGACGTAAAAGTTTACCCTGGACATGGCCCTGAAACAACTATTGGGCAGGAGATGAAAGAAAATCCTTTTCTGCAATAATTCTTACGGTTGCAAAATTTTAATCATAGAAATCCAACAAATAAAGCAGATTCTTATTTATCAGCTGATAATTCAGCAAAGTATTTATGAAAATAAGGAATGGTTTCTATGCCTTTATTAAAGTTTACGATTCCGTATTTTTCATTGGGCGAATGAAGATTATCACTGTCAAGTCCGAAACCCATAAAAATTATCTTTACGCCTAATTCTTTTTCAAGTATAGTACAAATAGGAATACTTCCTCCGCCACGAACAGGAACCGGAGTTTTGCCAAAAGTAGTTTCTATCGCTCTTGTAGCCGCCTGGTAACCTTTGCTGTCAATCGGTGTAAGATAGGGCTCACCACCATGATGACGAAAGGCTTTTACCGAAACAGAAGAAGGTGCAATTGAGGTAAAATAATCGATTAGTTTCTGGGTCATCTTATCGGAAGTCTGATTGGGAACCAGTCTTGCTGAAATTTTAGCAGTAGCTTTTGAAGGCAAAACAGTTTTTGCCCCTTCGCCCTGGTATCCACCCCAAATGCCATTCACTTCCAGCGTAGGCCGGATGCCGGTGCGTTCAATGGTTGTAAATCCTTTTTCTCCCCATAATTCTTTTGCACCGGTTTCTTTTTTATATTCTTCTTCACTAAAAGGCGCTTCATTCATTAATGTCCTTTCTTCTGCAGAAACATCCAACACATCATCGTAAAAACCGGGAATTGTGATATGATTATTTTCATCGTGGCAGCTTGCTATCATTTTTGCCAAAACAGTAATCGGATTAGCTACTGCCCCACCATATGTTCCGCTGTGTAAATCTCTTTCCGGACCGGTAACTTCAACTTCAATATATGACAAACCACGCACACCAATATCCAGTGATGGTGTTTCCAAACTTAGCATAGAACTATCGCTTATCAGAATCACATCTGCTTTTAAAAGCTCTTTATTTTGTTCTACAAACTTGCCAAGATTGGGCGAACCAACTTCTTCTTCTCCTTCAATAATAAATTTGATATTAGTAGGCAAAGTGTTTGTTTTTGCCATCACCTCCATTGCTTTTACATGCATAAAAAACTGGCCTTTATCATCGGCTGATCCACGCGCGTAAACTTTACCGTCTTTTATTACCGGCTCAAAAGGCTTACTATGCCATAGTTCCATCGGTTCTGGAGGCTGAACATCATAATGTCCGTATACTAAAACAGTGGGCTTATTTTTGTCAATTATTTTTTCTGCATACACTACCGGGAATCCGTCGGTTGGCATCACTTCGGCTTTATCTGCACCTGCTCCCAGTAAACTCTTCTTTACTGCATCAGCGCATTTTGCCATATCATCTCTGTGTTCCTTTTTGGCGCTTACAGAGGGAATACGAAGCAATTCCATCATCTCATTTAAAAACCGGTCTTTATTTTTCTCTTGAAATTCTTTCCATTCTTCCATAACGATTAATAGGTATTTTTAAACTTGAAACAGAGCGAATATAAATCTTTTTAAAAGGATATGTTACAACAAACACAATTGACTAAAATGAAAAAAATCTTCATGAAATATTTGGATTTGAATGTCAGGATTCTTTACATTTGCACCAGATTGCTTTTCAATTTATCAGCCTTTGTTTTAGTTGCTTCTTATTCAGTCGCTTCTTGAGCAAAGGCTGAGACAATTAAAGGAGAACCATTTCAACTTTTAGATAATTTTTTATCAAACACTTCCATTTCCTGAAAAAATTGTTATTGCACGATTTATCCCCAATCTTATCTTTTTAAAGAACCTATAATAATATTCCTTATTAAATAATTGAGAATCATGCATGGCTTTATAGGTAAGAAAAAAACCTACAGGCGAAAGAATGATCACCGGCAGCCACATTCCAACTATAGGAATAAGAACATGGTCTTTTGTAAACTTTTCACCGAAAATATTCAATAAATAAAAGATCATAAAAAATAACAACGCCATCACCAAAGGCATTCCCAGTCCTCCTTTCCGAATGATAGAACCCAAAGGAGCTCCGATAAAAAACAATACCAGGCACGCTATAGAAACAGATAATTTTTTGTGCCATTCTATTTGATGAGCTGTTATATCGTCATTTTGAGCTTTATAATCAGCAACAACTACCTGCAGAAGATTACGTGCGTTGTTTACCTGGTTTAATGTTTGGTCGAAGACGGTTGTTTTCAGGCTATCAGGAATCAAAGAATCAAAAGTGTTTACTTTTTTTTCAGGAAACTTTTCTCTTACTACTGCTACTTCTTTTTTGGTAGCAATGGTGTCTTTGAATTTTGAATATCTTACATAAGAGGCGAGTTCGCTGTGGTTTCTTCTGTAAAGTGAATCCGGGGCATGTTTTAAAGAATCCAGGTCTACATTTAACTGGCGCATTGTTTTCATCCGTATGTTATTCATAAATAGACTGTCGGATGTTTTTTGAAGATTGAGCTGGCTCATATCAAAGAGTTTATTGTATTCTCTGAAACGTAAATCAATAAACTCATTGTTTTTATAATTAAAATTCCCATTTTCCTGGTATCTGTTACCATTTTCTAATTTAAGTTCAAGGAATTTTTTATCCTTACTTATCGACATTTTCCCACTTTCAGAAACAATTGTATTATCCTGAACACTGTTCGTTTGCTCATAGATCAACACCTTGTGCAACGTACTTCTGTCTTTATCTTTTTTATCTACCTTAATAGAAAACCCCCTGAATCCATTGTAAAAAACGCCATCCTTTAAATCAAAAGCAGGGCTTTTTGTATAAATATCATGATAGATAACCGCAAATTTTAAATTTGCTTTTGGTGCAATATAATTGGCAAATAAAAAGGCAACGCCTGAAAGAAGAACGGTTACAAGAAATAAAGGACGCATAAAGCGTAACAAAGAAATGCCTGAAGATTTAATGGCGACTAACTCAAAATTTTCACCCAATTTTCCAAATGTCATTATGGAAGAAATAAGAATTGAAATTGGCATAGCAAGGGTTACCAATGTAGCACTCGCATAAATTAAAAATTTGATAAGTGTCCACATATCCAGCCCTTTCCCTACAAGATCATCAATATATTTCCACAATATTTGCATCATAAACACAAACAGTGTAATAAAAAAAGTAGCGATGAATGGCCACACAAAAGCTTTTAATATTAATTTGTCAAGTTTTTTGAACATCTAAAATTCGGTAGCGTTAACTCTTTTGTTGTAAATTTCAAAAATGAACGAAGAAGCAAAAATACAGCTTTCATACCGCGAAATGGAATTGGTGAATAATACCGAATGGATTTTTACAAAACAATTAATAATAGAAAAAGTTTATCGGCTTTTAGGACAATTGCACAGCGATTTTAAAAAAATTGTCGATAAAGAAAAACGCTTTCTTCCTCCGGTATTACTAAATCCTGGAGGAAAAATTTCTAAAGGCGAAAATTACCAGGGTCTTCCCTACGTCATACTTGACTATCCGGCGATTTTCAGTAAAGAAAAAAATTTCGCTATCAGAACGATGTTCTGGTGGGGAAATTTTTTTAGTATTTCTCTTCATCTTTCAGGTGAAAATTTTAAAAAGATCCCAAATTTTGCTGAGTCAATAGAATTTCTTAAAGAAAAAGACTTTGCAGTTTCAGTTAATGAAACTGAATGGCACCACCATTTTCATCCATCTAATTTTGTAAATGTTAATGAACTAAATGAGGATGAAATTAAAAGGCTGGCAGATAAAAACTTTTTAAAAATCGCAAAGAAAACAGAATTGACTGAATGGTATTCGGCCTCGAAATTTTTAAAAGAAACTTTTGAAGAGATTATTGAATTTATAAAACTTAGCTCCCCAGGCGGTGAAAAAGATCTTTAACCTGTGTTTCCCAAAGTTGGCTCTGATCTTTAATATCTTTCTTTTCTGCAAAATCATGAATCACCAAAATTGTTTGATTGGTTACTTCAGATCTTTCGATACTAAACTCAAAAAATTCATCTTTCGGGGAATTGAGCCAGTGAAATTTAATTGATTTATTTTCTTCCATTTCCACTACCTGGGCTTCTTCTGCAGAACCAGACCATGAAAAACTGAAAACCCCATTTTCATCTTCTACCTTATCTGCAAACCATTCCTGTAGGCCGGAAGAAGTGGAAAGAAATTCAAACAAAATGGCAGGAGAACATCTTACCGGGTACTCAACAGTGTATTGTATTTTTTTACTCATCTTAATATTGATAAAGTCATTATCTGCAATAATAGAAAATAAATTAACTAACAGACCACATTTATCATTTTTTTTAGTAATTTATTTTAAAAAAAAGTATATTTTATACTTAAAAAGAAATAATATTCTTTAACAACATACTTAAACCCGCCTAATTTACGTTTAGTACAGCATAAAACATTAAGAAGACAGAACTAACTCTTCGAACCACTTAAATTTATCTCTGTATGAGTATGCGTCAATTAAGGATTTCTAAATCCATTACCAATCGTGAGAGTGAAAGTTTAGAAAAATATCTTCAGGAAATCGGAAGGGTTGAAATGATCAGCCCGGAAGAAGAAGTGCGATTAGCAAGACTGATTCGACAAGGCGATCAAAAAGCATTGGATAAACTTACCAAAGCTAATTTGCGTTTTGTGGTTTCTGTAGCCAAGCAATACCAAAACCAGGGGCTCACTCTTCCCGATCTTATCAATGAAGGAAACCTTGGGCTTATAAAAGCTGCACAACGTTTTGATGAAACACGTGGATTCAAATTTATTTCCTACGGAGTATGGTGGATAAGACAAAGTATTATGCAGGCGTTGGCAGAACAGGCCCGAATTGTAAGATTGCCTTTAAATAAAGTGGGATTAACGAAAAGGATCAGCCATGCATATTCCCACCTCGAACAGGAATTTGAACGGCCACCAAGTGTTGAAGAATTAGCAAGCTATCTTAATGTGGAAAGCGAAGAAGTAGCTGCTACAATGAATGTTGCGGCAAGGCACGTAAGTATGGATTCTCCATTAAGCGAAGGAGAAGAAAATACCCTGATGGATGTACTTGAAAACAGTAACGCTGATAGTGCCGATAAACAAATCATGTTCGATGATTCTTTGCGACAGGAAATTCAACGTTCATTATCGTTGCTTACGCCGCGTCAGAAAGAAGTGATCTGCTCTTTTTATGGAATAGGCATTGATGAACCGGTAAGCCTCGAAGATCTAGGATCAAGGTACGGCCTCACAAGAGAAAGAGTAAGACAAATAAAAGATAAAGCCTTAAAAAAATTACAAACTTATTCAGGATCAAACCTGTTAAGAGATTACATGGGTGTGTAAAAATAGTTTTCTCATAATTGAAAGTTTAAGTTGGAGTGAACGTCTTAATTGGCGTTCACTTTTTTTATGGCGAACTAAAAACCAGTAAAATTTGTTGCTTTACTGCTGTATAAAGCTTGTGCTGCTTTCTTTATTTTACTTTTGCACCATATGAATGAATATTTTAAAATAGGAAAAATAGCAGCAACATTTGGAGTTGAGGGACAAATGGTTCTTCAACATAATTTGGGTAAAAAAACTTCACTAAAAGGATTGGAAACCATTTTTATCGAAGAAAAAAATGATTCTTTTCTACCCTATTTCATCAGTGGAACTAAAATAAAAAACGATAAAGAAATATTTATTTCGCTGGAAGGGATTGAATCAAAAGAAGATGCACGGTTGCTGATTAAAAAAGAAGTGTGGCTTTCAGAAAATGATTTCAAAAAATTTGCCGCAAGCGCAGCGCCGATTTCTTTTCTGGGATTTATGGTAATTGACCATAAAGAAGAACTTGGCGAAGTGTTGGAAGTGATTGAACAACCTCACCAGGTACTTTGCAGAATTATGGTTGGCGGAAAAGAAGTCCTTATTCCTCTTCATGAGGATTCACTTGAAAAAATTGATAAAAAAAACAGGCGGTTGTACGTAAATCTGCCTGACGGATTATTGGATATTTATAAAGATGCCTGATGAAAGGTAATTTGTAAATTTACATTCCTTATGCCCGCTCCGTCAAATATTATCGCTCATTTCGATCTCGATTCTTTCTTCGTTTCGGTAGAGATTTTGAAAGATCCTTCATTGAAAGGCAAACCGGTAATTGTGGGCGGACAAAATGAAAGAGGAATTGTAACCACATGCACTTATGAAGCGAGAAAATTTGGCGTTCATTCTGCTATGCCGATGAAAACAGCGATGCGCCTTTGCCCACAAGCCATCGTTGTTTCAGGAACTTACAGTGAATATTCAAAATACTCGCAATGGGTAACAGATATTATTGCATCAAAAGCGCCTTTGTTTGAAAAAGCATCCGTTGATGAATTTTATATTGACCTACAGGGGATGGATAAATTTTTCAATCCATTGAAATGGACAATTGACTTAAGAAAATTAATTATGGAAGAAACGGGCCTTCCTATTTCTTTTGGAATCGCAAAAAATAAAATGGTGGCAAAAATGGCTACCAATGAAGCAAAACCTAATGGTTTTTTACAAGTTCCGTTAGGAAAAGAAAAAGAATTTCTGGCGCCACTGGAAGTAAATAAAATTCCGGGAGTGGGTGAACAGACTAATAAAATTCTGGAATATCATAAGATAAAACTGATCAGCGATATTCACAAAAGCACAGCCGAAAATTTTGAAAAGTTGTTAGGCAAATGGGGATATGATCTGTGGCATAGAGCACAGGGAACGCACACATCTGTAATTGCACAATACCGGGAAACCAAATCTATTTCAAAAGAAAATACTTTTATGGAAAATGTCACTGATGTAGAATTCTTGATGGGGGAAATAGTAAGAATGACAGAAACGATTTGTTTCAAATTAAGAAAAGAAGCAAAATCTGCAGCGTGTGTTACTATCAAAATAAGATATCCTGATTTTGAAACCACTTCACAACAAACCACCATTCCATACACTTCTGCAGATGATGAAATCATTCCTGTTGCAAAAGCATTATTTAATAAATTGTATAAAAAAGGAAAACCAATACGCTTACTGGGTGTTCGACTCAGCGATTTCAGCAATCAATCGGTGCAGGCAGATTTGTTTAATGATACAGAAAGAAAAAATACTTTGTACAAAGCTGTAGATGAAGTGAAAAACCGTTTTGGAAAAAGCAGCGTGGTAAGAGCTTCAGGAAAATAAGAATTTGAATTATTGGTTCGTTCACTACATTATCACATCTTCAAATTTTCAAATTAAACACTATTCATCCATCATATCCTGCAGCGTTTTAGTTTCAAGCACTTTCAAAGTCGCGTCTCTGGCTATCAGCATCATCTTCCTCATACCGCAGGTTTTTTCATCACAATCAATACACTTTTCGTAAAAATTTAAACTTACGCAAGGAAGTAAAGCGATTGGGCCGTTAATAATCCTAATGACTGTTGCAAGGTTTAAATTTTTAGGCGAGACCTTTAAAGTATAGCCTCCTCCTTTGCCTTTTTTACTTTCAAGCATATCCGCCTTTTTCAGGTCATTAAGTATATGTTCCAGGAATTTTAAAGGAATTTTTTGCTGAATTGAGATTGTGGAAATTTTTACCGGCTCCTTTCCATAATTCTCTGCAAGGTGAACAAGGGCCCTGAAAGCGTATTGAGTTTTTTTTGAAAGCATTATTGGCAACTATTTTGATAGAAGTAAAAATAAACTGAACCTACGACAAATTTATAAAATTAAGTCTACTAATTTTGTAGGATAAGTTATATTTGCAAAAAATTTTTAATAAAAACCAATCAATCATCATGAGTTTACAATTAGGCGACACCGCTCCTGATTTTACAGCGGAAACAACAGAAGGAAAAATTAATTTTTACGATTATCTTGGCGACAGTTGGGGTATTCTCTTTTCTCACCCTGCAGATTATACACCAGTGTGTACTACAGAATTAGGAAGAACGGCAGCATTAAAAAAAGAATTTGAAAAAAGAAATACCAAAGTACTTGCAGTAAGTGTAGATCCATTAAATCAACACATGGGATGGAAAAATGACATCAATGAAACACAGAATGTAAATGTTGATTTTCCTATCATTGCTGATGAAGATAAAACAGTAGCTAATCTTTACGGAATGCTTCATCCGAATGCTTCAGCAACCACCACCGTACGTTCATTATTCATTATCGGGCCCGACAAAAAAGTTAAGTTGATGATTGTTTACCCGGCATCTACCGGAAGAAATTTTAATGAAGTATTAAGAGTTCTTGATTCATTACAACTTACTTCAAATTACAGTGTATCAACTCCTGCAGACTGGAAGGAAGGCGAAGATGTAATTGTCGCAACAACCATAAGCACTGAAGATGCTAAGAAAAAATTCCCGAAAGGTGTAAGAGAAGTGAAGTCGTATTTGCGGTATACGCCACAACCGAATTTATAAAATAACTGCATTGATATGTTTTAAGGATATGGTGGTAACCACTGTATCCTTTTTTTATTCAACAGCTTTCCTGTTCTTTTTCAATTGCTGTAAAAGCGCTTTCATATCTTTTGGCAAAGGCGCTTCAATAAAAAAATCCTTCTGGTTAATATCTTTAAAATGCAAACTAAATGAATGCAATGCCAGCCTGCTTACAATCGGTCGTTCTTCCAGTTCGTTCTGGCTTAGTTTATACTTTTTTTTGAATGAAGAAAGAAGAACTGGTTTGCCATCTCCATATACTTCATCACAAAGAATTGGATGACCAAGTGATTTTGTGTGAACCCTTATCTGGTGGGTTCTTCCGCTTTGTATTTCAAACTGAACCAGAGAATAAATCCCATAATCTTCCAGGACTTCATAATTCGTTAAGGATGGCTTTCCTTTTTTATTGATCGTCATCATTCCTTTTTTTACGGGATGCTCTGCTATCGGTTCATTTATCGAACCTTTTTTGTCAGGCATGCTACCCCGAACAATTCCTATATAGAGCTTTTTAATATTTCTTTGTTCAAATAGTTGAGAAAGATATTTATGAGTCGCTTCGTTTTTTGCAAAAAGGATTAAGCCACTCGTATCACGGTCGAGCCTGTGAACAATAAAAACTTTCCCGTACTTCTGATTTAAAATTTTGTACAATGATAATTGTGTGTCATCATGCCTATCTGGGATGGTAAGCATTCCGGCTTCTTTGTTTACTGCAATAAAATCATCATTTTCAAATACAATGGTAACTCCTTTCAAAACAAATTATTTTTTCTCCGAAGAATTAGGTTTGATAGCTTTTTTGTTATTCCCCGCGCCGCTTATGTTTTTCTGCTTATTCATGTATTTTAATAGCCGAATTTCCTTTTCACCCAGGTAACGCCATTTGCCGCGTTCCACATTTTTTTTGGTAAGATTTGCATACATCACCCGGTCAAGTCCTTTCACATCGTAACCCAAATGTTCAAATATTCTACGAACAATTCTGTTACGACCGCTGTGCAATTCAATGCCGATAACCGACTTATCTTTCGAATCTGCATATGCCAAAGAATCTGCAAAAATTTCACCGTCTTCCAGTTTTATTCCGTTCAATATCTTTTCAAAATCAACTTTCGTTAACGGTTTATCCAATTTCACTTCATACACTTTTTTTACATTAAAACTGGGATGAGTTAATTCCTGCGTAAGCGCGCCGTCATTGGTTAAAAGCAAAACACCGGAGGTATTCCTGTCAAGCCTTCCAATAGGATAAATTCGTTGATCAGTAGCGTTTTTAGTAAGTTGTAAAACTGTTTTCCTGTTTTGGGGATCATCTGTGGTGGTGATATAATCCTTCGGTTTGTTCAATAAAATGTAAACAAGATTTTTCGTGACAAATAATTTTTTACCATTATAAATCACCTCGTCTTTTTCATTCACTTTAAATGCAGGTTGTGTAACAATCTTTTTATTCACGGCAACTTTTCCATCGATAATTAATTGAACCGCGTCACGCCTTGACGTAACACCACAATGAGCCAGGTATTTATTCAGAGGCATTTCTGCAAGAGCAGACTTAGTTTTAACTTCAGCAGTAAACGAACTTTTTTGAGGTGTTTCTGTTTTATGCTGAGGATATTTTTGTCTTTTATTGGATTTCTTTTCAGGTACCGGCTTGTTTTCAAAACCCTTTGTTCGTGCGGCACGTTTTTCCTGGAAATGTTTTTCTATATCCGCAGCTCTTTGTTTTTTGGCTTTTTTCTTATCCTGCTTATGCTTTTCTTTTATTGCAGCATTGTTTTTCGGATTAATAAATTTCTGGAAAGGTTGTTGGCTCATTGAGAATTGATTTGCTGTTTTTTCAACAGTAATGAAATAATGGCGGCAAAGTTAAATCAAAAGAAATGACCATTACCTGATTTACAATTTTATTATACTTAGTTGTTTTGTATCCCTAAATTTGAAGGGAATAGATTTCAGTAACGAATTTGCTTAAAAAAGAAAGAAACATGTTAACGGCTTTTATCAATTCCACCATTTATACCGGCAAAGAAAAATTGGAGGGAAAAACGCTTGTAATAGAAGATGATAAAATAAAGGAAATCACGGAAAACGATGCCGTTCCGGCAAGCGTTGAGAAAATTGACTGTAACGGTTTAGTGATCGCGCCGGGCTTAATTGATTTACAGATTTACGGCGGTGGTGGATATTTGTTTTCCAATAAACCTTCTGCTGTAGCTTTAAAAGCAATGACAGAAGCTCTTTTGAAGGAAGGCACCACCGGTTTTTGTCCCACTCTTGCTACCAATTCAATGGAAATTTTTCATGAAGCAATAAAAGTGGTAAAAGAACATCCACATTCTGCGGTGCTGGGTTTACATTTGGAAGGGCCTTACATAAATCCCGTAAAACGAGGCGCGCATATAACGGAATACATCAAACGGCCAGAGAAAAAGGAAGTTGAAGAATTATTAAAAAAAGCAGATGGTGTTATAAAAATCATGACGCTTGCACCGGAAATGTGTGACCCTGGAATTATTAAATTATTAAAAGATAACGGCGTGATTGTTTCTGCAGGTCACAGCAATGCCACTTTTGAAGAAGCGATAGAAAGTTACAAAAAAGGCATTACCACCAACACGCATTTATTTAATGCAATGTCGTCTAACCATCACCGTGGTACAGGATTGCCGGGTGCCGTTTATCTTTCGAAAAATGTATATGCAAGCATCATTGCTGATGGAATCCATGTGGATTTTAACACCTTAAAGATCAGCAAACAGATAATGAAAGAAAGATTGTTCCTGATAACAGACGCGGTAGAAGAAAACAAGGAAGGTGCTTATGTTCATGTAAAACAAAAAGACCGCTTTACTTTGCCCGACGGAACATTATCCGGTTCGATGCTTACGATGCTTAGTGCTGTAAAAAATTGTGTTGAACATGCTGAAATCCCCTTGGACGAAGCGCTGAGGATGGCTTCAACTTATCCGGCAAAAGTAATGAGCCTGGATGATCGCGGAAAAATAAAACCCGGACTAAAAGCCAACCTGACCATCTTTTCTAAAGATTTTCAACCCAAATTTACCGTACTGGATGGCAAAATTATCAATGCATGAGAAATACTTTATTTATAATAATTATCGCTTTTATTTTTGCTTTTACGAAAAAAGAAAATCCTAATCAATGGATCAGAATTAACTGGCTGGGATATACACCAAGCGGTATAAAAGTTGCGGTTTGGTGTGCAAAAAATGAATCTGATATAACTTCATTTCAATTAATAGATTCTGCGTCCGGAAAAATTGTTCTTACAGGAAAAGCAGGGAAATCTTTCGGTGCTTATGGACCTTTCAAAAACACGTATCGCCTTAATTTTTCTTCTTTCAAAAAACCCGGCACTTATTTTTTAAAAGCAGGAAAAGCAATCTCCCCTTCTTTTAGAATAAATAAAAATGTGTATAAAGGAACCGCGGATTTTTGTCTTTTTTATATGCGGCAGCAACAAAGCGGTTTCAATCCTTTTTTAAAAGATTCCTGCCACACGCATGATGGCTATACAATGTACGGTCCAATGCCGGACAGTACGCATATTGATGTGGTTGGCGGCTGGCACGACGCCTCCGACTATTTGCAATACTCTACTACTTCAGCCAATGCAACCTGGCATTTATTGGCGGCCTATCGTGATTTTCCAAAAGTTTTTGCTGATAAGAAACAAGCCAACGGCCTTGATGGAAAAGATGGAATTCCTGACGTGCTTGATGAGGCAAAATGGGGACTCGACTGGCTGTTAAAAATGCATCCGCGGCCTGACTGGATGTTCAATCAATTAGGCGATGACCGTGATCACCGGGGAATGCGCATTCCAAAAGAAGATACTTTTTACGGCAAAGGTTTTGAGCGCCCTGTCTATTTTATAAATGGAGAACCGCAACAGCGGGGAAAATTTATGAATCACACTACGGGCACCAGTTCCACTGCTGCAAAATTTGCAAGCGCCTTTTCATTAGGTGCTTCTTTGTTTGAAAAATCAAATCCTTCTTATGCAAAGGATTTAACCAATCATGCAAAAAGTGCGATAAAATATGCATTGATAAAACCGGGAGTAACACAAACTGTTTCGGTGGTATCGCCCTACATTTATGCAGAAGACAACTGGACGGATGATATGGAACTCGCTTTCGCGATGCTCGCAAAATCCGCAAACAATTATAATTTAAGCAAGGCTGAACTTTTGGATTCCTCCATAAAATATTCGCAGGAAGAAAAAGTAACTCCATGGTTTTACCGCGATACTGCCAACCATTACCAATATTATCCTTTCATTAATCTTGGGCATTATGAATTGGCCAAACAATTAAAAGGAAGTGAAAAAGATTCAATTATAAGTTATTACAAACAAGGAATTGAAGATGTTTGGAAAAGGGCAAAAGAAAACGCTTTTTACCGCGGCGTTCCCTTTATTTGGTGCAGTAATAATCTTACAACTTCATTCGCCATTCAATGTATGTGGTATCAAAAGTTGTCAGGAGATGATTCTTTTTCTCAATTGGAACAGGCAAATATCGACTGGCTTTTTGGCTGCAATCCCTGGGGAACGAGCATGGTTTATGGATTGCCGTCGTGGGGCGACACTCCGGTCGATCCGCATTCTGCGTTTACACACATCGGACATTACCCGATTTATGGCGGGATGGTTGATGGCCCGGTTTATACTTCGATTTATAAAAACCTGATCGGCATTACACTATATAACGATGATGAATATGCGCAATTTCAAAGTGATCTTGCTGTTTACCATGATGACTATGGCGATTACAGCAGCAACGAACCAACGATGGATGGAACAGCCTCGTTGATTTACTTGCTGGCGTCGCAGGAAGCTAAAGCAGAAAAATAAAAAACGCTTCATTTTCATTTCTACAGGTTGATTATATTTGAATTATGGAAACGGTTCATTTATTAATAAGTGGAAAAGTTCAAGGTGTTTTTTTCAGGGATTCGTCGAGAATGGCCGCACAAAAATTAAAAATCACCGGCTGGATAAAAAACAGGCAAGACGGTAAAGTAGAAGCAATGATTTCCGGGGAAGAAAAAAATGTAAAAGCCTTTGTTGATTGGTGCAAATCGGGTCCCGAAAGAGCAAAAGTAGAAGAAGTAATTGTTTCAACAAAGGAAAAAACTTCTTTCGAAAAATTTGAAATTAAAAGACATTAATTATTAAAATAAAACACATCAATTTTTTACCACTTAACGCTCTAAAAATGAAAAAATTAAATGCCTTGAAAACCGCAGTGCCTTTCTTACTCCTTTTTTTAATCAGTTCATGTTCATCCAAAAAATATTATCTTTTTATCGGCACTTACACAAACACGACCAGTAAAGGCATTTATATTTATGATTTTGATTCTAATACCGGCGAAGCAAAACCTTTATGGAATACAGACAGCGTTACCAACCCTTCTTACCTCACTATTTCAAAAGATCAAAAATATGTGTACGCAGTAAATGAAACCCATGGAGATAATCCGGGCCGTGTAACCGCTTATTCATTCGACAAAAAAAACGTAAAGCTCAATTTTATTAATACTACCGCTTCCGGCGGAGATGATCCATGTTTTATTTCAACAACTGATGATAATAAATGGCTTGCGGTAGCCAATTATACCAGTGGAACAGCAACACTATTTCCGATAAACGCAGATGGTTCTGTTCAACCTTATTCGCAACTCATTAATGATACAATTTATAGAAATCCGGGAGTAATCAAAACGCCTCATGTACATGAAACTGTTTTTTCTCCTGATAAAAAATACATGATCACGCCGGATCTTGGTTTAGACAAACTGATCGTCTACAAATTCGATCCTTCAAGCAAAACTCCGCTTACAGTTCCGTCCACTTCCATTGCTCAATCGGCAGACAGTACAGGCCCGCGGCACATCACTTTTTCAAAGGATGGAAAATTTGTGTACCTGATGCATGAAATGGGTGCGAATGTTACGGTTTATGGATGGAATGATGGCCAACTCACACAGGTGCAAGACATCGGTACTTTTCCAAAAGGTTTTGCAGGTATAAAAGACGGCGCTGAAATAATGATTTCGCCCGACGGAAAATTTCTTTATGCTTCTGCCCGCGGCGAGTTGAATCTTGTAGCCATTTTTTCGATTGATGAAACTTCAGGAAAATTAACTTTAAAAGGAACACAATCGTCTATGGGGCTCCATCCTCGCAACTTTATCATTGATCCAACTGGAAATTATTTATTGGTAGCCAACCAGGATTCGGAAAATATTGTAATATTTAAAAGAGATAAAGAAACAGGCATGCTAACAAACACAGGGAAACAAATTCATATACCAAGGCCTGTGTGTTTACAAATGATTCCTGAAAATTAATTTTCATAAAAAACAAGCTATCAATTAAAAAAACTCCCGGATTTCTCCGGGAGTTTTTAATAATTTAATCCTGGGGTTTCTTGGTTTTTCAGGCTTAAACTTTAGAATTTTTGAGGGTTAGTGTTCCTGAGATTCGGTTTTATCTTTAGATATTGGATATAAAAAAAGAAGTTGACTGATATCAGATTTTATTGGTTTTTCCGGGATTAATGGCAATTTTTTTCAAGGGGATATGGTTCCGATTGTTATCGGCAGATTAATGTTTGTTGAACATCAATCAACTTCTGGAACAAAGATAGAACCAATGGGTACGATCTGCAATAGCATTATTGCTGATTTTTCAGATTAAGGAAATACGGTTTCAATTCGTAAAAACCCTTTTCAAAATATAGAAATAATACGTTTCATGGTGAAGATTAATAAAGATAATCTGTATCGAATTAGAGAAACCAAAAGAAAAATCGATAAATTTATAAACCATGAGCTACTACTTCTTGAACAAAAATATTATTGAATAATAATCCTAAAATAAAAAATATTTATGGCCCAGTTTATTAAGGTTACCCAAAAAGATGGTATTGAAATATTAATAAATACCAACATCATTGAAACTGTTTTTCCAGACCACACTATGGCAAATTGTAATTCAATGATCAATTTTAACAAGGCTTCTGCTAAAAAAAGCTTTTACGCTCAACAAACCCTTGAAGAAATATGGAAAATGATATTGCAATAAATGAATGGCAAAAAATAATCAGCATTCCCTGCTTAAACGGCTAACAACTTCTTTATACTTTGGAAAGGCTGCCAGGAGGTTTGTTTTATCTGCCATTTCAAAATCAGCAAAATCAAACCCAGGGGCCACAGTACAGCCAACAAGACTATACGAACTTTCCACAGCCGGTCCAGCAGCAAACCATGCCATGGCAGGCACCACAAACTGGAAAGTTTCACCTACATAAATATTTGAACCAAGTTTTATGCAATAATAATTTCCTCCAGGTTCAATTACATGAATCAGCAATTTATCACCGGCATAAAAGTGCCAGCACTCATCGCTTTTAATACGATGAAAAAGAGAATGCTCCCCCTGCCGTAATAAATAATAAATGGCATTAGAAAAATTTCTTTCACCTTCAAACTGCGGGAATAATGCTTTTTTGGAAATACTTTCAGTAGCACGATAAGTTTCTTTAAAAAATCCTCCCTCGGGGTGAGATTCCAATTGAAGATGGCTTATAAAATAGTTCGCATTCATTTAGATTAATTTTGTATTGGTGATTCTGATTATAAAATTCCAGGAAAATATTAAAAATCGAAAGGAAAAGTTTCGGGAACCTTTCTTCTGTCAGCATGTAAAGCAAGCGGATGCAATGCTTTGGTTTCATCAATAAAAATGAAAGCGTCATAACGTTGTGGAAGAAGTGACGGAACATAATTTCCATATTTTTCTATAGCAGGATCGTATACCACTCCTATTGCCCTATGTCCTATTTTCTCAAAATATTCTTCAGGTATTTCATTATTAAAAAGTATATAACGGTCCTCATCACTTTGTTGATGTAAATGATATTCCACACTGCCCCTTTGTGCTTCAGGAACTTCCATTATTTCCATCGGGGCGCCCCACTCTGCACCGGCTATTACAGTGCCCTGGTACGTTGCAAAACCCGCGAGGTAAACTTTATTTTCACCGTATTCTTCTCTTGCCAGTTCGCCTATATTCACCATCCCGGCTTTTGACATTCCTGTAGCTCTTGCATCACCAATGTGGGTGTTATGTTCCCACACAATTCCTTTGGCACTATTACCATGAAATTTCATGAGCCGGTTTAAAGTTTCCATCATGTGCCTGTCGCGTATATTCCAACTTTCATTATCAAACCCGATCATCGTACGATAATATTTTTCGGCATTTACCGCAATCAAAGCATTTTGCTCAGTATTAAATCCTGCTTCACGATCACCATCCATAAAATGGGCTTTTAGCCTTATCTCCTTTAAAAGCGCCAGCACTTCATCCCTGCAGCCGGATTCTCTTAAAGTATAACGCGCATATTGTTGCTCGTTTTCATTAAAGGGCTCAAAACATTGAATCGCTTTTTTCACTGAGTTAGCAGCATTTGGATCCTCAGTTTCCAGATAATGCATCATCGCTTTCATCGAATCCCAAAGACTGTAGACATCCAATCCGTAAAAGCCAACTTTCTTATCTATTGCGTGGCCTTCATTATGTTCTCGCATCCATTCTGCAAGTCCGGCCACTTCCCAGTTTCCCCACATCCATGTTGGCCAACGATCAAAGGTTTTTAAAATATCTTCTATGCTATCTCCCGCATCTTTGTACCCCTTTATAAACCGGTTTATTTTATAACAATCAGGCCAGTCGCCTTCTACAGCAATAAAATTGAAGCCTTTTTCCTCTATCAATCTTCTTGAAATAGCCGCACGCCATGTGTAGAATTCATGTGTACCATGCGAAGCTTCTCCCAGCATTACAATTGGACGGTCGCCAATATCCTCCAGCAACTGATCTAAATCTTTTGAATTATTTAATAGAAACATAACAAACTATTTATGCTAAAAAGCCACAATTTACTTGCCAGAAGAAAGGTTTTCACCTTCTTTTCAAAATAAAAATTGCAATTAAAAGTTTGTTTACTGTTAAATGAAAAGTATGCTATTATTTAATTTTTTATACTTGCATTTTCCTTACCTTTTATAAAAAAAAATTTGAACACTTCGCATTGGATATTGATAGGATTGTGGATCGTTTATTACTCACTTCATAGTGTATTTGCCTCAACGAGCGCAAAAGTATTTTTCAAAAAATATTTAGGAAAACACTTTCGGTATTATAGGTTGTGCTTCACGCTTTTTGCAACCATTACACTGGTTGGTTTATTATATTTTCAGTATTCTTTCTATAGCCCGGTTTTAATTAAATCATTGATCATAAAATATTTATCTTTTATTTTTCTAATCATACCAGGAAGCATAATTATGATGATTTCTTTAAAAAAATATTTCATGTTGCTGAGTGGAATAAGGTCAATATTTACATCTGTCTCCACTCCTGAATTAAAAATAGATGGCATACACAGATTTGTCCGCCATCCTTTATATTCAGGAACCATGGTTTTTGTGGCCGGCCTTTTTTTTATTTTACCTACGCTCAGCAATTTAATCGATGTCTTGTTATTAATCTTTTACATTTTAGTCGGAATTATTTTTGAAGAAAAAAAATTAAAAAAAGAATTTGGGCCCGGTTACCTAGAGTACATGTCAAAAGTTCCGAAGTTGATACCCTCTTTTCGAAAACAAGAAAAGTGAACTCAGTAGAAAATGAAACAAAAGTATCTTTGAAAAATGAAATACCAGTTAGGCGATACGGTTTTGATGTTGCATTCGCAGGAAGAAGGTGAAATAGTGGAAATTATCAGTAAAGAATTGGTAATGGTAGAAGTGAAAGGCGTTCGTTTTCCTGTTTACACAGACCAGATCGATTTTCCTTATTTTAAAAGATTCTCAGAGAAAAAAATAGTGGTTCCCAAAAAAGAAAAGGTGTACATAGATAATTTAAAAAAAGAAACGGTTTCTAAAAAATATCATATTCATTCAGGAGTTTGGTTGTCTTTTTTACCGGTTTTTGATAAAGATATTTTTGATGATGATGTGGTTGAAAAATTCAAAATTTACCTACTCAATCAAACAAATGACACTTATCATTTTTCTTACGAGATAAAATTTAAAGTATCTCCTGATTTTCATTTAAGCAATACAGCTTTGCCTTTCAATGAATTTTATCTTCACGATATTCCTTTTGAAGAAATGAATGATGCTCCAAAATTTGAATTCGATTTTGAATTGGCTCCAAAAAATAAAAAGAAAGTTGATCATTATGAAACAAGTTTTAAAATAAAAGCCAAACAATTATTTAAAAAGATAGAAGAGATGAAATTGAAAAATGAGCCTACTTTTTCATTTCTGCTTTTTGAAAATTATCCGGATAAAATTGATGAAGTAATTCCGGACTACTATAATGCCGGAGGTAAAATCTATAATATTTCCGAAGCAAGACAAAAACTGGAACCGGCCCGCTCCGTGGTTGACCTTCATATTGAAAAGTTAACCGATAACTGGAAAGGCTTGAGCAATTTTGAAATACTCACGATCCAGTTAAGCAATTTCGAAAAATATTATCAATTAGCTGTGGCTCACCATCAGCCTAACCTGATAGTGATTCATGGAGTAGGAACCGGCAAACTGCGTAATGAGATTCATGAAATACTAAAAACAAAAAAAGAAGTACGCACATTCGCCAATCAGTACCATGAAAATTTCGGGTTTGGGGCTACAGAAATCTATTTTCAATATTAATAGCTGTATTATAAAATCGTAACTTAGCAGACGCTGCAAACCGGGTTATCGTTCCAATGAAAATTGGGAAGGAAAGTCCGGACAGTATAGAGCAACACACCGGTTAATAGCCGGTCCTGATCCTGAGCTTGTCGAAGGGTTGGGAAGAAAGTGCCACAGAAAATTACCGTCCCGATTAAAATCGGGATAAGGGTGAAAACGTGAGGTAAGAGCTCACGATCGTTGCAAGTAATTGTAACAATGGGTAAACCTTGTGTACTGCAATGCCACGTATATCAGCGCCTGAAGGCGGCTCGCCTGATGCTGAAGGGTAGGCAGCAAGATTGTTGCAGTAATGCAACAGCCAGATAAATGATAACCGTCCGCCGCCTGGCGGAACACAGAATCCGGCTTATAGGTTTGCAGTAATTGAATTTAAAAAGGCAGTCGAAACGGCTGCCTTTTTTTTACAGCAAACAAACAAATAAGCTATAAAATAATTTTCTTTAAAATAAAAAACTTCCGCATTTTACAACGGAAGTTTTTTAATTTTTTAATCCTGTGGGTTTTCGGTTTTTCAGGATAAATGTAAGGCTGGATTAAAGCCTGGTTTTCATCGGGATAAATATTTTTCTAAGGACTTGAATTCAAAAAAAAAGAAGTTGACTGATATCAGATTTTATTTTTGGTTTTTCCGGGATTAGTGGAAAAGGCTCTTTTCAATGGATTTGGATTTTTGATTAATGTTTGTTGAACATCAATCAACTTCTGGAACAAAGATACACTGGCATCATTAGCTGCGCAAGCGCATTACTGCCTGTTTTTACATCTACTGAATTTACTGTCGCAATCGTGAATTTACCTGAAATGGTTTTGCGTTATTTACTTATTCTTTAAGTAACAAAAAAACTTCCGCATTTTTCAACGGAAGCTTTTAATTTTTTAACCTGTGGGTTTCAGCTTTTCAGGGATAATTGTGAGGCTGGATTAAAGCCTGGTTTTCATCGGGATAAATATTTTTCTAAGGACTTGAATTCAAAAAAAAGAAGTTGACTGATATCGGATTTATTGTTGGTTTTTCCGGGATTAGTGGAAACTGATATTTTCAATGGATTTGGATTTTTGATTAATGTTTGTTGAACATCAATCAACTTCTGAGAACAAAGATAGCATTGCTCCATTGCTGCGCAAGCGCATTAGTGCCTGTTTTTACATCTACTGAATTTACTGTTGAAATAGTAAATTAACGATGCTCTATAATCGCAAAACCACCTTTCGCCTGTAGTATAAAATGACCAGAAAATTCAGAATACAAATCGGGTTTACGGTATATTCAGTAATGAATAAGAAAAAATCTGCTATTCAAATTAAAAAAATTATTATGAAGGTAAAATTGGTTTAAAGTCATTTTTTTCGGATTAACCAACCCACTAAAGACTGACAGGCAAATATGGCTAATTTTTATTTTGCTAATGGTATTATTGATACATATTTTTCAGTACTTCTTTCAACTGTTGTAAAGATTGAGATGTAGAAGTAGTATTGGAAAATAAGGTTTTAGTACTTTCATCTTCACCATAAAAAGCATTATTGGCGTTTTCATCGATAGCGATAACAGAACCACCCAAACTGATTCCTGCAAATAGTCCTTTACTTCTGGAATAAGAATAAACTTCAGCTTCAAATTTCGTATCAGTGCTTGCGGTTGAGTTTCTTCCCATTGGGCCCGCTGTAATAGACACATCACCTCCAAGGGTAACGCTATTCTTGTTTATATTTTGGAGGGTTTCCCTGTTTTTAAAAACTAAAACAAGATCCACTGCCTGAACACCGATCTGAAACCCTACACTTCCACCAGTAATTGTTACAAATACAGGATCGCTCCATGTTCCATCTTCCAATTTTACCATCGCAATTCCCTTTCCTCTTTTGCCGCCTACCACAAATCCGGCATTAATTAATTTCGGAACTATGATAATTCCCTGCGTCATTTCCATAAGTTCTTTGGGGATTTTTTCCTTCATCTGTCCGAAATCCTGCAAAACCTTAATACTTGCATCTATTTTCTCCTGGTCCTTTTGTTTGATCTGGCTTTTTACCGAAGTAAACGAAAATGACAGAACCAGTAGCGAAAACAAAAAAGGGAACATTTTTGAGGCCTTCATAACTTAGGTATTTGAAAAGATTTAATAATAATTGATACAACATTAATGCCCTTTTATGAATTAAACTTTCCTCCACTATTTATTTATCTATTTTTTAAGGAATAAATTAAGGTTAGCGAGTTACGTACATAAAAAAAAGCCGCCTCACAAGGAGACAGCTTTTTAAAGCTTCTTTATTTTTACTTAAAGTTATTCGCCGGGAGTTCCAGCTTTAGGAGCTTCACCAGATTCTGATGCTGCAGCTTTAGGCGCTTCTGCTCTTTTTACAAATGCAGGGCGGGTTGCAGCTTTTGCTTTCTTATGATTCTCCTGTCTTTTTGCAAATTCAGAATCGTGTTCACTGCTCCATTTGGTAAATTTTTCCATAGCAGCAGCTTCATCAAATAAGCCGAGTGATACACCACGAAGCAAATGCTTGAGGTATAATACTCCTTTAAAACTTAAAATACGACGAACTGTATCGGTTGGCTGTGCACCTTTGTGCAGCCATTCCAATGCCTTCTGACGATCTACCTGAATTGTTGCAGGAACCGTTAGAGGATTGTAAGAACCAAGTTTCTGAATAAATTTGCCATCGCGTGGACTACGGGAATCTGCAACTACGATAAAGTAAAATGGCCTCTTTTTCGAGCCATGTCGTTGCAATCTCATTTTTACAGCCATAAAAAATAGAAATTTTTTTGGGTTGTGAATAAATTGGGTTTCTAAAAAGGACAGCGAAGATACACTGTGTGTTTTAAAAATACAAAAGATAATGCTCCTTTTCGAAAAAAAATTACGATTTCTTAATATACAGTTGATTTTTTACAATATTTTCGATAAAATCACCTCTTGCCCAGGCCAGCCATTTTTCCCATAGGCATTTTGTTCATCATCTTCATCATGTTTTTCATCTGATCAAACTGCTTTAGGAACTGGTTTACTTCTGCAATATCTTTTCCACTTCCATTGGCAATCCGTTGTTTACGACTCGGGGTTATTACATCGGGATTTCTGCGTTCTTCTAATGTCATTGAGTTGATCATTGCTTCAATTCCTTTAAAAGCATCATCATTGATATCAATATCTTTTATTTGTTTGCCTACACCAGGTATCATTCCCATCAGATCTTTCAGGTTACCCATTTTTTTTATCTGCTGAAGTTGTGTCTTAAAATCTTCAAAGTCAAACTGATTTTTCCTGATCTTCTTTTCCAGTTTCGCGGCTTGCGCTTCATCAAATTGTTCCTGCGCTTTCTCTACCAGGCTCACAATATCTCCCATGCCCAAAATCCTTTGCGCCATACGCTCAGGATAAAACACATCAAGTGTGTCCAATTTTTCACCGCTGCTTACGAACTTGATCGGCTTATTTACCGTGTATTTTATGGAAATTGCCGCACCACCGCGGGTGTCACCATCCAATTTTGTAAGAACAACACCTGTATAATTCAGGCGCTGGTTAAATGCGGCGGCAGTATTCACCGCATCCTGCCCGGTCATGCTATCTACTACAAATAAAATCTCTTTCGGGTTTAAAGCATTTTTGATATTGGCGACTTCCGTCATCATCACTTCGTCAATCGCAAGCCGGCCGGCGGTATCTATTATTACAACATTTTTATTTTTAGATTTTGCTTCTTTTAGTGCGTTCTGAGCAATTTCAACCACATTTTTATTTTCCGCCTCACTGTATACTTCAACATCTATTTGCGAACCAAGAACTTTTAACTGTTCAATGGCCGCAGGGCGATAAACGTCGCCGGCGACAAGCAAAGGCGATTTTCCTTTTTTAGTTTTTAGATAATTAGCAAGTTTTCCACTAAAAGTTGTCTTACCGCTACCCTGTAAACCAGCGATCAAAATAATAGCCGGGTTACCACTCAGATCCAAATCCGTTTCAACACCGCCCATTAAATCGGTTAATTCGTCCTTTACAATCTTAACCATCAACTGCCCAGGGCTTACGGCATTAATTACTTTTTCACCCGTAGCTTTTTCTTTGATAGAATCGGTAAATTCCTTGGCTATCTTATAGTTCACATCTGCATCCACAAGGGCACGGCGTATATCTTTTATCGTAGAAGCAATATTGAGTTCTGTGATTCTTCCCTGTCCTTTTAAGTTCTTAAACGCGGTATCGAGGCGGTCGCTTAAAGAGTCAAACATATTATTGAGTATTCAGTTTTAATTAAAATGATAAAAAAAGTGAACATAAAATATATTCACTTCATGGATGCAAATTTACAAAAAGTTCATTTTATTTTTTAAGAAGAAATGTTACGCCCAGAGCTGACAAACACAGTAAACAAACAAATTTGAAAGATTTTTATTTTCTGCTGAAATAAGAGATTTCATCTGAAAAAAGCTTTTCCTGTTGAACCAAATCGAAATTTTTCATTGCCGGCGCATCCACTCCTTCTTCAATGATTATTCCGGCATTAGTAATTACTCTTGCCTCATCCCACAAATTTTGATCGATAAAAGATTGCAATGTTTTTGCGCCGCCTTCCACCAATATGCTTTGAATATCATTCTCATAAAGTGAAGAAAGCAACGATTCCAATAAATTTTCAGGCTTTAGTTGAATGTATTCAATATTTTTTCCAGGAGAATTCTTTAATAAATTATAAATGATCGTTTTGGATTCATCATCAAAAATTTTCAACGAAGCAGGTAATTTTAATTGCGGATCAATCACAATTCTTACCGGGTTTTCCCCTTTCCATAACCTGGTAGTTAATGAAGGATCATCTTTTAAAGCCGTATTTTCCCCCACTAAAATTCCGGCTTCTTCGCTGCGCCATTTATGAACCAGCCGGTTGCTGAACCCGTTGCTGATAAGAACTCTTTCTCCGTTTTTGCTTCCGATTTTTGCATTCGCACTTTGCGCCCATTTCAAAATTATATAAGGCCGCTTTTGCTGATGGAAAGTAAAAAAACGTTTGTTTAAATCTTTGCTTTCATTCTCCAAAACTCCTGTAACTACTTCCACGCCTGCATTTTGTAACTTTTCTATTCCTTTCCCGGCAACTTGTTCATAAACATCCTGGCAACCAATCACTACTTTATTGATTTTGTTTTTGACAATTAAATCAGCGCATGGCGGCGTTTTTCCATGATGCGCGCAGGGCTCCAGTGAAACATACAAAGTGCTTTTTTCAATCAACGATTTTTGTTCAGCGGGAACACTGTTGATACAATTTACCTCTGCATGCGCTTCGCCATATTTTTGATGAAAACCTTCGCCTATAATTTTATTTTCATAAACGAGCACCGCGCCAACCATCGGGTTAGGCGCCACATTTCCAGCACCTGATTTTGCCAATTGGATACAACGGCTCATATATTTTTCATCACTGTTCAAATGAATTATTTTAAAATGATTGCTTCACAAAATAATTAAGTTTGTGCTAATGACAACAGAGAAGGCTTATATAGATTTTGTAAAAAGCTTAAAAACTATTTATGATAAACGCGAAGCGGATAATATTGCCGATTGGATTTTTGAGAAAATTACCGGTTCAAAAAGATTAGAGAGAAGATTCAAAAGAAATAATGAACTTAAAGAAAGTGAGATTTGGCAATTGCAAAATTATTTAAAAGAACTGCTGCAACACAAGCCTGTTCAATATGTTTTGCAGGAAGCCTGGTTTTACAAAATGAAATTTTTTGTAAATGGAAATGTATTAATTCCCAGGCCTGAAACCGAGGAATTAGTTGAATGGATTATTAACGATGCCAGTAAACCAACAAATATTATAGATATTGGAACAGGCAGCGGTTGCATTGGCATTGCATTAAAAAAAGAATTGCCAAGGGCAAATGTAACAGCGATTGATAGGAGTGAAAAAGCATTGGAAGTCGCGAAAATAAATTCGATAGAATTGAATGCAGAAATAAATTTTCTTCAAATCAATTTTTTAAAAGAAGAAGAGTGGAAATCTTTGCAGAAATATGATCTGATTGTTAGCAATCCGCCTTATATTCCAATAAAAGAAAAAGAAAAATTGGCTAAAAATGTAACAGAGTATGAACCTGGACTGGCCTTGTTTGTAGAAAATAATGATCCTTATATTTTTTATAAAAAAATCGCAGAATTTTCAAAAACTCATTTAAAATCCAATGGAAAAATCTATGTTGAAGTGCATGAAGATTTTGCAAAAGAAGTAAAAACCATTTTTGTAAATGCAGGATTTGAAGTTGAAATAAAAAAAGACATTTACGGCAAAGAGAGAATGATAAAAGTTTTTTAAGCCACTATTTTTTTACAGAGGCGGAAGTAGTTGCGCCTAATTTTTTGGCAACTTCCATAATTTTTACAATATCGCCCCAACTCACCAAAGAATCAGCATTGATCACCACTGCAGGTTTTGTTAATGAATCGGCTATTGGCAACCTCTCTCTCAACCTGGGTTCCAAAGAATCAAAAGGAATTTCATCCTGCCCTATATAAACCTGCTTATTCTTATTAATACTTACAATCACGCTTTGCTTCGCTTTGGTATCGCTACTCGCGCGCGGGTTGTTCATTTTAATCACATTAGGATTGGCCATGGTGGAAATGATCAAAAAGAAAAACATAAGAATAAACAGAATATCATTCAGGGGACCTGTGTCCAGTTCCGCGTCATCGTCTTTAAATCTTCTCCTGATGCTCATTTAATTGGTTTCTTAATTCTGAATGATTAATGGGTTGGCTCCTGCAAAATATCAACAAATTCGGCGCTGGCAATTTCCATTTTATTTTCAATCCTGTTGATTTGTGTAACAAGGTAACTGTGACCGATATACGCTAATATACCTATAATAAGCCCTGTAGCCGAAGTTATCATTTTAATATAAATTCCATCGGCAATGGTGTTTGCGGTATATTCTGTGCTTGCGGCTATTCCTTTAAATAATGCCAGCATCCCGATGATTGTTCCAAGAAACCCGAACAACGGCGCAATGCGGGCTACAATAGAAATGATAGAAAGGTTTTTTTCCAATTTATACAATTCCAATGCACCCACATTATCCATACTTTTTTCAATTGCATCAATGGGTTTGCCTATTCGTTGTATTCCTTTGTCAATAATTCTTGCTACAGGGTTTTCATTGTTTTTGGAAAAACTTCTTGCTGCAGTAACATTACCACTTACGATATGATCGCGGATAATGCGCATGAAGTTATCATCAATTTTTGCTCCTTTTCTAATGGCGATAAGTCTTTCAAAAAAGAAATAAACAGCCGCCAAAAAAAGAATTCCAAGTGGAATCATCAGGACACCTCCTCTTTCGAGAGTTTCCCATAAATTTTGTGTTTGGGGGGTGGTGTGCGTTATTGCGGTTGAGTCAATCTGCAGAAAAAATAAATCCATTTAAATTGGTTTAGTAACAAATGTAAAAAGTAATTTCAAATTTGTAAGATGTATAAAATCTTATTGCAAACTTTAACTAATTTGTTAACGCTATTGTTCGCGATGCACTTTATCTATTGAGAAAGCGGGAATGCATACACTCCAGTATTCACAAGGTTCTTCAAATGGGTTGGAATATTGAACCCTGCTTCCTTTTTTTATTAAAATACTTTCGCCTGCATTCACCACAATCTTTTCCCCATCCACATCAAACAATTTTTTTCCACGGCTCACTAAAGTATATTCATCAAATTCAGGATTTTGATAAGGCTCGCTCCAGCCAGAAGGTGCTACCATGTGCGCAATACTTAAATCGCCGGTTTTTGTTGAAGCAAGTCCAAAATGTTCTTCAATTAGTTTTCCATCCGTTGTCGGAACTAAAAACGGTTTATCCTGTTTAAAATACGGCATTTGAATAAATTATTTTTTTTCTTCCCATTTAAAAGTTAGTTTTTTCTTCCCAAATCATTGATAAATGCACGATCGTTTCTGCTGCTTTGGCCATATCGTTTACTCCTATCCATTCAAGTTTAGAATGAATTCCCTGCATTCCTGTAAAAATATTCGGACAAGGTAATCCCATATAACTAAGTTTGCTTCCGTCTGTTCCGCCGCGTATACTTTCGGTTTTCACTTTAAGTCCTGAACGTTTTATGGCTTCTGCGGCATAATCAGCAACTTCAGGATTTTCATCAAGTACCTTTTTCATATTGCGATACTGTTCTTCAATATGAAATTCAATGGAAGCGCCGTGATAATGATTGACCACATTTTCAGCGATCTCTTTTAACCTTTCACCCGACTGTTTTAATTTTTCATCGTCAAAATCGCGTATAATAAATTCTAAAGTAGCTCGCTCTGCAATCCCGTCAAAATGCACCGGGTGAACAAATCCTTCTTTCTTCTCTGTGGTTTCGGGCGACCATTCATTTTGAGGCAACGCATGCAAAATTTCTCCGGCGATTTTCAAGGCATTCACCAGTTTATTTTTGCCATACCCCGGATGAGAAATAACTCCGTTAATAATAATTGTTGCCGCATCCGCACTAAAGGTTTCATCTTCAAGGCTACCTGCTTCGCCACCGTCCATCGTATAACCAAATTGAGCACCAAGCTTTTTAATATCCAACTTTTGGGTTCCCTGCCCTATTTCTTCATCAGGCGTAAATAATATTTTTATTTTTCCATGTTTAAGAGAAGGATTTTCAATTATATATTTTGCCGCTTCCATAATTGCGGCAACTCCGCTTTTATCATCCGCTCCCAGCAAAGTATTTCCGCTGGCAGTAATAATATCACTGCCAATATGATTATTTAAATACGGAAATACAACTGTAGATAAAACCTGTGAAGAATCATCGGGAAGCGTAATATCTTCACCCTGGTAATTTTTATGAAGCATCGGTTTTACATCAGTTCCGCTACAATCCGGTGCGGTATCTATATGGCTACAAAAGAAAATTACAGGCACATTCAATTTTTCAGAATTAGAGGGAATAGTACCATATACATATCCGTATTCATCCATTTCCGCATCAACAATTCCGATTTGCTTTAAATCATCAACCAATATTTTGCTTAAGTTTTTTTGCTTTTGGGTTGATGGATGCTTTCCGCTTTTAGGATCACTTTGGGTATCTACCTGCACATAACGCATAAATCGTTCGGCGATAGAAACTTTATTTATTTCAATTGACATGAATGGTAAAAATTTGAAGATGTGAAAATAGGAAAATTAGCTCATTGCCTTTTGCAGTAAACCAACAATTCTTTGCGATTTTTATTTTAAGTCCCTCCTTTGGAGGGGTTTGGGGAGGCTGCCAGCTTTTCCAATACGTAATAAACGATCGGGCAAAAGGTAGAATTTTTTAAAGTGATGGCAGGCCTTTTTATAAATACATCCTCATCCGTATAAGGAAACCGATGGCAATCGGAAGGACGGTTGTCATAAATATTGCAATAATTATCGTCTCCCAGAAACGGACAAGGAGAACTTTTAGTTACATAATCACCATCTTCATCTACACGGAGATAGGTTTCGATAAAAGCCCCTTCTTTCATTTTTAAATGTTTGGAAATCCGCTTTATATCAGGCGTTTTAAACCGCGGCGAATAATTTCGGCAACAATTGGCACATTGCAAACAATCAATCTTTTCAAAGGCTTCTTCATTCAATGCAGGCAATTGTTTCAGCACTTTATTTTTATCGGCACGTTTTAAAAAATTTGCATATTTTTTCTGTTTTTCGGCTGATTTTTTCTCCCAATTTTGCAAAACATCTTCATTCATCCGGTAAAGATACATTTTGGGTGAAACTTGTTAATCCTCTTCAACTTTTAATAACATTTTCAATTGTAACTTCGCGCCGTCATTTTCAGAGTAAAATAAAAAACTTCCTTATTTGTTGGTTTACTGTGAGAATAAAAAGCAATAATTTTTTATGAATCTGTTTGAAAAACAATCCGCTGAATTTGCTGCAAGACATATTGGTCCTGATGAAAAAGAAACGGCTGAAATGCTTGATAGCATTGGAATTGATACATTAACCGAGTTAATCGACAAAACCATTCCAAAAGGAATAAGGCTACCCAAAAAACTGGAAATTAGCGAACCGATGAGCGAGTTTGAATATTTGACTGAACTGAAAAAAATCGCAGATAAAAACAAGCTTTTAAAATCTTACATCGGGCAGGGATATTATGATACCATTACTCCTTCAGTTATTTTAAGGAATCTTTTTGAAAATCCGGGATGGTATACACAATACACACCCTACCAGGCAGAAATTGCACAGGGAAGGCTAGAAAGTTTACTGAATTTTCAAACAATGGTAAGTGATCTTACTGCTTTACCTATTGCCAATGCAAGTTTGCTGGATGAAGGAACTGCAGCAGCGGAAGCAATGGCCATGCTCTTTAATCACAAAAATAAAGACCACGACCACATAACTGCAGGCAAATTTTTTGTGGATGAAAAAATATTCGGGCAGACAAAAGATATACTAATTACAAGAGCAAAACCTGTAGGAATTGAAATTGTATTTGGAGATTTTAGAACGGTACAGGTTGATGAAACTTATTTCGGTGCTATTGTACAATATCCAAACAGCGAAGGAAGCATTGAAGATTACAGGAGTTTCATTGAAACCGTTCATGGCGCAAACGCGCAGGTAATTATGGCTACGGATTTATTGGCACTCACCCTACTTACTCCTCCAGGCGAATTGGGCGCTGATGTTGCCATTGGTTCTTCACAACGTTTTGGTGTGCCGATGGGATACGGCGGGCCACATGCTGCTTTTTTTGCAACGAAAGATGAATTTAAACGGAATATTCCGGGAAGAATAATCGGTGTGAGTATTGACGCGCAAAATAATCGTGCGCTGCGTATGGCTTTGCAGACAAGAGAACAACATATTCGCCGTGAAAAAGCAACTTCTAACATTTGCACCGCCCAGGCTTTGCTGGCAAATATGGCAGCCATGTATGCGGTTTATCATGGCCCGGAAGGATTAAAAAATATTGCTAAAAGAATTACTTTGTTAACTTCTTCTCTTGCTGAAAAGCTGGAAGAAAACGGCTATGAACTGGTGAACAAAAATTATTTTGATACCCTCACTCTTAAAATTGACAACCACAAAAAATTAAATGAAATTTCTAAGCTCTATGAAATGAATTTTCATTTCGGCACTGATGATTCAGTTACACTTTCTCTCGATGAAACCACAACGCAAAGAGATGTTCTGAATATCTTAAGCGTTTTTAATTCTGCAAAAGATATCGATACTTCAATTGTCACTTTTGATCATGAAACTAACCTGGGAAATATTCCGGCTTCTTTGCAAAGAACTTCAGCTTTTTTAACTCATCCTGTTTTCAATAAATACCACAGCGAAACAGAGATGATGCGTTATATAAAGTTGCTGGAAAATAAAGATCTTTCTCTTACTCACTCTATGATTGCGTTGGGATCATGCACCATGAAATTAAATGCAGCTACTGAATTGATCCCGGTAAGTTGGCCGCAATTTAGCAGGATTCACCCTTTTGCACCGGCAGATCAAACCAAAGGGTACGATTACATCATAAAAGATCTTGAAAAATTATTGAGCATTATTACAGGCTTTAGTGCATGTAGTTTGCAGCCCAACAGTGGGGCGCAAGGCGAATTTGCCGGGTTAATGGCGATCAGGAGATATCATGAAAGTAAAACTGAAACCAACCGAAATGTGATCTTAATTCCTGTTTCTGCTCATGGAACCAATCCTGCTTCCGCAGTGATGGCTGGTTTTAATGTAGTGGTTACTAAATGTGACGAAGAAGGAAATATTGATATTGAAGACCTGAAAGCGCAGGCAGAAAAACATAAAGATTCGCTCGCCGGCCTGATGGTAACTTATCCTTCCACTCACGGCGTTTTTGAGGAAGGCATCAGGGAAATTTGTAACATCATTCATGATAATGGCGGCCTGGTTTATATGGATGGCGCGAACATGAATGCGCAAGTAGGATTAACCTCTCCGGGTTTTATTGGTGCCGATGTTTGTCATTTAAATCTTCACAAAACCTTTGCCATTCCACATGGCGGTGGTGGTCCGGGAATGGGACCGATTTGCGTAAATGAAAAATTAGCGCCTTTTTTACCGGGAAGCGAGAATGCGGGTTCTGTTAGCGCTGCACCATTTGGCTCTGCAAGTATTTTATTAATAAGCTATGCTTACATAAAATTATTAGGCGAAAGCGGGTTGAAAAAAGCGACAGAATACGCGATCCTCAATGCCAATTACATGAAATCGAAATTAAAAAACAACTTTAAAGTTTTGTTTACTGGCAAAGAGGGAACATGTGCACATGAATTTATAGTTGACCTGCGGCCTTTTAAAAACAGCGCAGGCATTGAAGCAGAAGATGTTGCCAAAAGGTTGATGGATTATGGTTTTCATGCACCAACTCTTAGTTTCCCGGTTGCGGGCACTATCATGATAGAACCTACAGAAAGTGAAAATAAAGAAGAACTTGACCGGTTTTGCGATGCCTTGAATTCAATTTATGAGGAAATAAAAAGCATAGAAACCGGCGAAGCCGATAAGAAAGATAATGTGTTGAAAAATGCGCCACATACGCTTGCTGTAATTACTGCCGATGATTGGAATCACTCGTACTCACGAAGCAAAGCTGCATTTCCATTGTCTTATTTAAAAGAAAATAAATTCTGGCCAACGATCAGCAGGGTTAATAATACCTACGGAGACAGAAATTTAATTTGCACCTGCGAACCAGTTGAGAGTTATATGGAAGTTGAAGGATAAGATTTTAATTTTGAATATTAATTATTGAGGTTCGCATTAATATCATTTACGTAACTAAAAATTAATCAGTTACGTATATTTGAGATTGCAAGTCATTTTAAAAGACGCGATACCAGCATGACCAGTAATTAATAACAATCAGGAATGATCTCAGGAAATGATTAAAACATTCTTTATAGATTTTCGAACAGCCTTTACTGTAGGAATAATAATTGGAGTTACAATTGCCATCGGTTTAATCTTCAAACATTTTACTGGTAAATTTATTCGCAAGCACGTGATGTCCAAACGTATGGACCCGACAAGTTATGTGTTTGCCAAAAAAATTATTACGGCAATAATCTATATAGTTGGATTTTCATTTGCGCTGGATCAAATACCTGAATTTCAAATTGTAGGGCATTCTTTATTGGCCGGTGCAGGTATTTTATCTTTGGTTGCAGGCTTAGCTTCACAACAAGCATTAAGCAATATAATAAGCGGATTTTTGATTGTACTATTTAAGCCATTCAAAATAAATGACAGAATAACTTTTAAAGGAACTTTTACGGGTATAGTTGAAGAAATAAATTTAAGGCAAGTAGTTATAAGAGATTTTGAAAATAATCGGGTTATTGTTCCAAATTCAGTAATCAGCAATGAAGTAGTTGTTAATGCAGATTTAAATGAAACTAAAGTTTGCAAAATGATTGAAATAGGAATTGGTTACGATTCTGATATTGGCAAAGCGCTTAAAATCATGGAAGAAGAGATTTTAAAACACCCATTGCATATTGATAACCGCACACCGGAAGATTTGCGCAATAATGTACCCGAAGTAATTTCAAGGGTTATCGCTTTAGGTAATTCTTCAGTCATGCTCAAAGCATGGGCGTATTCGGAAAATGCAGCAAATGGTTTTAGTATGTATTGCGATTTACTTAGAAGTATCAAAGAGCGGTTTGACGAAGAAAAAATTGAAATACCTTATAATTATCAAAATATAGTAATAAAAAATAACGGCTAAAATTATAAGCGCTTTCTATTTCCATTTTAAGGTATTGATCAGATGCTTCATATCCTGCTGCAAAAAGGCATTTACAGGCCGAAGAGAATCTTCATTAGGGGTAGCATCAAAATACAAAGCGCCTCGCAAAAAATGACGTGTTGTGTCGGTAAGAAAAAATTGTTTTGCAGTAGCAACATTTCCTGACACTTTAAAGAAAACTCCTGTAATATCATTAGGCGTATGCATTACACTGTCTTCAATTGAATAGGCTTTTACATCGTTCTTATAAGTAAGATTGTAAGAATCATCCACCATCTTATGGAAATCATTCACACCAACAGAATCGCGATAAGTTATTCCATCAGGGTTTTTTTCTTTATAAACCGAAGTGCCGCCTATTTTTTTGTAGCTTACAAATATGGTTCCGTTGAAAGATGGAAATTCAATATTAATCCAATAAGGATTTTTAGCACCTTCAGCAAAATAGGATGAATCCTTTGCTATCCGGGCATATACAGGATATTCAAATGTGTAAGGGTAACCCGGCTCATTAAAAGTTGTGTACTGCTTTTTAGGAAAATCTATTTTAAAATATCCTTCTTTTTTAGAAGTGTAATTTGAATTGCAACTAATCATCATTAAAATAAAAAGGAAATAAAATATCCGCTGCATTTGCCAATTTTCGTTCAAGATAAGGAGATTTATTTTTCCTGTTTTTGTTTTAAAGTAAGTTTCACTTTTTCGATGCGGTTTTTATTAATTTCCAAAACCGTAAAAATATAATGTTGAGTTTCGAACTGTTCATTCACTTTCGGAAACTCCCCTGCAATTTCCAGGATCAGCCCGGCCAGTGAATCGCTTTCTCCCCGAAGCAAATCAAAGCTATGAGTTGGAATATTTAATATCCTGCATAGATCGTTGATCATTGTTTTTCCCTCAAATACATAATTAAAGTCATCTATTTTTTTATTAATGCTTTCCTCATCATCAAATTCATCCTGGATGTCTCCAATAATTTCCTCCATAATATCTTCCAGAGTGATAATACCTGAAGTACCGCCAAACTCGTCAACTACAACGGCCATATGTTTACGCTTATTTCTGAAATCCTGTAAAAGATCTTCTATTAATTTTTGTTCATGCACATAAAACACAGGACGCATTAAAGGATGCCAGTCCAGTTCTTCCTTATCCAGATGAGGCAATAAATCTTTTGTGTGAAGAATCCCGACGATTTCGTCAAGATTATTTTTATAAACAGGCAATCTTGAATAAGAATATTCTTTCACTTTATTTAACACCGTACCAAAAGAAACAGAAGCTTCTATCCCACTCACATCCAGGCGCGGTCGCATGGTTTGCTTTACAGTTGTATTGCTGAACTTTCGGATCCCTTTTAAAATTTGCTTTTCTTCGCTGGAGGCTTTATTGTCCGGCAGCTGGTCAATGGCGCTATCAAGCTGAGATTCTTCTTTTGTAGTGCTTCCTGAATGAAAGACCCTTTCAACAGAAGTATTGAACGCCACCAGCCGCAAACTTATTTTATAAAGAATACGGTTAAAGATACCAACGATCAAAGACGCTGTAGAAGCAAACCATATCTTGTGATGTGTAGCCCATACTTTCGGAAGCACTTCACAAAACAAAACCAACACACTGGTAATAACAACCACTTTAATAATAAAGTTTATAATAAAATGCAGCCCCAGCGTTTCAATCCATTGATCTAAAAGCAAGTTGGAAATTAGAATAATACCGATGTTTACAAAAGAATGGGCAATCAACAGCGATGCCATCAAAGCTTTAGGGGTTTCCAGTAAAGTTACTATTCTTTTATAGGAAGGCTGCTGACGGGTTTTAAGCATATTAATATCCTTGAGTGTCAGTGAAAAAAATGCCATTTCAGATCCTGAAAAAAGAAAAGATAAAACAAAAAGTACCAGTAGTATAAAAAACAGGATGGTAGTAGTAGATGCAGGTGTAATGGCTATAATTGTAAGCAATTGATAACTATTTAGTGACCGAATTATAAAGATTTAATTAAAAATAAATGGTCCATCATGAAGCGCCTTCCGGATTTTTTTCTGAATTTTCATCCTCAGTAGTTTCATGATCACTCAACGGTTCATGCGTTTCTTCAGGGTGCATATCAGATCGTTTGTCAAGCATAATAAGATTGTCTGCAACAATTTCTGTTGCTGCCTTTTTATTATGATCTCTGTCTTCCCAATACCTTGTCTTTAAACGTCCTTCAATATAAACCAGGCTGCTTTTATGCAAATATTTTTGCGCCAGTTCTGCAAGTCCTCGCCAAAGCACAATATTATGCCATTCTGTTTGAGAAATTAATTTGCCATTTTTGTCTTTATAGGTTTCTGTGGTGGCTAATGGAAATTTTGATACAGGTATATTGCCCTCAAGATATTGAATGTCAGGATCTTTTCCGAGGTTACCAATTAACATCACTTTATTTACTCCGCGCATAACACTATTTTGCTCCATTAAAAACTAAATTCAATTTAAAGATACATTTTTATCTGCTAAATAAGATGCTATAAATTTTGGAAACGGCAACGCTTTTAATTCCTTCCGGTTTACCGTGAAGTATTCATTATTGAGCCATGGTTTCTTTAACTCTATATGAATAAATCTGCCTGTAATAAGTTGATGGGTAAGTTTTTGAGAAATTTTTGATGAAATTAAATTTACTGTAAAATCAGGCTGGTTTAAAATCTTGATAATTTCTTCGTTTACTATCAACTTACTTTCATCAAGCCAATCTTTTGTTTCAATTAATACGAATTCATAAAGATTTTGCCAGATATCTTTTCCTGTTCTTTTACGTACGTAAAATTTATTCTTATATTCAACGACCAGGTAATTAAAAAACCTTTCTTTTTGCCTTATGGTTTTTGTGTTTACGGGCAAAACAGCTACTTTATTTTTTAAAAAAGCAAAACATTTTTTTTGGAGAGGACATTGTAAACATAAAGGGGCAGCGGGTTTGCAAATTACAGCCCCAAAATCCATTAATGCCTGGTTGTATTTTCCGGGAGTTATTTTACTTAGAAGTGATTGAGAAAGTTCGCCGTAAAACCTTTTTCCTTCAGTGGTATTTATCGGAATTTCTTTTCCAAAAAATCTTGACAATACCCGAAAAACATTCCCATCTAAAACTGCATAAGGAAGGTTGAAGGCAAATGAAGCAATTGCCGATGCAGTATAAGTTCCAATACCTTTTAAAGCAAGAATATCTTCATATTTTTCAGGAAAATTTCCGTTTAATTCTTCTTGAATAAATTTAGCAGAAGCTATTAAATTTTTACATCTTGAATAATAGCCAAGACCTTCCCATAATTTGTAAACTTCCTTTTCAGAAGCCATTGCAAGTGTTTCTATATCAGGAAATGCTGCAATAAAACGATTGTAATATTCCATTCCCTGTTGCACTCTTGTTTGTTGCAAAATAATTTCACTAATCCAAATCCTGTAGGGGTTGCTTTCTCCTTTCCAGGGCATTTGTCTTTTATTTTCAGTTTCGTTCCAATCCAGGAGTGTGTTAGAAAAGAATTTTTGATTTTGCATTTAAAGCGAAATAACTAATATTTTAATTGATTTTAATCATTATAAATCAAAATTTGAGGTAAAATCAAAAAAAAAAAACATACACAAAAGATATTATAGCAGGTTATTACAATAAAGAATGCTAAATTTGTCATGCCTGGTTGAAACATCTTTGGAACACATTTTAATTTTCATCTAACTAAAAAAGAGTTTAAAATGAGAAAAGCAGATTTAATTAACCGGATATCAGAAAATACGGGGATAGCAAAAGTAGATGTTCTCGTAACACTTGAAAATTTATTTAAGGAAGTAAAGAAATCACTTGGCGAGGGTGAAAATATTTACATCAGGGGCTTTGGCAGTTTCATAACTAAAAAAAGAGCCGCCAAGATAGGCCGAAATATTAAAAAAAATACAGCAGTAGAAATTCCTGAGCATTATATCCCGGCTTTCAAGCCTTCAAAGGAATTTGTTGAGCAAATTAAAGAAAAGAACCTCACCTAAAAGTCCATAATGCATTAACTTTGCAGCCTGATAAAAAATCCAGATTTAGATTTTGAATAAAAGAATCATTTTAGCAGGAGCAGGTGTTGTTTTGGTATTTGTATTTTTTTTCTTCGGAAAAACAGCCACTACAAAAAAGGAGATGCCTGCTATGGCAAAGGCTGAAACTCCACAATTTAATATTAAAGATACACTTAGCGCCGATAAGCAGCAGTTGTCTGCGGATCAATTGGTTTATGTTACCAAAATAGAAAACGATATTACCAGGGGCGACCTGAAACACCAGGGTGTAAATCAGTATACCAATCTTGCCAATTTTTGGAAAGACTCTGCCGGAAAATTCATTCCTTATGCATATTATTTGAGTGAAGCAGCCAAGTTGGATAATTCAGAAAAAAAACTCACCTTTGCAGCCCGATTGATTTTAGAGAACATGAAAAGGGAGGACAATCCGGCCCAAAAAGTGTGGGAAGCGCAAACAGCAGCCTCGCTTTTTGAAAAAGCACTTAAACTGGATCCGGATAATGATGATTTAAAAGTAGGGTTGGGAAGTTGTTATGTTTACGGTGAAGGAATGATTGGTAATCCTGAACAGACTATGAAAGGAATACAACAATTACTCCAGGTGGTGAAGAAAGATTCCAACAATATGCAGGCTCAGTTGGTTTTAGGAATCGGAGGGGTGATATCAAATCAATACGACAAAGCCATTGAAAGGTTAAAAAAGGTAGTGAGTTTTGACCCACAGAATCTTGAAGCAGTTTCCTGGCTTGCCGATGCTTATGCTGCTGCAGGCGATAAGAAAAATGCGATAAAATGGTACGAGCAAAGTGAGCATTTGGTAAATAATCCGGCGTTCACTAAAGAAATTGACGCGCGAATAAAAGTTTTGAAAGAAAACCAGTAATCTTTATCCGAGCAACAATGACAAATAAAATAAAATTTATTATTTGTCTTTTATTATAAATTATTAAAAAAAACTATTTATGCCTTGCGGTAAAAAAAGAAAACGCCATAAGATCGCTACTCATAAGCGTAAAAAGCGTTTAAGAAAGAATCGTCATAAGAAGAGGTAATTACTTGCTTACTTCTACTTTCGCACGCCGGTATATCCGGCTTTATCCTTTTCCTTCTGTTTTGTTTTAAAACTGATTAAAGAATTTGAGTTTGAATAAGGAACTTATTATAAATGCTGCCCCTCAGGCAGTTGAAATAGCCTTACTTGAGGATAAAAAGCTAGTGGAAATGCATAATGAAAATGCAAATTCAAGCTTTGGCGTTGGCGATTTGTATTTAGGAAAAGTAAAAAAATTAATCCCTGGACTTAATGCCGCTTTTATTGATGTGGGTTTTGAAAAAGATGCTTTTTTGCATTACTCAGATTTAAGCCCTTACATCCGTTCTATCTTAAAGTTTACAAAAGCAGCAATAAATGAGAATTCCCCTTCAGGAATTAATTTTGAAAATTTCCAAGTAGAACCTGAAATTGTAAAGACCGGAAAGATCGCTGAAGTTTTAAGCGGTAAACCCAATGTTCTTGTTCAGATTCTAAAAGAACCAATCGCCGCAAAAGGCCCACGCCTTAGTTGTGAAATTTCACTACCGGGTCGATACGTTGTTCTAACTCCTTTCAATGATATCATTGCTGTTTCCAGAAAGATTCATTCTTCAGATGAAAGAAAAAGGTTGCAGAAAATCATTGAATCAGTGAAACCCAAAAACTTTGGAGTAATTGTGCGTACAGCAGCTGAAGGTAAACCGGCTAATGAACTCCATGAAGATTTATTAGGATTGATCAATACCTGGAAAAACATACAGAATAATCTTAAAGACGCTGTTCCTCCTACAAAAATTTTGAGCGAAGAAGGGAAAACGAACAGCATTCTCCGCGATTTACTTACTGAAGATTTTAATAAAATTGTTGTAAATGATAAAAACATTTACAATGATACCAAAACCTATCTTCAGCGTATTGCACCTGAAAAAATAGATATCCTTTCTTTTCATAGTAATGGCTCGCCTATTTTTGATACTTACGGGGTTACCCGGCAGGTGAAAGCCTCTTTTGGTAAAACCGTCAACTTGCCAAGTGGCGCGTATCTTATTATTGAGCATACAGAAGCATTACACGTAATTGATGTAAATAGCGGCTACAAAAGTGTGGGAAACAACCAGGAGCAAAATGCTTTGGAAACCAACCTTGAAGCAGCAGCAGAAATTGCCAGGCAACTAAGGCTAAGAGATATTGGAGGAATCATTGTTGTGGATTTCATCGATATGAAACTTCCTGAAAACAAAAAGAAACTTGCTGAACAGATGGATTTGTTTATGCGTAAAGACAGAGCAAAGCATGCTGTACTGGCCATTAGCAAATTTGGATTAATGCAGATTACCCGGCAACGGATGAAGCCTGAAACCAACATCAATACGATGGAGTTGTGCCCAAGTTGCGGGGGTACCGGTAAAGTATCATCAACTTTGGTTCTTGAAGATGAGATCGAAAAAAACCTCAGCTACCTCATCATGCAAAAGCATACAGGATTAACTATTGAAGTTCATCCTATAATGTACGCATATCTCACCAAAGGCTTTATTTCCAGGCGTATGAAATGGAGCATGAAGTTTAAAGAAAAGATAAAAGTGCGTTCCAACTCTAATTACCATCTTACCGAATTTCACTTTTTTGATAAAAGCAATGAAGAAATAAAATTGCAATTGTAATCTGCAACTCTTTCGCCCTTTCTTTACAAAATTTTTGTTCTTCCCGCTCAGGAATCCGTTTGCATTTTCTCTCTATAATTTTTTCATTCTCATATTTACTTTGCCTGTTAATATTTCAGTCATTAGTTTTGTACAAATCGATTTTATCATTTTATCACATTATTAAGTAAAAACTATGGCTTATCAAGCAGATGCAAACAGGTATAAAAAAACCAATTACCGCCGTTGTGGAAACAGTGGAATAAAGTTGCCTTTAATTTCACTCGGCCTTTGGCACAACTTTGGTGAAATTGATGATTATGAAAATTGCCGAAATATTTTACATACTGCCTTTGATAACGGTATTACCCATTTTGATTTAGCGAATAATTACGGACCTCCCGCAGGCGCAGCGGAATCAACCTTTGGTAAAATTTTTAAGCAGGATTTTAAAAGCTACCGAGATGAATTAATTATTTCGTCCAAAGCCGGGTATTTTATGTGGGACGGGCCTTATGGCGATTGGGGTTCAAAAAAATATTTAGTAGCAAGCCTGGATCAAAGTTTAAAAAGAATGGGCCTGGAATACGTAGATATTTTTTATCATCATCGCCCTGATCCTGAAACACCTCTTGAAGAAACAATGACAGCCCTGGACCTGATCGTTCGTCAGGGAAAGGCTTTATATGTAGGCATCTCCAGTTATCAGCCACACGAAGCAAAAAAAGCAATTGACATGCTACGGCAATTAGGCACTCCATGTCTTATTGTACAACCTCGATATTCTATGTTTGACCGCTGGGTTGAAGATGGATTATTAGATGTTTTAGAAAAAGAAAAAGTAGGCTGTATTACTTTTTCATCTTTAGCTCAAGGGCTTCTCACCAATAAATACCTTAAAGGAATTCCTGAAGATTCCAGAATAGGACGCCACCTTGAAAACGGGGCCATTACTGCATCGCAAATAACGGATGCAACCATCAGCAAAGTAAAACAGCTTAATAAAATTGCTGAAAACAGGAATCAATCCCTGGCTCAAATGGCTCTGGCATGGGTTTTAAAAGATGAGCGAATTACTTCAGTTATTCTTGGAGCAAGTAAAGCAAAGCAAGTAACAGAAGGAATTGAAGCAGCGAAAAATACAAACTTTAATAAAGAAGAACTCCACAAAATTGAATTTATTTTGAGACAATAATTGCGGATAGGCGCTTTACTGTTATAAAATAAAATAATGGCTTCAAAAAAGATCCTTGCGTTTAGTAGTTCACGTTCAGGCAATTCAGCCTTTCTTGAAATTCCTTCTTTAATTATTAATGACTTTATTGGCAGCAAACCAACAATTATTGCATTTATTCCTTTTGCTGATGCAGGTAATAAATATGAAGAATATGCGCTAGCAGTTCAGGAGGGATTAAAAAATGTGGCATTAAAAATTAAGGTTGCTTTACCTTCAAATGCAGCTTCTGTTATTGAAAATTGCGATGCTATATTAGTTGGCGGCGGTAATACTTTTAAATTACTTTACGATTTGTATGAACTGAATTTGTTAAACTTGATTCGTGAGAAAGTCAACAATGGTTCTCCGTATATTGGCTGGAGTGCTGGTTCTAATATTTTAGCTCCAAAGATTTCTACAACGAATGACATGCCTATTATTGAACCAAAATCTTTCAAAGCTCTTGGATTATTTCCTTTTCAAATTAATCCGCATTATTACAATAAAAATATAGCGGGTTTTAATGGCGAAACGCGTGATGACCGATTGGAAGAATTTTTAAAAATGAATCCGGGAGTCTCGGTTGTAGGCTTGCCTGAAGGAAGTTATTTAAAACTTAAAGAAGAAAAGTTCGAATATTTTGGTGAGGAAGAAGGCGCATTATTTACTTCCGGAGAAAATGAAGAAGGCTTCAGAAAAAAGAAAATACATTCTGCAGAAAATATTTCTTTTCTTTTATAAGCACTTATGCAACTGCACCTCGGCAGTTGGAACCTGCGGTAAACGGCGGCAAGATTCGAACTTGCGACCTTTCCGATCGAATCGGAACACGATGACCAATTTAAAAACCATTCATCTCTGAATGGCTCTTAAATTTTTGTCGGGGCGGCAAGATTCGAACTTGCGACCTCCACATCCCAAATGTGGCGCGATGACCGGGCTACGCTACGCCCCGAACTCCTCGTATTAAAAAAGGGTGCGGAGAGGGTGGGATTCGAACCCACGGTACAGTTTAACCCGTACGACGATTTAGCAAACCGTTCCTTTCGGCCACTCAGGCACCTCTCCTCTTTTCTGATAATTGAGGGCTGCAAAAGTAGCATTCAAAATTCAAAAAAGAAAATAAAAACTTCAGTATTTAAAATTTATTATAAATACCTTTTTTCAGGAAAACAATACCGCAGTTTTGTGAATGAATTCATGGAAAAAGATACCGGTGTTTCAGTGGGCAAACAAATAAAAGTAATTTTTAATTTGCCATTTGCGGATGTGTACCTAATTTTTTTCTTTCGCCAATCTGCTGGCGCCACATTGCGTAATACAAGCCCATTTTTCCCAACAATTCCTCATGATTGCCGGTTTCAATAATTTCTCCTTTTTCCAAAACATAAATCCTGTCTGCATGCATTATGGTGCTCAGCCTGTGCGCGATCAAAATCGTGATCTGTTCTTTTTTCGAAGAAACTTCCTTTATGGTATTGGTAATTTCTTCTTCTGTCAGCGAATCAAGAGAAGAAGTGGCTTCGTCAAAAATCAATAAATACGGATGCCGGAGCAATGCTCTTGCTATTGACAAACGTTGTTTTTCTCCGCCGGAAACTTTTACACCTCCTTCGCCTATTAAAGTGTCAAGTCCGTTATCAGCACGCGCCAAAAGACTATTGCAGGCAGCCTTTGTTAATGCATCAAGAATTTCTGCATCTGTCGCCGAGGGATTTACAAAAAGTAAGTTTTCACGTATCGTTCCTGCAAATAATTGCGTGTCCTGGGTTACAAAGCCAATTTGAGTTCTCAATACATCAAAGTCTATATTTTCCCTGTTGATTTTATTGTATAAAATTTCTCCCTGTTGTGGAATGTACAATCCTACCAAAAGCTTTACCAACGTGGTTTTTCCAGAGCCGGACGGACCCACAAATGCAATGGTTTCACCTTTTCTTACATCAAAACTAATATCAACCAGCGCCGGCTGTTGCGCCGAAAGATGTTTGAATTTAACGTTAATGAATTCCAGTTCTGTTATTGTATCTATCGTTTTTGGTTTTGCAGGTTTTACTTCCGGAGCTTTAGACATCAGCTCATGAAAATTTCCTAATGAAGCTTCAGCTTCGCGGTAAGAAATAATGATGTTTCCTATTTCCTGCATCGGGCCAAAAAGAAAAAAACCATAAAACGTAAGCGAAAGATATTGACCGGGAGAAATGGCATTCCTGAATATCAGCCATAGCAAAGTGAAGGTGATTAGCTGTTGCAAAAAATTAACCATTGTACCCTGGATGAAACTTAACGTACGGATGCTTTTTACTTTCCGTAATTCAAGTTTTAATATTTTAAAAGTATTGTTATTGAGCCGGGTAACTTCCTGGTTGGTTAAGCCAAGACTTTTAACCAGTTCAATATTTCGTAAAGATTCAGTGGTGGTTCCCGCCAATGCATTGGTTTCTGTAACAATCGTCTTTTGAATTATTTTTATTTTTTTACTTAGCAAACTGGTAACGATGGCGATTGCCAAAATTCCAATAACATACACAGGCATTATCATCCAGTTGAGCCTGAAAGCATAAATGGAAATAAAAATAATACTTACGATGATGACGAAAAATACATTGATAAAGTTGGTGATAAACTTTTCTGTATCGGCTCTTACTTTGGTTATTATGGATAAAGTTTCGCCGCTGCTTTGATCTTCAAAATCCTGGTAAGGCAGTCTCATGCTATGTTTAAGCCCGTCAGTAAAAATGGTAGCACCAAATTTTTGCACCAATACATTTCCAAAATAATCCTGGAAAGCTTTGGCAATCCGGCTCACCATCGCAGTACCAATCAACAACATCAGGAAAAATAACAAACCATGATATTGCCCCTGCCCGAAAAAAAACTGGTGTTCGGTTCTCGGCGTTTTATCGGGAAAAACATGGGGATGATTAGCAAATAAATCCAGGATTCTTCCGGCAATCCATGGAGAAAAAAGAGAAAAAACCTGGTTGACCGCTGCTAAAAAAAGTGCTAAACCAATCAGCCATTTATAAGGTTTTAAATATGATAATAATATTTTCATCCGGCAAAAATAAATTTAATAGAACGAATTATTTAATATCAGGTGTTTCTTATGATATCAAAGCATGAATGAAATTTCCAATTAATCGAAAACACTTACATAATAAAGCAAAAAAATTTATTAAAAGTAATAATGCCTGTTTAAAACGTTTTAGCTTTACATTTTTTATAAAACATTTCTTTATGAAGGACCGCTTGAAAGAATTATCAGGGCAGTTAGAAGGAGAATTATTTGCGGATGATGGGATGCGGATGCTGTATGCAACCGACGCTTCGGCTTACCAGGAAATGCCTTTGGCAGTTGCAATTCCAAAATCGGTTGATGACATCAAAAAATTAATTGCTTTTGCAAAATCAAATCATACTTCATTAATTCCAAGAACCGCCGGCACCTCTCTTGCGGGACAGGTGGTGGGCAGCGGAATTGTTGTAGATGTTTCAAAATATTTTACCAATATTATTGAAGCAAATAAGGAAGAAAATTGGGTACGTGTGCAGCCGGGCGTCATCAGAGATGAGCTTAATATGTTTTTAAAACCTTATGGTTTATACTTTGGTCCTGAAACTTCCACAGCAAACCGCGCAATGATCGGTGGCATGGTAGGCAATAATTCCTGCGGTTCCAATTCAGTCGTTTACAGAAGCACGAGGGAACATTTGCTTGAGGTGAAAGCATTATTGAGCGATGGCAGCGAAGCAATTTTTAAAACCGTAAGCCTGGATGAATTCCATCAAAAATGTGAAGGAGATACCCTGGAAGCTGCTATTTACAAAAATATAAGAAGCCTTTTAAGTAACTATGACTACCAATTAGAAATAAGAAAAGAGTTCCCAAAGAAAAGTGTTGAGAGAAGAAATACAGGTTATGCCCTGGATGCTTTGCTGGAGACAGCCCCGTTTGTTGCCGGCAAAGAAGATTTTAATTTTTGCAAATTAATTGCAGGATCTGAAGGAACGCTTGCGTTTATTACAGAAATCAAATTAAATGTGGTTCCACTGCCACCAAAAGAGATAGGATTATTATGTGTTCATTTTAATTCCATAGATGAAGCATTGCGTGCGAATCTTATCGCCTTAAAATATAAACCACGCGCGAGCGAGTTGATTGATCACTACATTTTGGAATGCACCAAAGGCAACATCGAACAAAGTAAAAATCGCTTTTTTGTAAAAGGAGATCCTGAAGCAATTTTGGTGATCGAGTATTCTGGTTCCACCCGCGAAGAAATTACACAAATTGCAATTGAATGTGAAAATGAAATGCGCGAAGCGGGACTTGGTTATCATTTCCCGTTACTATTTGGCGATGACACCAAAAAAATATGGACATTAAGAAAAGCGGGCCTTGGTTTGTTGGGGAATATGCCTGGCGATGAAAAAGCGGTTCCTGTCATTGAAGATACGGCCGTTGACACTGCAGATTTGCCTGCCTACATCGAAGAGTTCAATAACATTTTGAAAAAATATGATTTGCATGCGGTTCATTATGCACATGCCGGTTCAGGCGAGTTGCATTTACGTCCTATTCTCAATTTGAAAACTGCAGAAGGCAATCATCTTTTCAGAATTATAGCAGAGGAAATCGCTACGCTGGTGAAGAAATACAAAGGCTCTTTAAGTGGAGAACATGGCGATGGCAGGCTTCGTGGTGAATTTATCAAGCAAATGGTGGGCGAAAAGAATTACGGGTTATTTAAAGATATTAAGCACACATGGGATCCCGATAATATTTTCAATCCGAATAAAATCGTGGATACGCCCCCGATGAATACGATGTTGAGATACACGCCTGGGCAAAAAACGCCTGTTTTCAACACGGTTTTCAGGTACCACAACCAGGACGTACTGCAACATGCGGAGCAATGCAACGGAACAGGGGATTGCCGTAAAACCCATTTATCCGGCGGAACGATGTGCCCATCCTATATGGCTACCAAAAACGAAAAAGATACCACAAGAGCACGTGCTAATATTTTAAGAGAATTTCTTACCAGTTCAACAAAAATGAACCGTTTTGATCATAAAGAAATTTATGAAGTAATGGATTTGTGTCTGAGTTGCAAAGGGTGTAAATCAGAATGCCCGTCCAATGTAGATATGGCGAAATTAAAAGCCGAATTTTTGCAACATTATTACGATGCCAACGGCGTTCCTTTTCGTTCCAAACTAATCGCCAATTTTAATAAATCGGCAAAATTGGGTGCCATAGCCCCGGGTATTTATAATTTTATGATGACCGCACCGGGAGTAAGCAATATGGTAAAGAAAACCTCAGGATTTGCAACAAAGAGATCTATGCCAACTCTCTATAAAACCACATTAAAAAAATGGTACTCAAAAAGAAAAAAAGGAAGTAACGGAAATGAACAAACGCAAAAAATAAAAGTTTATTTATTCTGTGACGAATTCACCAATTTTAATGATACTGAGATAGGAATTAAAGCCATTCTTTTATTGGAAAAACTAGGTTATGAAGTAATCATACCAGATCATGAAGAAAGTGGAAGAGCATGGTTATCGAAAGGTTTGCTAAGAGATGCAAAAAAAATCGCCAATAAAAATATTGTTGCTTTAAGTAAAATTGTTACCGCAGAAACACCTTTAATTGGAATAGAACCAAGCGCCATACTTACTTTCAGAGATGAATATATTGATTTAGCAGATGATGAAAATTTTGCAGCAGCAAAAGAATTGTCGAAAAATGTTTTTATTATCGATGAATTTATTGCCAAAGAAATCGAAAAAGGAAACATCAAAAAAAGTTCGTTCACTATCGAAAAACGCCACATCAAACTTCATGGGCATTGTCAGCAAAAAGCATTGTCTTCAGTAGCGCCATCTGTAAAGATGATGTCGCTTCCCGAAAATTATTCAGTAGAAACTATTCCTTCAGGATGCTGCGGAATGGCAGGTTCTTTTGGTTATGAAAAAGAACATTATGATTTATCGATGAAGATTGGCGAACTGGTTTTATTTCCTGCTGTTAGAAATAAAGAAAAAGAGGTGATCATTGCGGCACCCGGAACAAGTTGCCGCCACCAGGTAAAAGACGGAACAGGTGAAAAGGCTTTGCACACCGTGGAGGTTTTGTATGAGGCGTTAATTGTCTGAATTAGGATTTTTAAGATTAGTTGATTTTAGGATTTTACATGGTGTCTCATAATCCTAAATTCTTTAAATCTCAATTCAGACTTTTATTTTAGGATTAATCGTTCTTCTAATAATCTTAAACACTTTAAATCCTACAAATCTTAATCAGGATTTTGCTTTTTATATTCTTTATTTTCAGGATGCGTTAAATTATAAACCCTCTTAAAATTGGAGACTTAATAAATTATCATCTCCATTTCCCGCTTAAATCCGAGTCCTTGTTTTTCCATTTCAATAGCCAGGGCTCGCTGATAATCACTTCCTGAAAGCCATTGCCTAACGTGCTCTGGACTTTCATGGCACAGCCAATTATTTTATGAGTCAATTGTTCGTATTTCATAATCCTAATATCTTTAAATCCTAAAAATCCTAATTCAGACCTTTTTATCCTGCCCACCCTTCTCTGTCCAAACTCCTGTATTGAATCGCTTCGGCAAGATGCTCGGGTTTTATTTCATCACTTCCAGCCAGATCAGCAATGGTGCGGCTCACTTTTAAAATACGGTCGTACGCGCGCGCTGAAAGATTCAATTTCTCCATTGCAATTTTCAAAAGATTAGAACCCGCTTGAGAGATCACGCAAATTTCTTTCAACATTTTGCTGCTCATCTGAGCATTGCAATAAACGCCCGGGTTATCTTTATAACGCTCTGCCTGTTTTTCTCTTGCACGTATAACACGTTCACGAATGCTTTCACTTTTTTCAAAATTTTGGGTAGAGGATAATTCACTAAAGGCAACAGGAGTAACTTCTACATGAAGATCAATCCGATCGAGCAAAGGCCCTGAAATTTTATTCAGATATTTTTGAACAGCGCCCGGCGGGCAACTGCATTCTTTTTCCGGATGATTGTAATAGCCACACGGGCAAGGATTCATTGAAGCAATCAACATAAAACTGGATGGAAAATCCAGCGCCACTTTCGCCCTCGAAATAGTAACTCTTCTTTCTTCCATGGGCTGGCGCATTACCTCCAAAACTGTTCTTTTAAATTCAGGCAATTCATCTAAAAATAAAACCCCGTTATGCGCCAAAGAAATTTCTCCCGGCTGCGGCATGCCTCCTCCACCAACTAATGCTACATCTGAAATAGTATGATGCGGCGAACGAAACGGGCGTTTTGAAATTAAAGTGGCATTTTCAGGAAGCTTGCCGGCAACACTGTGAATTTTAGTGGTCTCCAATGCTTCCTGCAAAGTGAGTGGTGGAAGAATGGTTGGCAAACGCTTTGCCAGCATAGTTTTTCCTGCACCTGGCGGACCAATCAGAATGGCATTATGTCCGCCTGCCGCTGCTATTTCCAGTGCACGTTTTATATTTTCCTGCCCTTTTACATCACAAAAATCTATTTCAAAATCGCTTTGTGCATTTGCAAATTCTTCCCGTGTATTTACAATTGTTGGCTGAATAGAATTTTCATCAATAAAAAAATCAATCACTTCGTTAATATGGCCTACGCCATACACATTCAACTTGTTTACCATTGCTGCTTCCCGCGCATTTTCCTTCGGAAGTATGAATCCTTTAAAATTTTCCTTTCTTGCCTGTATTGCGATGGGAAGTGCGCCTTTAATAGGACGAACCGCTCCGTCTAAACTCAACTCACCCATTATCACATAATCAGTCAGCTTTTCTGCATTTTCTAATTGTTCACTTGCGCCCAGTGTGGCCATCGCAATAGGAAGATCAAAAGCAGTCCCGCTTTTACGGATGTCTGCAGGTGCAAGATTAACCACAACTTTTGTTCTTGGAAAATGATAGCCATTGGCTTTAATAGCGCTTTCCATTCGTTCAAGGCTTTCCTTCACGGCATTATCAGCAAGGCCAACAATGGTGGTATATTTACCGGCGCTCACATTTACTTCAACAGTAATTGTGATCGCTTCAACTCCATAAACAGCACTGCCGAAAGTTTTGACTAACATAGATAAAACAATTAACAGCAATGAAATTAAGGAAAATATTATGTGATCAGTGCCTGAGAATAAAAAAAGAAGAATTAAAGATTGTTAAGCAAGTCAATTACTTTTTCTTTTTTTAAAATTAAATATCCAAGACGATCGTTACTTACACCTTCTTTCAGTTGATAATTAAAGATGAGTTTATCACCGGTTACTTCAGTTTCAAAATATTTGAAATCGATATTAGGATAGCCTTTTAAATTTTCACTAATCTCATAAAGGTGAGTGGATAAAATAAACAAAGACCGTTTTATTTTAATAAGCCCTTCGATCACAACTGTACTGCATTTCATGGCATCTTCCACATTGGTTCCTTTAAATAATTCATCAATGAGAATCAGCCATTTTCTTTTATCATTTACTTTGATAATGGTATTTTTAACGCGTTGTACTTCATTGTAAAAAAAACTTTCTCCTTTTGATATATTATCCACCACATTGATGTTACTGAGCAAGCCGTCAAACAAAGAAAGCTCCAATGATTGTGCAGGAACGCCCATACCGATATGCGCCAGAAAAACAGCGCTGCCTACCGCTTTTATAAAAGTACTTTTACCAGCCATGTTGGCGCCTGTCAAAAAAATAAAATTGTTACTCTGATTCAGTTTAACATCGTAAGCTACGGGATCTTTTAATAAAATATGATATAATTGTTTTGCCCTTAACTCAGGTTCTTCAGAAGAATTAAAAACAGGAAAAGACAATTTAAATTCATTTACTGCCATCGCCATTCCGTACCAGGCGTCTAATTGCGAATAAATATCAATAAGTTCAAAGAAATATTGCTTGTAATGGTAACGAATATAATAGGCGAATGAAAGCATTTCACTATTAGAAAGATCTTCCGCTTTTTCATGGTTGTAAACAATCTGAAACTGGTGCCTTTCAATTAATACACTTGCCTTTTCCAAAGCCTTTTTTAAATTCAATGGTGCTTTATCGTTTAAAAAAGCAGAAACTAATTGTTTCATTCCTTTTATAAAATCAAAAGCATGGCCTACAGAATATTTTATCAGGGAAAAATCAGGTCCATGAAATAATTTGTACAAATAAGCAGAAAAGGGAGTCGGCCGTGATGGCGGTTCATCAATAGAACTTTCATAAAATTTATAGATCATCATTACAGTCCCGTTACTCACTAAAAGTGGCCACTGTTCTTGTTTTTGAATGACTAGCTTTAAAGTGTCCTGAACATTTTTTATCGAATCTATATCGCTCAAAGAGTGATTAAAAATTTGACGAAGCTTTTCGCGGCCACCTGTGGTTCGCGTAAGATTTAATTTATCGAAAACAGAAAATTCATCCTCATGATTAAAAACCGAAAGGTCATTTAACGTCGTTTTATCTGTTTCCATCTATGTAGAAAGTTAACTGGTTATTGGTTAAATCTTTAATTAGAAATCCCGTTTATTTGTTGATTTACTGTATAAGTTAATAAATTAATGACCGTTCAGTTGGTTTTAAATAACATTCTTTCTCCTTTTAAAGATTCATCAAAAGCTGAGTTTCCATAAACACAATGTCCGTTTACAAAAGTATTTGTTATGGCTGCAGGAAAAGTAACGCCTTCCAACGGACTCCAGCCACATTTATACAGAAGATTTTCTTTTTTTACCGTTGTTGATTTATTCATATCAACTATAACCACATCCGCAAAATATCCTTCCCGTATGTAACCACGATCTTTTATTTTAAAACATTCCGCAACTGCATGGCTCATTTTTTCAGCAATTTTTTCCAAAGAAATCCGCCCTTGTTTGTAATAAGAAAACATCAGCAACATCGGGTGTTGTACCAATGGCAACCCTGAATGCGCATGCTCATAAGGCCCTTGCTTTTCTTCTAAAGTGTGCGGTGCATGGTCGGTTGCTATCACGTCCAACCGATCATCCAGCAAGCCTTTCCACAAAGCTTCTTTATTTTCTGCCGCTTTTATTGCAGGATTACATTTTATTAAATAACCCAGCTTTTCATAATCATCAGCCGTAAAATGAAGATGATGTAAACATACTTCAGCCGTTATCCTTTTTTCTTTCAGTGGAATTTCGTTGGTAAATAATTCCAGTTCTTTTTCGGTAGTTATATGAAGAATATGCAAGCGGCTATTGTATTTTTTTGCAAGCAAAACAGCAAACGAAGAAGAAGTGTAACATGCATTTACATCTCTTATTACAGGATGATCTGAAGGTGAAAGAATCGGTTTTATACTTTTCAGATTCTTGTAATTTTCTTTAATTATTTTTTCATCTTCACAATGAGTGGCAATCAGCAATTCGCTTTCACTGAAAATTTTATGTAACGCCGGTTCACTATCCACCAACATATTTCCGGTACTTGAACCCATAAAAATTTTCACGCCGCAAACATCACTTTTCCTTTTGTTCATTTTTAAAACCTCCTCGGCGTTATCATTGCTCACGCCCATAAAAAAAGAATAATTAGCCAACGAATTTTGTTTGGCAATTAAATATTTATCTTCCAATAAATCGCCTGTAAGCGCGTTCGGTATGGTGTTTGGCATTTCCATAAACGAGGTAACACCGCCGGCAACTGCGGCTTTGCTCTCTGTATAAATATCAGCTTTGTGAGTTAGTCCCGGCTCACGAAAATGAACCTGGTCGTCAATAGCGCCGGGAAATAAATGTTTTCCTGCACCATTTATTTCCATGACTCTTTCTTTTACATCAAGATGATTTCCTATTCTTTCAATCCGCCCGTTTTTAATATAAACATCCTTTTCAGAAATATTATTTTCATTAACGACAGATATCTGTTTTAAAAGATAATTTTGCATATCTTGAAATTTAATAATTAATATCCAACTCGATGCAAAATATAAAAAGAGTTATAACTCTCCTCGTATTTTTTTACCCCATTTCTATTTTTGCCCAAACCACTTACCTTCCGGAAGGTTCCAAAGAATACCATATTATTGACCGGCTGGAAATAAAGCAAGGTCAAAATACTGAACTTAATTTTAGTACCCAAAAACCTTACAGTCGCAGGTCAGTTGTAGAAGAAGCCCAATATATCGATAGTGTAAACAAACAACCTGAGTCTAAAACCAATTTAACTTCACTTGACGAATACAATCTACATTCAATTTTGATGGATAATTCTGAATGGGTTACCGGGCCTAAAGAAAGTTTTTTGAGCAAGAAATCAATCTGGAATACTTTTTATGTCACCAAACCCAATCTTTTGGAAGTAAACACGAAAGATTTTTTTCTCGCTCTAAATCCTGTTTTGGATTTGCAGGTTGGCGGAGAATCCGGGAATTCTCAAAGCCTTTATTATAACAAACGCGGAGTTACTTTAAGGGGACGAATTGCCAATAAAATAGGGTTTTCAACAACGATTACCGACAACCAGGAAAGGGGGCCTTCATTTTTTGAAAATCGTGTGGGTGAATTTAGGGCGGTTCCCGGTGTAGGTTTTTACAAGCCATTTAAAAGCCACGGTTTCGATTATTTTGATGGAAGAGGTTACTTTACTTTTAATGTTACCAAATACATTGATGTACAATTCGGGTATGATAAAAATTTCCTGGGCAATGGTTACAGAAGCCTTTTCCTGAGTGATTTTGGCGATAGCTATTTATTTCTAAAACTGAATACTAAGATCTGGAAGTTTGATTACGAAAACCTCTTCATGGAACTAATGCCTCAATATACTAAAACGGGTGATAATTTGCTAGACCGGAAATACGCGGCCATGCATCATTTAAGCATGAATATCGGAAAATCATTGAACGTAGGTTTATTTGAGGGCGTAATTTTTGGAAGGAAAAACAGGTTTGATTTTGAGTACCTGAATCCTGTAATTTTCTTACGGCATGTTGAAGGCACACTCGGAAGCCCGGATAATGCTGTTGCAGGAATTGATTTTAAAGCCAATGCTGCTCACCATTTCCAGTTTTACGGGCAATTACTTTTAGATGAATTTCATGCAAATGAAATTTTGAAAAACAATGGTTATTGGGCCAATAAGTATGGATACCAACTTGGTGCAAAATATGTGGATGCATTTAGCATAAAAAATCTTGATCTTCAACTTGAAAACAACCGCGTAAGGCCTTTTACTTATTCGCATAATGATTCTATAGCCAATTATACGCATTATAACCAGCCATTGGCCCATCCATTGGGAGCCGGTTTCCAGGAATGGGTAGGAATTTTAAAGTATCAGCCTGCGCCAAAATGGTATGTGGATGCACGGGCAATTTATTATAAACAGGGGCTTGATTCTGCCGGTATTAATTTTGGGAGCAATCCATTTGAATTGTATACTACACGCACCAATAATTTCGGTTATTTTATCGGCACAGGCCATGAGGTAAAATGCCTCAATGCTTCACTTACATTATCTTATGAGTTGAGAGAAAATCTCTTCATAGAAGGCAATGCTCTTTTTCGTAAATACACTGCTTTGCCCAATTCAAGTTCTTTTAACATTGGGATAAGATGGAATGCGGCAAGAAGAGAGTATAATTATTAACGAATCAGTAAACGAAAAAATAATAAAAGTTTTTATTTAGCAAAAAGCCCGGGCATGAAGTCCGGGCTTTTTGTATGCATTAGAAATATAGCTCAGTTAATAAGATGACGTAATAAACTTTGCTACATTATCATGTAGTTTTTTGAGAGACTCAGGATGCAAATAAACCATGTGCCCTGAATAATAATAATCGAATTCAATATTTTTTTGCAAAGATGAAGGCATAGGCAGATGTTGCATTTCAAATACTCCCTCGTAAAAAGGTGTTCCTAAATCAAAATAGCCCATGTTCAACATTACTTTTAGATCAGGGTTGTAAATCATTGCATGCGCCAGGTCATTCATTACATTAGGATAACTAGTTCCTCCGCCTCTCTTATAATCCCAGGGGCTCACATTTCCAAAATTTTTGTATTTCATCCCTTTACCAAACTTGAGTTGTGCTCTTACGTAATTATTAAAAGTGGCAGTGAAAGCCGCGTCAATATAAGAATCCATCGGGTCATACTCAGGAGTTTCACTTAATGGATTGTAGGCGCTTCCCGAATATCTTGAATCCAGACGGCCTGTAACTTTACTCTCATCTCCCAGAAGGGTCTTTTCAAATTCCGGGCCGGTTATGCGTAAGTTAGCTTTTCGTATGTACGATACCGGTAGTCCGGTGTAATTATGTAATTTTTCAGCAACTGCATTAAAAGAATTTGAATCAATTGTTGCACCCTTATTGAGCGCAAGTGTATATTCATTCATCGCAAAATGTTCTACTTCTTTTAAAAAAGGCTCCAGTTTTTCGGGTTGATCAGGAAGCTTGTGGTGGTACCAAGCTGTAGCTGCATACGATGGTAAGGCCAGAATATAAGGATTGTCATTACCCGGGTGGCTGTGTGCTTCATCGGACATATTCTCATAAGTTAATAGTTGAGAAAGCAAAATGACGCCATTAAGGCCTACGCCGCCGCTTTGGAGTAGATTAGCTATCACGGCTGACCTGAAAGTTCCGTAGCTTTCGCCAAATAAATATTTTGGTGAATTCCAACGATTGTAGTCAGTAATAAACTGTGTAATAAAATCTCTAAAAGCCCGCGCATCCTGGTCTATTCCAAAGAAATCTTTCCTGTCGCCTGCTCCGCCCCTTTCCTTGGTGATCACTTCTCCAAAACCGGTTCCTGGCGCATCAATAAAAACAAGATCGCTTACATCCAAAAGGCTGTAATCATTATTAACTGTTTTGTAAGGCGCTTTGGTGCGGGAGGTATCATTGATAAAAACTCTTTGAGGGCCCCAGGCGCCCATGTGCAACCAGATAGTAGAACTTCCGGGCCCCCCATTATAAATAAAAGTAACTGGTCTTTGCGAATTGTCTTTTTGATCGTTTTTGAAATAAGCTACATAAGACATACTTAATGTTGGGGTATCAAGAGAATTCTTTAAAATCAAAGTCCCTGCTACAGCTTCGTAATTGATACGCTTCCCTTCAACAGTTACAGAGCCTTCAGTTATGGAGTTTTGCGGCTTTTTATAATTGATAACCGTGTCTTTTTCAATATTAATCTTTACAGTTGTGTTTTCTTTCTTCATTTGGGCAAATGATGAAAACCCGGTCGTAAAGACTAACACCAAACATGCTATCATTTTTTTTGATATCATAGTGTGTGTGTTTATAAATTATGAGATATAAAGAAACAGGAGAAATGAAAAAGTAACCGCTCTACAGTAAACAAGCGAATAAAGGCAATTCTTATTTTATTGTAAAACATAAAAAAAGTTAGCAGAAAAAGTTTGGTCAAAAATATTTTTACATGGCTGCCAATTGAACTTTCTGCTGAAGTTCAATCACACTTTCTTTAAATAAAACGTCAGTGTCCATAAGGTCTTTCACTGTTTGGCAACTGTGAATTACGGTAGTATGGTCGCGGCCCCCAAAATGTTCACCAATGGTTTTCAAGGAATTTTTGGTAAAAGCCTTGGCTAAAAACATGGTGATCTGCCTGGCCTGAACAATTTCGCGTTTCCTGGTTTTTTGAAGCAATTTTTCGTAAGGCACATCAAAATAATCACACACCATTTTTTGAATGGTATCGATGGTAATCTCTTTTGAAGAAGATTTGATGAAATTCCTTAGAACTTTTTTAGCCAACTCGAGGTCAATTTCTCTCTTATTCAGCGAAGATTGTGCCAAGAGGGAAATTAATGCACCTTCAAGTTCTCGTATATTATTTTGAATATTATAAGCAATATATTTTACTACCTCTTTGGGCATCTCAAGGCCATCATTCTTCATTTTCCTCTCAAGAATTTCAATCTTGGTCTCATAATCAGGTACTTGCAGGTCTGCACTTAATCCCCAACGAAAACGACTAAGCAATCTTTCTTGAACACCTTCCAGGTCTTTTGGTGGCTTATCGGTAGTTAATATTAATTGTTTGCCGCTTTGATGAAGATGATTAAAGATGGCAAAAAATGCATCCTGTGATTTTTCTGCCCGGTTAAAAAACTGAACATCATCAATAATAAGAACATCAATGAGCTGGTAAAAATGAATAAAATCATTGATCGCATTATTTCTTCCATGATCCACAAACTGGTTAATGAATTTTTCGGAGCTCACATACAATACCACTTTATTGTTGTGCAAGTTCTTTACCTCGTTTCCAATCGCTTGTGCCAAATGAGTTTTTCCCAAACCAACGCCACCATAAATTACCAAAGGATTAAAAGAAGTAGAACCGGGTTTTTCAGCCACTGTTTTCCCGGCACGACGGGCAACGCGGTTGCAATTGCCTTCTATGTATGAATCGAATGTATAAGATGGATTTAGCTGCGGATCAATCTGCATCTTTTTAAGTCCCGGTATTACGAAAGGGTTCTTAACTGGATTGGTTATAACTAAAGGAAAATCCATTTCATTGTTTGAATACGATTTGTAACCATGCCCCGGCACATCCATCGTTACCGGTTTATTTTCACTATTTCCACTATCCATCATTATCCGGTATTCCAGCCTTGCATTTTTTCCCAATTCTCTTTTAAGTGTCTTCGCAAGCAGGTTTACATAATGCTCCTCAATATACTCATAAAAAAATTGACTGGGAACCTGGATGGTCAAAATATTTTCCTTAAGCTGCACTGGCTTGATAGGCTCAAACCAAGTCTTGTAATGCTGCCACTCAACTATATCTTTTATAATATTGAGACAATTACTCCAAACTGTTTCGCAAGCATTATCCATTATTTTATCTTAAGCCGTTTATATGTTTTAGAAAAGTTCTTCTGTGGGATGGTTAAAAATTAATACAAAAAGAATTTGTAAAAATTTTCATCAACAACAAAGCGAATATCAAAAGAATTTGTTGAAAAAAAAATTTTTTATTCTATGTTTTTTTACAGTGAAAATTAATTTCCTTTTTAAAAAAATGAAATAATATTCATTTCAAAATGATGCCGGATTTTAAAAGGCACAACTGCATTGATTCGAAACACAAACCGCCATTTTTTTGAGGATTTAAAAAATGATTTTAATCATGTGGTACAACTCAAAAAATAATTTTAAAATTTTTATTTAAATGTGCAAAACATTTTTTGATATTCTGCCTCAATACATCATCTTTACCGCGAATGGATTTACCTTTAAAAAAAATTGAATTACTATGAGCTATGAATTAACAGGAAAACTACTAATAAAATTTGATACTACCCAACGAACTGAATCTTTTAAAACACGCGAGTTTGTGGTAGAAAAATCTGAAGACATAAATGGCAAGCTAATTACCAACTATATTAAGTTCCAATGTGTGCAAGACCGCACCAATATTATCGATCGCGTAAATGAGGGCGATGAAATAAAAGTTCATTTCAACATCCGTGGCAGCAAATGGGAAAAAGACGGGCGCGTATCCTATTTCAACAACCTGGATGCATGGCGTATTGAACAAATATTAAAACCAGGTAAAGAACCCGATTCTGATAACGAGTATTTTGAACCTTTGGATACCTTTACTTCTTCTTCTGAAGATACCATCGACGATCTTCCTTTTTAGTTTATAAAGTTTTCAGGATAACCACCTGGCACTATAATTATGCAACAAAAAATCACACTCCGACTTCTGCCTTCTGAAGCAGAAAATGAACCTTTTATACTTTACCAGATTGCCAGGGTTTTGGGAAGAAAACCTACATCTGTTTCGGGATACTATCTTCTGAAAAAATCTATTGACGCAAGAGGAAAAATGGTGCGGATCAACCTCACCGTAAATGCATTTATTGATGAACCTTTTCAGCAGAGACCTTCACAAAAATTTGATTTTAAAGAGGTAACCCATTCAGAAAAAAAAGTGGTAATCATCGGCGGTGGGCCTGCCGGAATTTTTGCGGCTTTACAACTTCTTGAAAAAGGAATAAAACCCATCATTGTTGAAAGAGGAAAAGAAGTAAGAGCAAGGCGAAGAGACCTTGCGGTTTTAAACAAAGAAGGCATTATTAACCCTGAAAGCAATTATTGTTTTGGCGAAGGTGGTGCCGGCACTTACAGCGATGGCAAGTTGTATACCCGAAGCACCAAGCGTGGAGATATCAACCGGATTCTCAATCTTTTTGTTCATTTTGGCGCGGGCGAAAACATTTTATATGATACACACCCTCATATCGGAACCAATAAGCTTCCCGCTATTATAACGGAGATGCGTAAACGAATTTTAGATTGCGGCGGGGAATTTCATTTTCAAAAAAAAGTAATTGATTTCGTTATCGAAAAAGATGAAATAAAAGGAGTGAGAACTGCTGACGGCGATATACTGAATGGCGATTCTTTTATCCTTGCAACCGGGCATTCTGCAAGGGATATTTTTGTTTTATTAGATAAGAAAAAAATAGAAATTACTGCTAAACCTTTTGCATTAGGTGTAAGAATTGAACATCCACAGGAACTGATCGATTCCATTCAATATGGGAAAGATAATCCGCAGCAACCTTTTCTTCCTCCAGCCTCTTACAGCCTTGTAGAACAAGTTGAAGGAAGAGGAGTATTTTCATTTTGCATGTGTCCCGGTGGCATTATTGCACCCGCTTCTACCAATGAAAATGAACTGGTAGTAAATGGCTGGAGTCCTTCCAAAAGAAACAATCCGTTTGCGAACAGCGGCATGGTGGTCCAGTTAGAGATTGAAGATGTAAAAAATCTTTTTTTTAAGCACAAAAAGAACTTCGATTTTTCTTCGCCATTGCTGATGATGGAATTTCAAAGAGAAATTGAACAAAAAGCTTTTGCCATAGGCGGCGGAAAATTTGTCGCACCAGCACAGAGAATGGTAGATTTTACAGAAGATAAATTTTCATCTTCGCTGCCTAAATGTTCTTATCTGCCGGGAATAGAATCTGCTTACTTAAAAGAAGTTTTGCCTGACTTTATAAATCATAGGCTAAAAACAGCTTTGCGCTTGTTTGCAAAAAAAATGCCTGCAAAAAATAAACAACATGGCTATTTTACGAATGAAGCAGTACTCGTTGCTACAGAAAGCCGCACTTCATCGCCGATAAGAATTCCGCGCGATGAAAATTTGTTGCATCATCCTCAAATAAAAAATTTATTTCCCTGCGGCGAAGGTGCTGGTTATGCAGGCGGAATTGTGAGTGCAGCAATGGATGGTGAGAGAGTAGCGCTGGTGATTGCCAACAGCTAAAATAAAAATCCGCATTATTCCTGCCCGACTATATCATTCAGGCGGGTATTGCTTTACCGTAAGAATAATAAAGTCGTTTTGCCGCTTATAAAAGATTATACAAAAAATTACCGGTCTTTCCTGCTCTTTAATATCTTCGTTGCAATACATTTTAGATTACTAAGATCCTTTCATTTCAAAAATTAGTGATGGCCATACTGGAATTACAAAATCTGAAAAAATATTATGCTACTCAAAAAGCGGTAGATGATATTAGTTTTTCAATACCCGAAGGAAGCATTTTTGGTTTGCTTGGCCCGAATGGCGCCGGCAAAACCACCTTGCTGAGGATGATTACCGGAATTTTTTATCCCGACAGCGGACATATCTTTTTTGACGGGAAAAAATTTAATCCTGTTGATGATATTCCCAAAATCGGCTACATGCCCGAGGAAAGAGGTTTGTATAAAAAAATGAAGATCGGCGAACAAGCTTTGTATCTCGCACAGTTAAAAGGAATGAGCCGGCACGATGCCATGAAAAAAATAAAAGAATGGTTTGTGAAATTTGAAATGGAAAGTTGGTGGAACAAAAAAGTGAATGATTTGAGTAAAGGCATGGGCCAAAAACTGCAATTTGTTACCACCGTTCTTCATAATCCTAAACTCTTAATTCTTGATGAACCTTTCAGTGGTCTCGATCCTGTGAACAGCAATTTAATAAAAGACGAAATTTTTAAACTCGCGCAAAACGGCACCACCATTATCTTCAGTACGCACCGGATGGAACAGGTAGAAGAAATTTGTGGTCATATCGTTTTGGTAAATAAAGGTAAAAAGATTCTTGATGGAACAGTTAGCCAGGTTAAGAACGATTTTAAAGAACACATTTTCAAAGTAGGTTTTGATGAATTGCCTGAAAAATTTATGAGCCATTCTTTTGAAGTGGTTGGCTCAAAAGATACTTTTTTAAATGTAAAAATTAAGGATGGAAATAAACCTGTAAATGTTTTAGAGGAATTTTTAAATCACAAGGCTTCCATCGTTTCTTTCAACGAAGTCCTGCCGTCGCTTAATGATATTTTCATAAGACAAGTGCAGGAGTTAAAGCAGGAGCCCCATACAGAATTAACGAATTAACCAATAAACTAATTAACAACGATTCACAATGAATAAAATCTGGCTGGTAATTAAAAGAGAATATTCAACGAGAGTAAGAAACAGGACTTTTATTCTCTCCACCATTTTACTTCCTTTATTTTTTATAGGATTTATTTTCGCATCCGCCTATTTTTCAGCCACCAGTACTGAAAAGCAAAAGGTAGCTGTATCTGACAGCAACGGTATTTTTAGAAATAGTTTTCAAAGCAGCGATTTAATCACGTATGAATTTCCGCCTGATGTAAATGCTGATAATTTCAAAGAGAAAGGGTATTCTGCTTTTTTAAAAATTCCGGATGATTACTCTTCAGGCAAAGATTCCATCGCTTTAATTTCAACCAAACAGTTAGGCTTAGACGCAGAAGGTAAAATTAAAGATCAAATTAATGCCGCCATCAGAAACCAGGCTTTTTTAAGAAATAATATTGACCGAAAAATTCTCGATTCGATCAATAATATTGATGAAGACAGGATGTATAATTTTAGAACGATCGTAAAACAAGGAACTAAAACAGAAAAATCTAACGCAGCGCTTTCTTATGGAATAGGCTACGGAAGCGGGTTTCTGATATATATCACTTTATTTATTTACGGAGCCGCGGTAATGCGTGGCGTAATGGAAGAAAAAATGAACCGCATTGCAGAAGTGATCATCAGTTCAGTAAGGCCATTTCAATTAATGGTAGGAAAAATTCTGGGAATTGCTGCAGTCGGGCTTACACAACTATTGATCTGGATTGTATTAATCGTTCTTTTATCTTCTGTTTCTACTTCGTTTTTTTCTGCTGATGCATTGCATCATGCACAAACAATGAACTCTACCATGGGAGCTGCGGGTAACAGTTCGGCAGCAGCTAATTTTTTAAATGCCCGCGACACTTTTTTATCCGCTAACTGGGGATTAATCATTCCATGTTTCCTGTTTTATTTTATCGGCGGATATTTATTTTATGCCGCATTATTTGCGGCGGTAGGAAGTGTGGTAAATGAAGATCCGCAGGAAGCGCAAGCATTAATGTTACCGATAACGATGCCGATAATCCTGTCGTTTGTTATTATGGCAACTGCTGTCGGAAAACCCGATGCCCCCATTTCTGTTTGGGGAAGTATGATTCCATTTTCGTCGCCTATCGTAATGATGGCGCGCATTCCATCAGGAAATGTTCCGGGTTGGCAGATAATTGTTTCGATGTTATCGCTTGTCGCGGGCTTTATTCTAACCACCATGCTTGCGGCGAAAATTTATCGGACGGGCATTTTGTTGTATGGCAAAAAAGTAACTTTAAAAGAGATGGGGAAATGGCTTTTCAGAAAATCCTGATTGAATAAGATCAAAATTAAAAAATTGCTATTGACATTGGGATTTTTTATACACTGCTCATTCCTTCCAATAGAAACAAAATAGAAGGTTCCGATCAAATTTGGTTTCATCAATAAAAAGATAAAAGAAAAATCTTAATTAATCCGGCCCAAATGATCATTCAGGCGGATGTTTGTTTACTGGAAGGGAATATCGGTTTACTGCTCACAGCCGCTTTTGCAGAAGGCAATAAAAATCCAAAAGTTGTTCCTACATCAATTTTACTTCTTACATGAATCGTTTCACCATGCGCTTCAATTATATGTTTTACAATCGATAACCCAAGTCCGCTTCCACCGGCTTTTCGCGCGCGGGCAAGATCGGTTCGGTAAAATCTTTCAAAAATCCTTGATAAATGTTCTTCGGCAATACCATAACCGTCGTCAGTAATTTCCACCAATATTTTTTTGCCGTCAACTTTATAAGCGCTGGCTTCAATGCTGCCATTTTGTTTTCCATATTTTATCGCATTATCAACCAGGTTGATGATCACCATTCGAATTTTTTCTTTATCGGCATAAACGGTAAGCGGCAATTCGCAACCATCTTTTATAAAACACTTGATATTATTTTCTGCGGTTTTTATCGAAAGGGATTCAAAAACTTCCTTGATCAAATCCTGGATCACAAAATTTTCTTTCAGCAACAATAGCTCTCCGCTTTCCAGTTTCGTGATCTGGTCGAGATCTGCTAACAAATTTACCAGCCGGTCTACATTTTTAGAAGCATTTTCCAAAAACCGGGTGTTCACTTCATTGTTGAATAAAGCACCGTTCAATAAGGTATCTACATACCCCTGAATCGCAAAAATCGGCGTCTTCAATTCATGGGAAAGATTCAGCAAAAATTCCTTGCGAAACACTTCATTTTTTCGCAATACTTCCAGTTCTTCTTTATGGTGAACCGCCCATTGTTCAACATCTTCGCTTACTTCATCAATTGAACTTTGCGGCAAAATATTTTTGTAATAAAACTCTTCTTTTTTACTGGCTTTGGTTTGATAAATGAGTTTATAGATCAGTTTGATTTTTCGATAAACAAATCTTTTAACCGTATTTAAAATAATTAAATAACTGATAATAAAAAAGCCAAAAAAAAGCAACAACGAAAGTTCCCACTTTTCCGAATAAAGGTAAAAGCATACAGCCGCCAAACCACTAATGGGCAAAGACGTAACAACACCAACCTGTTGCGGAGAAAAATTTTTTTTTGCAAACATATTAATTAGCTGATTAGCTAATTAGCCAATTGGCTAATTAAAGTCCCAAAACCCATGCAAATATCAGTGGTGCTACAATAGTTGCATCACTTTCTACGATAAATTTCGGCGTATTAATATCCAGTTTACCCCAGGTAATTTTTTCGTTGGGAACCGCGCCGGAATAAGAACCGTAAGAAGTAGTTGAATCAGAGATCTGGCAAAAATAACTCCAGAAAGGAACATCTTTCCATTCCAGATCCTGGTACATCATCGGCACTACACAAATAGGAAAATCACCCGCAATACCGCCCCCAATCTGGAAAAAACCAAGCCCTTTGCCGGTTGATAATTCACGATACCATTCAGTAAGTTGTGCCATATATTCTATGCCACTTTTCATGGTATTGGCTTTCAGTTCTCCTTTAATTACATAAGAAGCAAAAATATTTCCCATGGTACTGTCTTCCCATCCCGGCACTACGATTGGAATATTTTTTTGAGCCGCAGCCAGCATCCAACTGTTTTTCGGATCAATTTCGTAATACTGTTCCAGCACACCGCTCAGCAACATTTTGTACATGTATTCGTGTGGAAAATATCTTTCACCTGCCGCCTCTGCGTCTTTCCAAATTTTGTGAATATGCTTTTGCAATCTCCTGAAAGCTTCTTCTTCCGGAATACAGGTATCGGTAACACGGTTGTAATGATTTTCTAAAAGATCCCATTCTTCCTTCGGTGTTAAATGGCGATATTCAGGAACTCTTTTATAATGCGAATGCGCCACCAGGTTCATAATATCTTCTTCTAAATTAGCCCCGGTGCAACTGATGATTGCAACTTTATCCTGCCTTATCATTTCTGCAAAAGAAATTCCTAATTCTGCCGTACTCATGGCACCTGCGAGCGAGACCAACATTTTTCCCCCTTCATCTAAATGTGCTTCATAGCCTTTGGCAGCGTCCATCAAAGAAGCTGCATTAAAATGCCTGTAATTATGTTCTATAAATTGCGAAACCGGTCCTTTACTCATCTTTAAATTTTTGTGCAAAATTAATTTTTTTTAGACAGATCATTTTTCAAAGCATCCCCAGTCTCCATTAAGAAAATAAGAATTAGCTTAATTTGTTGGTTTGCTATCCAAAGCCTTCTTAAAAATTCTGGTTCATTATTTTAAAGTTGATAGCTAACTTTCCAAAATAATTATTCATTGAATTTTATTTAAAAAAAGAAAATGAAAAAATATTTACTCTTTTTAACTTTATTTACGACCACCTCAGTTTTTTCTCAAATCATCAGTAACCGCGATCCGGAAATTGAAAATATGGTAAAAGAAGTTTCTGCAGATTCTCTTCAATCCTACATCAACACGTTAGTTTCTTTCGGAACAAGAAGCACTCTAAGTACACAAACCGATTCAAAAAGAGGGATCGGCGCTGCAAGAAACTGGGTTTTGCAAAAGTTTAATGAGTTTGCAAAAAATGCCGATGGAAGATTAACTGCAATGATTGACACAACAACCATTCACCCTTCAACAAGAATAAATGAACCAATACTTTTGGGAAACGTAATGGCCACTTTAAAAGGTACCGATCCGAATGATCATCGTATTTTTATAATCAGTGGCCATCTTGATTCACGCCGATCTGATGTGATGAATAAAACCGGCGATGCGCCCGGTGCTAACGATGACGGAAGTGGCACTGCGGCTGTTATAGAATGTGCAAGAATCATGAGTAAACATTCTTTTCCGGCTACCATCATTTTTGTGGCCGTAAGTGGCGAGGAACAAAGATTATATGGATCTACATTTATGGCCAATAAAGCAAAAAAAGAAAATTGGGATATTACTGCGGTACTTAATAACGATATTATCGGAAGCAACAACAGCAACCAAACCAATATTATCAACAATACCGAAGTGCGCGTATTCAGTGAAGGAATTCCGGCTACTGCTACAGAAAAAGACATAACAAAAATCAGGGCGCTCGGTTTGGAAAATGACAGTAAATCAAGAGAACTGGCAAGATATATTAAAGAAGTGGCTGAACGATATGTTGATAATCTTGAAGTAAAATTGATATATCGAACCGATCGTTTTCTGCGAGGCGGCGATCACCTGCCTTATTTACAAAATGGATTTACCGCAGTAAGAATTACAGAAATGAATGAAAACTTCAATCACCAACACCAGGATGTACGAAAAGAAAATGGCATTCAGTATGGCGACTTACCTCAATTTATGGATTATGAATACCTGCGGAAAAACACGGCGCTTAATCTGGCTAATCTTGCCAATCTTGCCAAAGCGCCTTCTGTTCCCCGTGATGTAAAAATTGATGTAAAAAATTTGTCGAACAATTCATCACTTTCGTGGCAAACGCCTGAAAATGGGAAAGTGAAAGGATTTTATATTTTGATAAGAGAATCCCAAAGCCCAATGTGGCAAAAGAAAATTTTTACTTCGAAAAATTCGATTACGCTCCCTTATTCAAAAGACAATTTCTTTTTTGGAGTTCAGTCTGTCAATAAAAGCGGAAATGAAAGTTTACCGGTTATTCCGGCTATAAAAAGGAATTAAACCCTGGCTTTCAACAAATTATTTTTAATTGTGTTTTGTTGGATAAAAATTTTAAATTCGTTAGAGAATTAAAAAATAATACCTTCTATTCCACAAGTAAATTTTTAATACGAGGGGATAGTACGATTGCTTGATTTTGATTTCTTTTTAAAACTGTCCGGTTTAATTGTTTCCCTCCCTTTAAAAAACTAAAATCAAACTGCTTAAGAAAGTTACCGGATTGGGTATTCCCTGATCATAGCTACACTATTGAAATCAGCCACATTATTTTGCTGGTCATACTATAAATTTAAAACCAATTTTCTCACCTTTAATAATACAATTATGAATTCAAAAGATCACCAATCAACCACCAACCGTCGCGATTTCCTGGGAACATTGGCGATGGGCGCCGGCGCTTTAACTATGGCTTCGCTGGCTTTTCCTGCAAAACTTGCCGCTCATTCTCCTAATTTTAACTTGCCCGGAGAAGATCCTGAAGAATGGCTAAATAAGATCAAAGGCAAGCACCGCGTTGTTTTCGATGTAACAGAACCGAACGGTATAATGCCCCTGGCATGGCCAAGAGTTTTTTTGATGACCAACCGGCAGACAGGTGCGGATCTTAATGAATGCACTGCTGTTGTTATCTTAAGGCACGAAGCCATTCCTTATGCTTTCAACGATAGCGTTTGGAAAAAATACAAACTTGGTGATGCAACCAAGATTAACGATCCTAAAACCGGCGCACCCGCAGCACGTAATATTTTCTCGAAACCCGCAGAAGGCGATTTTGCTATTCCCGGAATCGGAAATGTAAAGGTCGGCATCAATGAACTGATGGCTGACGGTGTAATGTTTGGAGTTTGCTCCGTTGCCATTTTAGTCAATAGTCATGTCATTGCTCAAAAGATGAACATGGATGCCGACACAGTGCATAAGGACATATTAGCAGGCGTTCTGCCGGGAATACAATTGTTGCCATCAGGCGTATGGGGCGTAGGAAGAGCCCAGGAACATAATTGCAATTATTGTATTGGCGGATAGGATTTAATTTTGAAACCAGAAATGAGCAGAAAAACCATTTGGACAATCACGGCGGTGTTTATTGTTTGCATTCTTTTGGCTTTTTTATTTTTGCCTCAAAAGAATAAAATAAAAAATACCGCCAAAACTTCTTTTACTGCGTCAACATTATGGAATGCTCCCGATACCAACAGCCTTCCGCATGATTCATCAGGGAATCTGATCAGGTATGGAAGAGAATTAATAGTTCATACTGCTCGATATTTAGGTCCCAAAGGCACTGTTGCCCAAATCACAAACGGCATGAATTGTGACAATTGCCATATTGATGGTGGCACGAGAATCTTCGCCAATAATTTTTCAGTAGCGGCTGTGGGTTATCCCAATTTCACGAAAAGAAGTAACTCAATTGTAACCCTTGTGATGCGTATCAATGGTTGCTTTAAGAGGAGTTTGAACGGACAAGTGCTGGGAGATTCCGGCAGGGAAATGAAAGCAATGATCGCTTACATCAAATGGGTAGGTCAGGAAGTAAAAAAGAATACAAATATTTTTGGAACTTTCACTGAAAAAATTCCTTATTTAAACAGGGCAGCAGATACAGCCAAAGGTAAAAATATCTTTCTGGCCCAATGCTCTACCTGCCATGGAGAAAATGGCGAGGGAAAATTTCTTGAAGGAGGCAAGGAATATTTGTATCCACCACTATGGGGAAAACACAGCTTTAATGTTGGTGCAGGCCTTTACCAGCTTTCAAAATTTGCAGGCTTTATAAAAAATAACATGCCTTATGGCACCAGTTATAAAAAACCCTATTTAAGTGATGAACAGGCGTGGGATGTAGCTGCTTATATAAATTCCAGGCCAAGACCAAATTTTAAAGATTTACAGAAAGATTGGCCGGATATTTCAGGTAAACCTGTAGATTACCCGTTCGGGCCCTACATTGATAGTTTTTCAGAAAGCCAGCACAAGTATGGGCCCTACAACCCAATTGTATCAGCCGATAAAAAACTAAGGAAATCCAATAATGAATAGCGTAACATATAAAAAGTAAAACTTTCTGCAACACACCTATTAACAACAGGCAATTTTATTAACCCTGTTTTCGTGGCGACCGCCTTCAAAATCAGTATGAATAAAGATCTCAAGCATTTTTTCTACCTCACTCTCTCTTATAAAACGTGCGGGGATACAAATAATATTGGCGTCATTATGTTTGCGTGAAAGTTCAGCCAATTCCTCTCCCCAGCAAATTGCGGCTCTTATATTCTGGTGCTTGTTGGCAGTTATAGCAACTCCGTTTCCGCTTCCGCAAATCAATATACCGAAAGCCGCTTCTTTATTTTCAACCGCTTCAGCAACAGGATGAGCAAAGTCCGGATAATCAACAGAATCAGTTGAGAATGTTCCAAAATCTTTCCAGGTTACATTTTTCCCGTCAAGAAAAGAGATGATGGCTTCTTTATAATCGAAGCCTGCATGATCGCAGCCAATGGCTACCGGAAGTGATAAATTGAAGGGAGACATAGCATATCATTTTATGCCGTAAAGATAAAACATTGATGCCTTATAAGGTCGTACATTAACAGTTTTTGGGTTGAAAAAGATAAAAAGATTAATAAAAAATGGTAGTATAAAAAATAACGAAAGCCTACTTTCGTGAAAATAAAAAATACCGGTTTGGTTCAATTAAATTCTAAACCTTAATTTTAGCCCCTAAAATTGAATATGAAAATGCTTGAAAATAAAGTGGCAATCGTTACAGGCGGCAGCCGTGGAATAGGCGAAGCTATTGTTTTAAAACTGGCAGAAAGCGGCGCTAACATTGCTTTTACGTATGTAAGCAGCGATGAAAAAGCAAAAGCCCTGGAAGAAAAAGTGAAATCAATGGGTGTAAAGGCAAAAGCTTACAAGAGCAATGCTGCCGATTTTACAGATTGTGAAAAAGTAGTAAATGAGGTAATAAACGAATTTGGAACCATTGACATTTTGGTTAACAACGCAGGTATTTCAAAAGACAATTTATTGTTGCGCATGTCGCCCGAACAATGGGATGAAGTGATGGCTACTAATTTGAAAAGCGTTTTTAATATGACCAAACAGGTGATTCGGCCGATGATGAAAGCGAGGAACGGAAGTATTATCAACATGAGCTCGATCATCGGCATGAGAGGAAACGCCGGGCAAAGCAGCTATGCAGCCAGTAAAGCCGGAATTATCGGTTTTACCAAATCAGTAGCCGCAGAATTGGGAAGCCGAAACATCAGGTGTAATGCGATCGCTCCGGGTTTTGTAGAAACAGACATGACCCATTATTTAAAAGAAGGTGAAGCCGCAAAATCTTTTTTAGAAAAAATACCTTTGGGAAGATTTGGCAGTGCCGAAGAAATTGCCAACGTAACTCTTTTCCTTGCAAGCGATATGAGTTCTTACATCACAGGACAAGTGATCAGCACATGCGGAGGCCTGAATATGTAAAACAGGGAAAAGACAAAAAGCAAAAAGGCAACACGCAATAGTGATAACGCTGAATTTTCAAAGCCAACATGTTGTTCTTTCTAACTTAACTTAATTCGTAATTGAAAATTCGTAATTGAAAAAATGGAAGCATACAAAAAACTTTTAAACAACAACAAAGAATGGGCTTCTGCACAAATAAAAGAAGATCCCGAATATTTTGCACGCCTGGCCAAATTGCAGTCACCTGAAATTTTGTGGATCGGTTGCAGCGACAGCCGCGTTCCTGCCGACAGAATTACAGGTACTCATCCAGGCGAAATATTTGTTCATCGAAATATTTCGAACATGGTGGTTCCTACCGATCTCAATTTATTAAGTGTTCTGCAATTTGCCGTAGAGATTTTAAAAGTAAGGCATGTAATTGTTTGCGGGCATCAAAATTGCGGCGGAATTGCGGCGGCAATGTCAAACAAAAGCTTTGGCCTGATGGACCAATGGGTTTGGAACATTAAAAATGTTTACCGCATTCATCGTGATGAAATTGACGCCTGCACATCAGAAGAAGAAAAACGAAGCCTGCTTACAAAATTGAATGTAAAAGAACAGGTGATGAATCTTGCAAAAACTTCCATCATCCAAAAAGCGTGGAAACAAAGACAGTTGCCACATTTGCATGGTTGGGTTTATGACGTGCGTGATGGAATTATCAATCCTGTTTTTGAAATGACCGCCGGCACTGAGGTAGATCCGATCTTTGAGATCAGCAATATTTAAAAGAGTTTTAAGAGTGTAAATGAGGTAAAAGGAAGATGAAAGACTAATTTTAAACAAACCTAAAATTTATTAAATGACTTTTCTTCACAACATAGGCACCTTCTTCTGGAAAATATTCAAATCCATTTTTGTGAGAGAAAAAGATTGCTGCAAATAAAATTTGTTTTTTACAGTAAAACAATAAATAAACGAATTTCTTGCTTTAAGCATTGCACTTATCCGTTTTTTTATTTGATTCTGAGAATACGCTACATTTTAATTTACCTCAATAAATGTAATCCTGATGAAGCTTTCCACTTTTAAATTCAGTCCTTTTTCTAAAGCATTATTGATAATATCCTCCAAATGGCCTCTCGCTTCCTTCAGCTCGGCGATTCTTTGTTCAGAAAAAGAAACATCTACATTAAATCTTTCCTTAATGCTGAACGCCTCCATGGTATGATAATTTATCTTGCTACCGATAAGATCTGAGATCACTTTTCGGGCTTCTAATGGAGCAAACTGCCCATCTATTAATTTGAAGATTGTGTATTTGATCCATAATTATTGAGATAAGTGTATTTCACTTTGAATATTGATTTTACCTCCGCTGTCCAAAATAAAATTCCTGATATCAAATAAATCTTTTTGCAACCTTTTAATTTTTGCTTCACGAAATTTTATATCCTCTTCATTATTGTTACTGCTGATTTTGCTTTCATGGTATTTTATTTTTACGTGAATCATTTGAGTGATGATTGCTAATGCATCCTTTGCATTGAAATTCCCTTGTATAAGTTGTATATTCATTTTATATTTTTTTATTGTCCTTGTCCTAATGAAAAAGCAAGCTTGCCATCAAATGCATAGAGATTTTCTGTTTTAATGGTATCAATATTTTCTGTTGAAGCATTGGACAGTAATTGAATGATATCTGCTTTAGAAATATTAATTCCATCGTTTGATTCAAACCGGCATCTCCAGTGATCAGTGCAAAAAGTTTCCGGAAAGCCATCAGGATATACTTTAATTCCCCGGTTAGTAATCATAGTGAGTTTAAGTTGCTCCGGCTCTATTTTTTTTAATAAAGACGCCAGTTCATCCGGGCTTGTTCCTTTCCAGTCAACAAACACATCCACACCCATCAATTCTTTTTTTGCAGCAGCTTTGCGTATATACTTTGGAAGATTCAATGCTGCGCCTTTTGCATACGAAACTGCATTCAATGTTTCGGGCCTATTCCCCAAATTGTTAATTACGGCCTGGGCAAATTCCATTGTTCCAACTTTTTGTTTACTAATCCCTTCTTTAAAAATATCGTAGGTATGAACGCCATCTTCAATGGTTTTCAACCAGGCATTCTGTACTTTTTCTGCTACGTCTGTTTGCCCGATGTGATTGAGCATCATTATAGCGCCCTGCAATAAGCCGGATGGGTTTGCCGAATTTTGACCGGCTCTTCTTGGGGCTGAACCATGTATCGCTTCGAACATAGCGCATTCTTCACCAATATTGGCTGATCCGGCGAGTCCTACTGATCCGGTAATTTGTGCAGCTACATCTGATAAAATATCTCCGTACAAGTTCGGCATCACAAGCACATCAAATGCTTCAGGCGTATCCGCCATTTTTGCGGCCCCTATATCAATGATCCAATGTTCGTTTTCTATCTGCGGATATTCTTTTGCAATCTCATCGAACACCCGGTGAAACAATCCATCGGTCTGTTTCATGATATTATCTTTTGTAAAACAGGTAACTTTTTTTCTGTTGTACTGCTTTGCATATTCAAATGCATAACGAACAATTTTTTCGCATCCGGGCCTGCTTATTAACTTAAGACACTGAACCACTTCGTCGGTTTGCTGGTGTTCAATTCCTCCATACAGATCTTCCTCGTTTTCCCGTATGATAACAATATCCATAACAGGATGTTTGGTATTCACAAAGGGATCAAGGCTTTTACAAGGCCGTACATTAGAATATAAGCCAAGAAATTTCCGGGTAGTAACATTTAAACTCTTATATCCACCGCCCTGTGGCGTTGTAATCGGAGCTTTTAGAAATATTTTATTCTTACGGATAATATCCCAGGATTCTTTGGAAATGCCCGCCGTATTACCGGCTAAGTAAACTTTTTCACCAACTTCAATTTCTTCAATTTCTATTTTAGCTCCTGCTGCCAAAATAATCTTAAGGGTTGCTTCCATAATTTCGGGGCCTATACCATCCCCTTTTGCTACTGTAATTTTTGTCATATACTTTTGTTTTTGATGACGCAAAAGTGTATAATATTGATCATAAGTTTTCATTTATATTTGTAATAATATGCATAAATAAAATTTATGAATTACACAATTAACCAACTGCGTATATTTTTAAAAATCACGGAAACACAAAGCATAACCAAGGCTTCAGAAGAATTGCATTTGACGCAACCCGCGGTTTCTATTCAGTTAAAAAATTTGCAAGACCAGTTTGATATTCCATTAACAGAAATAGTGGGCAGAAAAATATTTATTACAGATTTTGGGAAAGAAATTGCCATTGCAGCAGAGAATATCCTGAACCAGGTTCATGCTATTAATTACAAGACCTTATCTCATAAAGGTAAACTGGCAGGACGTTTAAGAATTTCTATCGTATCCACCGGTAAATATGTGATGCCTTACTTTTTAACTGGTTTTTTAAAACAACACCAAGGGGTTGAATTGCTGCTTGATGTGACCAACAAATTAAAGGTACTGGAGAGTTTGGAAAGAAATGAGGTTGATTTTTCATTGGTATCTGTACTGCCAACAAGTTTACAAATTGAGAAAACTGAACTTATGCAAAACAAATTGTTTGTTGTGAGTGACAACAAGCAAAAATTTAAAAGCAACCGGTATGATAAAAGCATTTTCGAAAAAATTCATTTGATCTATCGCGAACAGGGGTCCGGCACACGTCAAACAATGGAAAAATTTATTCAAAAAAACAATTTACCGGTACGAAAAAAAATGGAGCTTACTTCTAATGAGGCAGTAAAGCAGGCTGTGATTGCAGGTCTTGGATGCTCTATCATGCCATTAATTGGAATTAAAAACGAATTGCAGAATGGAGAATTGCAAATAATCCCGGTTAAAGGGTTTCCCATTAAATCAGTTTGGAATCTGATTTGGCTAAAAGGAAAAAATCATTCCCCTGTTGCAACAGCTTTTTTGAATTATATAAAGAAAGAAAAAGAAAACATCATTAAAGAAAAATTTGAGTGGTTTGAGAAATATTGACAGCAAATTTTTTTATTCAAATCATTTATAATTGTAAGATAGTTTTGCGTAAGCCGTTACTATTTCAGGGTCTTCATTTCGTACAAATATGCTTCATTTCTAAATTTTGTAGGTATATAATAGAAATTATAGGGAAGACGTTTACTATGAGTTATTCAAAACAGTTACATTAGTGTAGTGAAAACACCAAAGCAGGAATAACGATTAATAATTTTCTTTAACTGTTTAAACAATCATCATATGAAATTAACTAACGGCATTTTACTTATTGCTTTTGTGATGACAGGTTGTGCTACAAAAGATAACACAGCAAATATTGCTACATCGCAACCCGTATTACCCATTTCCGGTACATGGAAACTCATTTCCGGAACACTTATAGAAAAAGGAGATACCACGGTAACTGATTACACAAAAGACATTTCTTTTATAAAAATTATCAACAAGGATCATTTTGCTTTTCTAAGCCACGATACAAAAAGTTCTTCTGATTCTGCAAAACAATTTGATGCCGGTGGTGGTCCTTACACACTCAAAGACAGCACCTACACCGAGCATCTCGAATATTGCCAGGAACGCGAATGGGAAGGCCATGATTTTACTTTTACCGTCAATATAAAAAACGATACTCTTACCCAAAGCGGAATTGAAAAAGTACCCAACACAGGTACCAGCAGGTTGAATATTGAAAGATATGTTCGATTGAAGAATTGAACCGGGTTTGATAGCATTGATAATTACAACAACAAAGAAAGAAAAAAATCTTTCAAGTTTGTTTGCGCTTTTGTATCAATGCTACCATAATTCAAAATAAAAATACCTGGTAAAAGTTTATTCACTGTGTCCGGTACCTTGCACAAGGAATATATCCAAAGCAAGATTTAATAATATCTTCTCAGAATTATTTTTTGCCTGTAAGCGATTTAATAAATTCGATTTCTTTTTCACTGAAAGGGGTTCCGTCTTTACGGAATATATCATGGAACCATATCTTCGGCTCTGCACCATCTGGCATAGGATTATCCCACGCATAAATAGTATTTGTTTTACCCGAAACAAGGCCCCAGTTAATGGCGCCTACATCATTCTTTTTTAGCAAAGGCATAATATTAAAAAACAGGCTACCTCTTGTTCTTGCCATATATTCTGTACATATCAGCGGGCGGCCGTAAGTTTTCAGGCTGTCTATAGCTTTGACATGTTCCGGCTCTTTATCGTAATTATGGTAGGTTATCACATCCGAATTGGCTAATTGATACGTATTCAAATTACTTAACTTTTCATTCCAAACTCCTGCGGATAAAGGCTGATCCGGATTAACTTCCCTGCCCCACTTAAATACATGCTGCAAAAGATCAAGGCTTTGATTTCCGTAACCGGAATTACCCGGTTCGTTATACAAGTCCCAAAGCAATATTCTTTTGTCATGTTTGAATGTTGTAAGAATATCTTTCACATATTTTTCAAGCGTGTCTTTTAACAGAGGTTCCGTGTGATATAAAGTGCCAGGATCTCTTAACCAGCGAGAATTGTGAATACCGGTTTTAGGCTCCGGTTGTTTACCTGCATGGTAGTGGTCATTCCAGCAATCATCAAATATTACGAAGATGGTTCCAATGTGGTGTTTATCTGCGATGGAAAGATAAGTTTTCATTCGATCTTTAAACCCTTTCGGATCTTCCTGCCAGGCAACATGATGCAGAAAAACCCGCATGGCATTAAAACCAATTGACTGCGCATAGCCCAATTCGCGATCAATGGTTTTAGGATCAAATGTAGCAGCCTGCCACATCTCTAACTGGTTAACAGCGGAACTGGGAATAAAATTGCTTCCCCGCAGCCAACCTTTTTTCGCATACCATTCGTTAGCTTTTTGTTTGCTCCATATAGCCCTTTCTTTTTGTGCGAATACATTATTGCTGCTTAAAAGAATTGCGGCAACAAGTATAAAAATTAATTTTTTCATGTTTATTTAATTTTTTATTGAATGTCTTATCTCCAACTACAGGTCAACTGATAGGGCTAAGACAAAGGCTAACTGCAGTAAAGTAATTTTAATGTAAAATAAAAATACCAAATAAAAGTTGGTTTACTGCCTCTTAATATCACGCGGAATGCTCTATACCAAAAAAGTTCGGGGGAACTAAAATTATTATTAGCCTCTATTCTCATTTTAAATTTATTACGGCACCCTTAGCCATTCTAAATTTTTAGTAAAAAAGCCAACCGAAACTTTAACCAGCAACTTGTTTTGAGTTGGTGTAATAACGGCATTTACCAATTTATCTTTCTTAATAGCGTACAATTGCCCTTCCCACGAATCCCCGTTTTTCTTAAAATTTCTAAGAATATCTGTTCCTGTTTTTGCCTTGGGATTGTCTGAAGAAATAATTTTTCCAAACCAGGCTCCATCTTTTCGATAGGTTTCAATCTTCGTATTATCTACTCCCGTTTGCCATACGCCATCTAAAGATTGTTGTGCGAACAGGGAAGATGATGACAGCATTATCAAAAGTATAAAACAGGTCATTCTCATTTAAATTGTTTTTCTGATTATTATTTCTTTGATTAATGGAACTTGTTGATGAATCGTGAAGCAAAACAACCTACAACAATAATTTTGAGCATAAAAAAGCTAAATAAAAATTCCTGCCCGAAGCGATGCTTGGCGGACTTTTGCTGTAGCATTCATAATTTTGTTTAAAGACTATTAATTACAGCTCCCAATGCATCGAGGCCAATAGATTGACAAACACCAAACTTTTGCTGTTCATTCATAGCTTCAATGCTCCATTTATAAACATCATCTGCAACACCTGTTAGTTTCCTATACTGATTTACATACAATTTATCATTATCAACCTTTGTAAATTCAGGTTGAAACTGGTTGGTTGTCATATCCCGCGTCTGCCATATCGCATTAGCTGTTGTTCTACTGGTTTTGTGGAAATCAATATTATTAATTTGCTTGTCTAACTTTCCCAGGTAACGCATCATAATTCCACGACCTGCAAGGTAATCGTTACCAAACTCCGGTCCGAAATTAGCGTTGAAAGGCGCTTCCCTTATTATGCCATCTGCGTTTCCGATCAATGCAGTTTTTATGCCTTTGCTTAAAAGGTTGATATAATTGTTTAGTGTATTTTCAAAATCGGCAACTTTAAAATCAGGGGCAATTTTATTTTTTATCACCCAGGCTGCAATATTATTTATAATGGCTAACAAATCTGTAAGCGCCGCTAATAACATACCCTGGTCGCCGGTCCACACCCAACCTTTTTCCCAGGTTGGATGGCTTGTTTCTTTATAATCAGATCCTTCAAAAAAAGAGATAGGCCTTTCGTGCACCAAGGCACCACCCGGATCTATTTGTTGGAGATAGCCATATTTATCAAGCTTAAACCAGCTATCAAACCAAACCCATTGGCGGTAAGCCATCTCAAGGTATTTTTCATTATCAGCTATATTTTCTTCTAAGGTTAAACGATAAATCCGGACTGATAATAAAAAAAACAACACATTTGTTACGGTGTTTTTTACACCCTTGCTTTGCCCATTGGCATCTCCGTTTCTGCAGCCATGCGGCACCGGTTTTGCTGTTTCAGAAAAATCGTAAGCATGATCTCTTTCCTGTTGCCAGCATAAATGAATACTCAGGTTAGTATATTTATCTGCAAGTGTTTTATTGCCTAACCTCAATAAATGCTTTCTTGCATTAATACCCATCAAACCCCACCAGCCAAAATCATCCGCCCATAATGTACCCGGATCAATAGACATGAAATATTGGTAATTCTCTTCGAGCATTTCGCCAATTCTTTTTTGCATGGCAATTACTTCAGCATCGCCGGGCCACCGATGGTTCATGGCATCTGCAAATGTGAGACAGGCATCAAAAGTGTTTCCGCGCTTCCAGAAATCATTAAAATTCCATACCGTTTCAAACCTCTTAAATGCGGCGATTGATTGTTTTTTAAGACTATCATCATTTTGAAATTTATCAACGCCAACCATACCGCCATGTATTTTGTTATAAGGCAGCAATAAGGCAGCAAATGAACTTAATCTCACAAATTCCCTTCTTTTCATCCTATATATTTAAAATTATTGTCTGATACATCCTATTGTATTGCTACTCTATTTCTAAGAAATGAAATACAGTTTCGCCACTAAAGATGCGCCTTTTTTCAGTTGTCCTCAAATTAGATAATGTACAATCAAAATAAATAAAAATCCTGGAAATTAGTTGGTTTACTGTTGCGGAGAATTATTGTGGCCTCGACAGGAATCGAACCTGTATCTGGAGCTTCGGAAACTCTTATACTATCCATTGTACTACGAGGCCAATAAAATTTATTGGTTAATTCGTTTACTGGTTTATTGAATGACTTTTTTAACCAATTAACTATCTTCCAAACGATGCAATATTACTGGCAAAAATCTTAACAGCAATGGCCAGCAAAATTACGCCGAAAAATTTGCGGATGACTATTAGTCCGCTGGGGCCTAAAGCCTTTTCCACCCAATTCAGCGATTTTAAAACTACAAATATTACCACCAGGTTGATGAGGATGCCGATAAGGATGTTTATATCGTGGTAATTGGCTTTTAACGACATGATAGTTGTAAGCGTACCGGAACCGGCGATTAAAGGAAATGCAATAGGCACCATGCTTCCGCTCTTTGGATTGCTATCCTGCTTAAAAAAATCAACGCCCAAGATCATTTCAAAACCAATCAGAAAGATCACCAAACTTCCCGCCACCGCAAACGACTGAACATCTACTCCCAGTAGATTTAAAAACTGCTGACCCAAAAACAAAAACAAAATCATTAATGCACCGGAAGCAATAGTAGCCTGCAAAGATTGTATCTGTCCTCCCATTTTATCTTTAAGGGAAATTAAAACCGGGATAGAGCCGAGAATATCAATAACAGCAAATAAAGTGAAACTGATGGTGAGCAACTCCTTTTCCGAAATGTTGGCAAACTGTGCCATTGATTTTTTTTTCAAATGTAATAAACCTCGTGCTGAGGCTGCAAATTATATTTCGAAATAATTATTCATATTTTAAAAACTTGCTTTTATACCTCCGTTGAAATTAAAACCTTTGGTGGTAAAACCCCTTGTAACAAAATATTTTTGGTCAGTTATATTTTCAAAGTCAGCAAAAATTTTAAATGCCTTATTAAAATTGTATTGTCCGTAAAATCCTAAAGTATAATATCCCTTCAATTCATAAGCCGGCCCCATGTATTTTGGTTCAAAAGCTTTGCTTGCCGACTTGAGGTTGGCAGAAAGAAAAATATCTTTCGTTGCCTGGTAATTCAAAAAAATATTCAGCACATTTTTAGGCCTTTTATACAAATTAAAATAGGAAGTATCTTTTGCACCTCCGTTTGTAGTAACAATTTTTCCATCAGTGTAAGTGTAATTAGCTGATGCAGAAAATTTTGGAGAAAAACGGTATGATGCTTCGGTTTCAATCCCATAATCATGCTGTTTATCAGCGTTTATATATTTGCCTGCATAAGTAACAGGATCAGTGTAAAAATAAAAAACGTCTTTCCCATCCCTGATAAATCCCGTAATCCTTGCTTTTATTTTTTTGAAAGATAATTGAGTGCCGGTTTCGAAACTTGTAGTTATTTCGGGTTTTAAATTCTTATTTCCATATTCCGAATACAACTGGTAAATGGAAGGAACGCGGTAACCGGACGAAAGATTAGCATACACCTTATAATGCTTATTGATCAGGTAAAAAGGATTCAGGGAATAAGTAAAATTATTTCCGTAAATATTGTGATGATTCCATCTGCCACCGGTTTCAACATTAAAACCTTTTTTATTTTTAAACATCAGCGACGCATAATAACTGAACTGTTTGGTTATGGCGCTGTCTGCAGAAATAGGCAACGCTGGAAATCCATAATCAGGATAAAAAATATACAATTGGCTGCTTGAATTTCTTCTGTAATCGGCACCTGTTAAAAATTCAAGATGATCTGTAAAATTAAGGCTGGTATAAAATTCTGCAAAATGCGAAGTGCCGTTGTACTTGCCACTTTGAAATTTCGTGTAGCCGCCTACATCGGTTGAATCATCCAAAAAGTTCCTGTTGAAACGATTGTAAGCATATTGAAACCTGATAAAACCCTTCTTTACTTTTTTATCAATCACCATTCCTGTAATCAAATTGTTGTTATGGTTGGTATAATCTTTATCATCCTGGAACGCGCCTGCATCAAGGTCTGCATGATTGTTATTGTATTTACCAAATAACCTTACCGAAGTTTTCTTAAAAGGTGTAAATGTATAATTCAAGTGAAACACATCCTGGCTGAAGCCGTCCTTTTCAAAATTATTTTTCCCTGTAGAATCCCAGGCAGATGAAAAGCCTTTGCTTTTTATTTTATTGTAAGAAATAAAAAACGTTTGTCCTTTTCCGTTGGTTCCGCTTAAAGCAACTGCTCCTTTGTACGTGCTATAACTTCCGGCAGAAAGATCAACATTTACATTAAGCGGTTTCTTGCCTGATTTTTTGGTAATGATATTTATAACACCTGCTACCGCATCAGAACCGTACAAAGTGGATTGAGCGCCTTTTAAAATTTCGATTCGTTCAATATTATCCAAAGCAAAATTATTGAGATCAAATTCGCTGCTAATGCCCGATGCATCATACAACGGAACGCCATCCATCAAAATTAAGGTATTGCCTGCCACCGCGCCGCGCAGGTAAACTGTTTGGTTGGTTCCCAGGTTATTATCGGCTCCGTTGATGGTTAATCCCGGTTGTTCATTCAATACTTCGCCCAACGATTTCCCGAAGCTTTTTTGCAATTGCGCTTGTGTAATTACATCAACTACTTTTCCTGTCTCGCTTTGCTTGATTGGCGCTTTTGTTGCCGTAACAATTACTTCATTAAGGGTTTTGGCGGAGTCCTGCTGCGCCTGCGCATAACTGCTGAAAATGACAGCAGCCGCAATAAAAATTTCTTTTTTCATTTTACAAAAATTTTTTTGTGACTGCTTCCGAAATAAAAAAAAGAGAAATATAAATGCTTTTCAGCTTTTACACTCCACGCTTTTCTCCCGAAAGCTTTGAATTGTTTTTATGTAAATGGCAGGTCTTCTGGCTTAAGGTTTACTTCAACGCCTTCCCGTTGTATAAAAAACAGTGGCGAAGATTGAAGCTTCTCGAAAGTCTCCCGATTTTTTTCGGGAGGTTTGGGGAGGCCTTTTACAGCTACGGGGATAGCTCCGGATTTGAACCGGATTCCCATTTTAATCCCGTCCTGATAATTATCAGGACTGAAACCAATTACGCTGCAAATGTAAAAGCAATAAAATATGAATTCAAAAATGATTTATACACAATGTTGTATAATTAAAGTTTATAGGATATTTTTGTTTTATCAAAAACTAATCAATGAGAAAATTCCATTTAATTTTAATCCTCACGTTTTTGTTATTTAATTCCTGTAAAAAAGATTCAACGGCGAGCTCAATTGTTGGAAACTGGAACTGGGCCGTTCAATATTTTGATTATCCACCTTTTTCTGCAACTCCTCAAAGTACAGGCACGCAGGAAATACTTGTTTTTAAATCAGACAACACCTACTCACTCGCGCAAAACAGTGTAATTATAAATGCCGGAACTTATAAGATATCATCTGCAACAAATAGTCTCGGGATAAGGGTTTCGAGTGTTTTATTTTCGAATAGCAGGGTTAAAGACTCAATTGCATATTTCAATATAATAGCACATAGTGATAGCTTGTATTTTTCAAACGGTCTCATGGGAACTGTTGGCTCAGGCGCCAGATATTATGTAAGACACAAGTAAGAATTCTAATAAGATTCTGGATTATTTATTTGTTTACTGCACCTGGTAAATGAAGACTTTGCAAAATAAGATTCTTCAAAATTTATCGGTTCACTGCAACACAATCTCTACTTTTTATCAAATCGAAATGCAATTCCTACATAATAATTTCTTCCGGCGGCCGCATTGTAATAGCGGCCACCAAAAGCATTGATGTCATTGCCCAAACTGTACTTTGCATCAAATAGATTATCAGCACCGGCAAAAATTTCAGCACCGATTTTTTTATTAAAATCCTTATTATATCCCATCCTTGCACCCAAAAGATTGTAAGAAGGCGCATAAGCAGTGTTGGCATCATTGAGCGCGATCTTATCTGTATAATTATAAGTAATGTTTATGTAAAGGCCGTCTTTTGATGACATGTCAAGTCCTGCTACCACCGTGTTTGGTGAAGCACCAGGCAATTCATTTTTTGAAAAATCATTATTCACCTGTTTAAAATCTCCATAATGAAAATCGTGCCATGCATAGCTGGTAAATACTTTCGCTGAATTAATAAAATGTTTCGGTGCATCAACCAACTGGTAAGAAGCATATGTTTCAATGCCTTTTTGTTTGGTAGAACCGGCATTCACATAATAATAAATGTTATTAGCATCAATGCGTTGTACGATGGTATTTTTCAGATCGAAGAAAAATCCACTGATATCAAAAAAGAGTTTGTTCTGCAAAACAGTCCCTTTAATTCCTACTTCATAATCTATTCCATTTTCGGGTTGCAGATTGGTTCCGAATAAACCATCGGAACGAAGTACCTCAGAAACCGTGGGTGTAGAAAATCCGCCGGAAAAACTTCCATATACCGATACATTTTTATCAAGCTGTTTAAGCACTGCAATGTGGGGAGGAAACTTATTTTTGAAAACTCTTCTCTGCGTAGTTGATGGTTTTGCAGCAAGGTTAATATCCTGGATAGATGATTTATTCAAACTTGCGCCGGCTGTAATCGTCCACCCATGGGGCAATTCAAAATCAGCCTGCGCAAAGAACATGTATTGCCAATTATTTAAATTATCATCCGATTGCATTGAGTCGGCAACTCCAAGGTTGTTTCCATAATCCCTTGTATTAAAAAAGCCTTTTTGCGCTTCTGTTCCAAAATCAAGCTGGAAGTTGGTTTTACCGATTTGCTTTTTATATTCAAAAACACTTCTGCCGCCAAAATGTGGTTCTTGCCGATATTCATACACTCTTATGTTAGGATTAATAAAATCAGTGTAGGATCCGTATAAAGAAGTGGTGTTGTGCCAATGATCATTAAATTGATAATCGTTTGAGAACCCCGTAAGAAAAGTTTTTTGATAAATAGCGGCTTTCGTTCCCACAGCTCCGGGTTGTGAACCGAAACCTGGCCTTGCCTGTTTTGGATCAGCGTTATATTGCGCCAGTGTTAAGCCACCGGGCGTTTGATAATAAAGATCGCTGTAAGACATGTAAGCATGCAACCTTTGTTTGTCGCTTACTTTCAACACGCTTTCCCATGTCGCAATATCTCTATGCATTTTTGCCTGTTGGCGATATCCATCGCTTGTTTGATGAGAGTAACTGAAGCTATTTTCATGATCGGCATTTCCGGTTTTTATGTTTGCATTAATGCTATTGGTATTAAAACTGCCGGTTGTATAATCAAGCGAAACTCCAGGGTGCCAGTTTGCAGGCAAAGTATGTATCAGCATTGCGCCACCAATACCCGCGCCGTATAAACTACTTGCCGGCCCTTTAATTATTTCAATAGAATTAAAATTATAAAAACTCAATTGATTCAAATATGTGTTACCTGTCGGATCTGTAAGCGGTATATCATTGAGGTAAATCTTCACATCACGCACACCAAAAGGAGAACGTAAAGAACTGCCACGAATATTGAGCCGGTAACTTCCGGGTGAGCGTTCTTCCATGCTTACTCCCGGCGTGATATTTAATGCAGGCAAAATGCTTAAAGAACTGAAGCGGTTTAACTGCGCCTGCCCGGTAACGCTTACGGGAGCTGCCACGTCAATCAGGCTACGGTTTTGATCGTATGCTTTTACGATTATATTTTCAAGTGTTTTCGCAGAATCAACAGTTGTGACCGTTTGAGCATTGACAGAGTACGCAAAAAATAAAAGTATCACGACACAATTCTTCATTGGTAAAAATTAGAAGCACAAATGTAACTCACAATTATTTTCTATCTTTCTGATTTAATTCAGAATCTTTGTCATTTTTTTTGCTCTTACTAAAAATTACGATTCTTCACGCTATTCCTTGATACCAGTATAAACAAACTATTTTATGGATGCAAAAACCGTTAGTCAAATTTTAAACGAACTTGGTGAAAACAGGGAAGATTATTTTAATGCCGTTGCACCTCCGATCATTCAGGCAAGCAATTTTGCTTTTAAAAAAGTGGATGAAATGCGGAAAGCGTTTGAGGACGAATTTTCCACATTTTTATATAGCCGGGGACTAAACCCTACAGTGAAAATTTTATCCCAAAAATTGGCAGCTCTTGATGGTGCGGAAGATTGCCTTGTTTTCAATAGCGGAGCCGGCGCTATTTTCGCAGCCGTATTTTCCAATGTAAAAAGTGGTGATCACATTATTTCTGTAGATAAGCCTTATACATGGGCGCAAAAATTATTCGACAATATTTTGCCGAGGTTTAATGTATCGGTTACTTATGTGGATGGAAGAAAGATAGAAAATTTTGAAAAAGCCATTCAGGAAAACACCAGCATTATTTACCTGGAGACGCCCAACAGTTGGAGCTTTTATTTGCAGGACCTGGAAGCTGTCGGGAAATTGGCAAGGTCAAAAAAAATAGTTACTATTTGTGATAACAGCTATTGTACCCCTTTATACCAAAGGCCGATTGACTATGGCATTGACCTGGCTTTGCAAAGCGCTACCAAATATATTAACGGCCACAGCGATGTAATAGCAGGCGTTTTAAGCGGTAGTAAAGCCTTGATTAAAAAAATATTTAACAGTGAATTTTTAAACATGGGTATTGGCACTACACCTTTTAATGCATGGCTTATGTTGCGTGGTTTAAGAACTTTGGATGTAAGGCTTGCACGCATTTCTGAGACAACTAAAAAGGTAGTGGATTTTTTGAAAAGCCACGAAAAAGTGGAAAAAGTAGTTTTCCCTTTTGACGAGGATTTCCCTCAATATGAACTGGCCAAAAAGCAGATGAAGGAAGCTTGTGGATTGTTCTCTTTTTATATAAAAACGGATTCAATAAAAGAGATAGAAACTTTCTGCGAAAGCCTTCAACATATTTTGATGGCAGTAAGCTGGGGCGGATATGAATCGCTGATAATTCCTGGATGCGCCTCTGTAAAGGAAGAAGATTTTAATTCAAACGACCCGGATCAGCGAAGATTAAGAATGTATGTTGGTCTTGAAGATCCACAATATATTATCGATGATTTGGAAAGAGGTTTTTTAAACATGCAAAACTAATGGTAACTTTCACAATAATTTTACCCAAAAAAGTATGACCATAATTGTTTATTTGTTTTTATTTACCACTTATCCAACTCTTATTCCCTGATACATTCAAATGATTATTTTTGTTTTATGTCTATCAAAATTAAATTACTGTTCATTTTCGTTTTCATCTCCACATTCGCCTTTTCCCAAAAGAAATGGACTTTGCTGGAATGTGTTCAATATGCGATGGATCATAATATTTCTATCCAGCAAAGCGCTTTGCAGGAAGATATTGCTACAATTATTTATAAGCAAAGTAAGCTTTCGCAGATACCCTCAGCAAATATTTCAAACAATGAAGGCTTAAGATATGGAAAATCACAAAATCCTTCAACGGGTATTTTGGAAAATCAAAACTATTTTTCTGTTGGATTAAATCTGCAGTCGAGTGCCGTTATCTTCAATTGGTTCTCCAAAAAGAATACGATACTTGCCAATGAATGGTCTGCCGAAGCAGCAAAAGCAGCAACAGATAAATTAAAAAATGATATTTCTTTAACGGTGGCCAATTCCTATCTTCAAATATTGCTTTCGCGCGAACAGGAAAAGATTGCGACAGTACAGGTACAACAATCAAGAACACAATTGGAAATTGTTCAAAAGCAAGTTGCAGCCGGGGCTTTGGCTGAATACAATGCAACTGAACTGGAATCTCAACTGGCCAACGATACCGCTAACCTTATAACGGCTACCGGAAATGTTGCCCAGGCAAAATATGTGTTGAAAGCTTACATGAATCTTGATGCCGCTGATTCTTTTGATATTGCAGAACCTCCCCTGGAGCAAATACCTATAATGCCGATTGGTGAATTACAACCAGAGAGCGTTTATACATCAGCATTACAAAATCAACCGCAGCAAAAAGAAAATGAGTACAACCTGAAGGCGGCTGAGAAAAACAGTTTAGCTGCAAAGGGAGCACTCTATCCTACTATTTCCGCTTATGGAAACCTCGGATCTAATTATGGATATTTTCGTACACCCAAGTATACACAAGTATTTAATGGTTATGTTCCCAGTGGATTAGTAGTAAGTGATAACTCCGGTGGCTACGTTGATGTACAAAAACCACTGTATACGAATGGGGGGAAGAATGGATATATCACTTCAGATAAATTCGGAACCCAGTTCAGCAACAACTTTGGCCAATCCGTAGGTATCAGCCTTTCTATCCCGATATTTAACGGCTGGCAGTCGAAAGCAAATTACCAAAGATCAAAAATCAATATTAAAACACTTCAGTTCCAGCAGGATCTTGATAATAAAACTTTGAAACAAAATATTTACCAGGCTTATAATGCGGCTGTTGTAGCCATGCAAAAATTATCTTCTACAAAAAGAGCAGTGGAAGCCGCCCAAAAAACCTACGACTACGCTTTAAAAAGATACCAGGCCGGGATGTTACGAACGCTGGACTTAATCACCAATGAAAATAGTTTATTTACTGCAAAACTTCAATATACTTTAAATCGGTTTGATTATGTTTTTAAAATGAAAGTGTTGGAATATTATAAAGGGCAGGGAATAAAATTCTGATAATAAAAGAATTCAAAGAATTAATAAAATCGCAAACAAGAAATTATGAATAAAAGGCTTAAATGGATAATAATTAGTTTAGTACTTCTGATTGTAGTCCTGATCATTTTGAAAAAAACAGGTGTACTTGGAAAAGACGAAGGAATAAAAGTTACTACGGAGAAAGTAGAGAAAAGAACAATTGTTGAGACAGTAAACGCAAGTGGAAAGGTATACCCTGAAGTGGAAGTAAAATTAAGCCCTGACATTTCTGGTGAAATTGTAGCGCTGGATGTAGCAGAGGGTGATAGTGTGAAAAAAGGGCAAGTACTTGCCAAAATTTATGGTGACATTTATAATACACAAAGAGACCAGGCTGCCGCTATTGTTACCCAACAAAAAGCACAACTTGCAGATGCACAGGCAGGATTAGGCGCATTGGAAGCGCAACTGGACCAAGCCAAAAAGACATATGTCATGCAAAAGCAGTTGTATGACGAAAAAGTGATTTCCAGCAATGAATTCAATACTGCGGATGCCGCTTATAAAACAGCAATAGCCAATCTCAACGCAGCAAAACAAGGTGTAAAAGGAAGCCAGGCAGGTGTTCAAAGTGCTGAAGCAGCTTTACAAAAAGCCGATAAAGATATCAGCCTTGCAACCTTGAAATCACCAATGAATGGCGTGGTGTCTTTATTAAGTGTAAAAAAAGGCGAAAGAGTGGTTGGAAGTTCAATGATGGCCGGCACCGAAATGATGCGCATTGCCGATATGAACAAAATTGAAGTGAGAGTGGATGTGGGAGAAAACGATATTCCAAAGGTTCGCCTTGGAGATAGCGCAACCATTGAAGTAGATGCCTTCAATGATAGAAAATTTACCGGTGTAGTAACCCAAATTGCAAGCAGCAATAATGGCGCTTCCACACAAAGTGATCTCGCCAATACGAGCACTGATGTTACCAACTACAAGGTATATATTCGTTTAAATCCGGCATCATACCAGGATCTTATAAATGCATCAAAGACACATAGATTTCCTTTCAGACCGGGAATGAGCGCGAGCGCAGATATTCAAACCAAAACGCACGTAAATGTTTTATCCATTCCTATCAACGCGGTTACAACAAGAGAAAAAAATGATTCAACTTTAAATAGTTCAATGAATAACCCGGCGGCTAATGATGCGATGGACATAAGTAACCAGGGAGATAATGATCTTGATATTGTTGTTTTTGTAGTGCAGCCTGATGGAAAAGTGAAAAAGCAAAAGGTAAAAACCGACATACAGGATATCAACTACATCGAAATAACTGATGGTTTAAAAGAAGGCCAGGAAGTAGTCACAGGCCCTTATGATGTGGTTTCAAAAACTTTGAAGGATGGCGATAAAGTAAAAGTGGTTTCCAAAAGTCAGCTTTTTAGTGCTAAATAAGATTTACTTGCTTTGCAGTGAACCAATAAATTTAAATGATTTTTTATTCTAACAGAATTATAAAGCGCGCCGATGAAAACGGCGCGTTTTATTTAAACATTTCTTCTGCCTTCAGAATATTCTCCGGTTTGCCCACATCAATGAATTTTGAATTGCTGTGGTCAAAAGAAGCAATAGTATTGCTTTTGCAGAGATCCAAATAAACATCAACCATTGAAAATTTTCCGTGCATTTTTATTAATGGAAAAATACCCGGTGAAATAATATGAATACCACTAAACGCTTTTTCAATATATTTTTCAGCGTTGCGACTGATCTTTTCTTCACCGGTTTTTACATTTCTCCAGCCGCATAACTCGCCTGAATCATTGAATAAAAAATATCGTGAAGTTTGTCGTGCAGTAACAGCCAGCGTGGCCAACGGCGCATTTTGCTTATGTTGCAAAATCATTTTATTGAGATCTAAATCGGTTAAAATATCAACATTCATCACAACAAATGATTGGTCATTTTTTTCAAAAAACCACGATGCTTTTTTAATTCCACCACCGGTTTCCAAAACTTCATTAGTTTCATCCGAAAATGAAATCTCACTTCCAAAACCTTTTTTCCTTTTTACCAGGTCAATAACCTGTTCTGCAAAATGATGTACATTAATAATCACTTCCTTTATTCCAAATAAAGCGAGATATTCAATGTTTCGTTGCAGAATCGTTTTGTTATTTACAACAGCCAAAGCTTTAGGATGCTTGTCAGTAAAAGGTTTCAATCGTGTTCCCAAACCTGCAGCCAATATCATTGCTTTCATAGAAATTAATTTTCAAAACCTTTTAATTCATGAATTCCCTGTTCAATATGATTCAATTCAATTTTTACCTTGTATTTATTTCGTAAATATCGTGCCAGTGCATCTGCAGCATAAACACTTCGATGCTGGCCTCCGGTGCAACCAAAACTGATAGTTAACGAACTGAAATTTCGTTGAATATAATTCTCAACAGAAATATCAACAATATTATAAACGCCATTCATAAATTCAGGCATGGACGTTTGTTGTTCCAAAAAATCAATCACCGGTTTGTCGCGGCCGGTTATCATTTTATATTCTTCAAAACGTCCCGGGTTCATCAGGCCGCGGCAATCGAAAACAAAACCTCCACCATTTTCACTCTCCTCTTTTGGATAACCGGATTTTAAATAAGAAAAACTATTGATGGTAACCACCAAAGGTGTTGATTCATTTGCCTGCAAAGGACGAAACCTGTTGATCACCTCATCCTGAACGATGAGGTTCAAAATACGATCATATTCCGGTAAGGCAATCCCTATATTTTTATTACCCAAAAACCATTTAATATTAGTGAGCGCTAAAGGAATACTTGTTAAAAACTGGGCTTTTCTTTCAAACAAACCACGAAAGCCATAAGCCCCCAAAACCTGCATCAGCCTTATTAAGACATAACCATTATATTGGTTAACAAATTGCTCACGGCCTACAGGTTTTTTCAGAATATCATCAACACAATCCATGTAATATGCGAGCAACGAGTTTTTCCATTCATCAGAAAGATTGGCCCTTGCCTGCCACAAAAGAGAAGCTACATCATATTGCAACGCGCCTTTCATTCCGCCCTGGTAATCTATAAAATGAACTTCATCATTTTGAACATAAATGTTCCTGCTTTGGAAATCGCGGAACATAAAATATTTGTGCTCCACTTTGGTGAGATAGGTACTTAAATTTTCAAAATCCTTTACCAGTTTTTCTTTATCGTAAGGAATTTTAAGTGTGTCCAAAAAATAGTATTTAAAATATAAAAGATCGCTTAAGATTGCCTGTTTTCCGAATTCTTTCGAGGTAAGGCAATATGAATAATCAAGTTTTTTGAAGCCCTTGATCTGCAACGTCGCGAGTGCTTTTAAACTTTTTTGAAACAAAGAATATACGTATTCATTTTCACCATATTTTTCCAATTCATTTAACAGCGAAACCGGCCCAAAATCCTGCTGAATGTACATTCTCTTATCTTCTGAAGTAAAATATATTTCAGGAACAGGCGCATTTATTTTTGAAAAATGTTCAGTAAAATATAAAAAGGTTTCACTCTCACGAATATTTTCATCGTAGGTGGCTATGTAAGAATTTTTATCAGTTACGATGCGAAAATAAATTCGGTCGCCGCCGGATTTAGGTAGTTTTTGAAATTCGGTTATGTTTTCTGAATTGTACTTTTTAAAAAAAATTACAATTTCTTCTGCGATTGGGGCCATATAATACGATTAGTGGTAAAACTAATTGATTTTGAAAAAATCATGAAAACCTAAATGCATTTGAAAGAAATTCAAAATCAAAATGAAAAGATTTAAAGAATTAATTACATTTGAAAATAATTTATTAAAAATGAATAATTAACACCCCTGTTTTTTATTTTTCCTTTTATAAATTATATCCCCGCCTCCTTGATTACTTATGAAAAAATTTTAAACGAAATTTCAAGAATGAAGACGATTCCTCATTTTAACAAAACGCTAAAACCGCTTTACCTTTTCATTTTATTGGCCCTGGGTTTTGTCGCTTGTGAAAACCATCGTTTCGACCGTGATAAAAGACAAATCATGGCGAAAGACGAGATCCGAAGCAAACTTGTTAAAGCCCGCGAATACGATATTACAGGCTTTAAAGAAGATACAATTGAAGTATCCGATGACCCCGATTTTAAAAAAGAAATCAGGTACCAACTTGACTTTGAATACATCGACTCGAGCAATGTTTTACAAAAGAAAACCGGTGATGTATTTTTTACTCCCGACGGGTCATCCATTATCAATTCTAAAATCACCGACAGGTAAATCTGTTACAAATTAATCCTTCATCATGAAGTCAATAAAAGAACGCTTTTTAGCATTAGACGTTTTCAGGGGAATGACCATTTGTTTTATGATCATTGTAAATACGCCGGGAAGCGGAGCCAATCCTTATCCTCCGCTGGAACACGCCACCTGGTTTGGTTTTACGCCAACCGACCTTGTTTTTCCATCTTTCTTATTTGCCGTAGGTAACGCGATGAGTTTTTCGCAGGAAAAATATAAACTGATCAGCAATTCCGCTTTTCTTACCAAAGTTATTAAGCGCACGATTTTGATTTTTTTGATTGGGTACCTGATGTATTGGTTTCCGTTTTTTCGTTTGGATGCTGCAGGCCACATTACCGGTGCGCCGATAAGTCATACAAGAATTATGGGTGTTTTGCAGAGAATCGCCTTGTGTTATTTCTTCGGATCGCTGCTGGTACAATATTTTTCAACCAACAAAGTGATCATCATCAGCATCATTCTTTTGTTGGGCTACTGGTTTATTTTATTGGCATTTGGTAATTCCACACAACCTTTTAGCATGATGGGAAATGCCGGAATCTATCTGGATAAATTTTTAATGGGCGACAATCATATGTATCATGGCGAAGGAATTCCGTTTGATCCGGAAGGCTGGCTGAGTACGATTCCTTCAATAGTGAATGTAGTGATTGGATTCCTTGCAGGAAGGTTTATTCAGAAAAAAGGAAAAAGTTTTGAATGCCTTTCAAAATTAATGCTTGTTGGCGCATTGCTGATTTTTATCGCACTTTGCTGGAACCTTGTCTTCCCGATCGGTAAAAAATTATGGACAAGTCCGTTTGTACTTCTTACCTGCGGCATCGATTTGCTATTGATATCGGCGCTGATTTATATACTGGAGATGAAAAACTGGAACACCTTTAAATGGTCCGATTTCTTTATGATCTTCGGAAGAAATCCGCTATTTATTTATATCCTTTCCGAACTTTTTGTGGTAATTCTTTTTATGATTCCTGTTGGTAAAGAAAGTTTGTTTGATTTTGTAAACCGAACTTTTTTCCAGGCAATAGTGCCTGGTCCGTTCGGGTCGTTTTTGTTCGCAATCTGCTACATGCTCTTTTGCTGGAGCGTAGGCTGGTGGCTTAATAAAAGGAAAATTTATGTGAAGGTGTAAATAATGGAATCTTAAGTAAACCAACAAATATTTCACATTTTTATTTTCGCTTTAGCTATCTCTACAACTCATCCTCCGGCTTTTTATCAAAAGACATTATAATCATTATGATTGCAAAGGCCATAAAAAAAATGCCGCTCCATCGGTTTACTTCCGGATGTGCCATACTGGGGTTTGTAAAACTGTAAATCAGTAATAAAATTCCCACGACCAGGAAAAAAACACCAATCACAAACCGGAGATCAAAGAATTTTTTCATTATTATTTTTTTAATAAAAGATGATGTTTAAAATGATGGTAATAGTTGCAACGATTACGGTAAGCCAAACAGGATTTTTGTACCAGATGCGGTTTTTATCCTGTTGCCGTGGCGTAAGACTATAAACGAGCCCGACCAATTCATTTTCAGGTTTTCTTTCCGTAAACAAACTGGTGATGTAGGTAACTAAAAAGCAAACCGTGAATGAAATCCACGCAATATTAAAAGCCTGGCTTGTACCTGAATAAAACGTATGCAGGTTGGCAATTGAACCGCCTTTCCCTTCAGCCATAGTTAGTGAATAAGTAAGCGCTGCTGCTGCAGTGCCGGATAACAACCCCCAAAATGCGCCATTGGGCGTGGATTTTTTCCAAAACATTCCCAAAAGAAAAGTCGCAAAAAGAGGTGCGTTTACAAAGCTAAAAACCAGTTGCAACAGATCCATAATACTGTTAAATCCGCGGGCCACATAGGCCGTCAGAATCGATAACAATATTCCAACGATTGTGGTTGCCCTACCAACATTTAAATAATGGTTTTCACTCGCATGGGGCTTGATATGGCTTTGATAAATATCATAAGTAAACACAGTATTAAATGCAGTTACATTACCCGCCATACCCGACATAAAAGAAGCGATCAATGCAGTAATGCCGACACCTAAAATTCCACTTGGATACAACTTAGATAACAACAACGGCAGCGTCATGTTATAATCCGTTTGACCGTTAATATTTTTGGGAAGATCAAATCCGGTAAACTGGTGTTGCAGAGCAAGCAATATAATTCCCGGAACAATTACGATCAGCGGCATAAAAATTTTAGGCAATGCAGCAATGATCGGTGTACGCCTCGCATCGTTCAGGTTGTGAGAGATCATCGCTCTTTGCACCACCAAAAAATCGGTACACCAATATCCAAATGCCAGCACAAAACCTAATCCAAATATCATACTGAATGCATCGGTTCCCATCGGGTTGGTTGTGGGGCTCGCCATTCCTTTCCACAAATGCAATTTTGCATTTTCAACATTGGCAATAATTCCATGAAGACCGCCGGCTTGTTGCACGCCGATAAAAACCAATGGCGCTATTCCCAAAACGATCAGGAAAAACTGCAACACTTCATTGTAAACCGCACTGGTTAAACCTCCCAAAAAAGTGTAGGCCAAAACAATTCCTGCAGCAATCCAAATGGAAACATTAAAATCCCAACCCAAAACTGTTTGCATCAGCATGGCCAAAGCATATAAAGAAATACCCGAAGAAAAGATCGTCATCGCGGCAAAAGTGAAGGCATTAAAAGTCCTTGTCTTTTCATCGAAACGAAGTTTTAAATATTCGGGAACACTTCGCGCTTTACTTCCGTAATAGAACGGCATCATAAAAAGCCCGAGAAACAGCATGGCGAAAACCGCACCCAGCCAATAAAAGTGTGCTGTGTATAATCCATATTTCGCACCATTTGCAGCCATTCCCAACACTTCCTGCGCCCCCAAATTCGCAGATATAAAAGCAAGACTTGTGATCCACAACGGAATGTTTCTGCCACTCATTAAAAAATCGTTGGCCGTTTTAATTTTCTTCTTTAATAAAAATCCAATACCCAATACAAAAAGGAAATAAAGGCCGATGATGCTGTAATCAATAAGGTGAAGCTTCATTTAGAAAGTTTTAGTTTTTAATGTTGATCTTTTAAAAATTCGTGCGTGATATCATCGTACTCATACAAGTACTTGTTGGCTTTTCCGTCTTTGTCAAAAAAAGATTCCCATGTGCTTAATGGTTCCCAGATAAAAGTGCCTTTCATTTGATTTCCCGGAAGTGAAAATGCAATCCGGTTCACCTGCCTTTTCAGTTGAGAATATTCAGCAACGATCACCGGCTTGTTATATTTTTTTTGCAACAACCTCAGGTTAGTATCTAGATCATTTAAAGTACCATGCCATTTTGGATAATAAGATTCGCCGATAGCATCAAAAGAAACACCACGGTTGATCATGTTGTCGAGAAAAAATTCAGATTCAGAATTTTGTCCGCCCAAAGCAACGTGTATCAAAGTAATAATTGAAGGATTTACTTCTTTCACTGCTGAAAGAGCCGAATTCAGAAGCGTTGCAAGGCTGTCAAGATGCTGTACATTTCCATCAGGCCAAAGAATTCCATGATTGATCTCATTGCCTGTTTGAACCATTTCTGGTAAAGTCCCTTGTGCTTTTAAAGATGCTAAAACGCTTTTGGTATAGTCATGAACTTTTTTTGCCAGATCTTTAAAATCAAGACTTTTCCATTCTTCAGGAATGAATTGTTTTCCCGGGTCAGCCCAGGTATCACTGTAATGGAAATCAAGTAAAAATTTCATACCGGCATTTTTAATTCGCTTTGCCATTTGCAATGTTTGTTGCAAATCACAAAAACCTTTTCCGGGTGAATAGCCACTATCGTCGGAAGGATTTACAAATAACCTGAGGCGGATGTAATTAAAGCCATGATCTTTTAAAATCTGAAGTACATCTTTTTGTTCGCCTTTGTCAGAAAATTTAATGCCTCTTGCTTCCAGTTGTGGCAAAAAAGAAATATCTGCGCCTAATATTTTTCCGGCAGGTTTTGCAGTAGAATGAATACCCAATTTTGAGAAAAGATAAGGATCATCCGCAATGCCCAAAGGTTGATCAGGCTTAACGGTTATGATGTCGGTACTTCCGTCCCACAAACCTTTTGAACTGGCCACAAACTTAATATGGCCGGGCGTTTTTCCGGCTTGTAAGATCACCTGGCACTTGCCATTAAACAAAGATCTTTGCCACTGTCCTTCCAGAATTTTATCCGGTTCATGGCTGCTTGGGTCACCATTACCTACACCTATTATTTTGGCGTCTCCTGTTATAGAAAACTGAATTAAATTATCAGCAGTCGGCACTTCGCGCCCTTGCTTATCAACCACACTTACATTAATCACGGTCGCGTCTTTTCCATCAGCCAACATAGTAGTTTTATAAGGAGTAATTACTACTTCGGCGGGATCGCCTGTTGTTTCAACAGAAGAGACAAGCTTACGGCCATGCTTATACGCAATTGCTTCCAGTTTGCCCGGCTCATATGGAACGGTCCATTGCAAATGGCTGTTGCGCGGCATATCTTTTTTACCAAAACTTTTACCATTCAAAAACAACTCAACATTATCTGCATTTGAATTTACCCAAACATCGATTGGCTTTCCTTCTTCTCCTTTCCAGTTCCAGTGCGGAGAAATTTGCAACACGTCTTTATCCGACCACCATGCCTGGTAATAGTAATAAACGTTTTTAGGAAAACCGCAAACATCCATCACACCAAAATGAGAACTGATGTTGGGCCATTTATAAGGAGTAGGTTCTCCTCTATAATCAAATCCTGTCCAAACAAATCCGCCCAAAAACCAGCTTTCTTCAGCAGCAGGTTTCCACCATTGTTCAGCAGTATTTCCCCACGGTGGAGCAGTAATATCATGATCGGGTAAATAATCATGAACGGTATCTACTTTATAAATTCCTCTTGTAGTTAAAGTGCTTGCCATTTCAGTTCCCATTATAGGTTGATCCGGATGATCTTCATGATAAGGCTCAATTCCTTTGATCCTGTAATTAAATCCGCGAACAGGAATCACCTGGTTAATTCCTTTGTAAACATTTCCCTCATCAGCAGCGTAGGTGCTGGTTCTGTAGGGATCTAATTCTTTTTGTTTATGCAATAACGAAAGAGCGATTCTCTGGCCGGTTGGTGTCGCCTGAATCCACCCTTCTTCATTGCCGATCGACCACATAAAAACAGAAGCATGATTACGATCGCGAAGTATGAGTCGTTCAAATTGGTCCATGTATTCGGGGCTGCTGTTGAGCAACCGATTTTCATCCAGAACAATCATTCCCAAACTATCGCATGCATCCAACAACTCAGGAGTAGGGGGATTGTGGCTGGTTCGATAGGCATTCGCGCCCATTTGTTTTAATAAACCGATGCGGTAATATTGCAGATAATCCGGCAGTGCACTTCCTACACCTGCATGATCCTGGTGATTGCAAAAGCCTTTTATCTTTACATATTTACCATTAATGAAAAGCCCTTTCGCAGTAACATTTACATCACGAATTCCAAAACGGGTATTTACGCTGTCAATCACTTTATTTCCTGATTTTAAAAGAGTAACCACGCGATATAAATAGGGATCTTCTATTGACCACAAATGAGGATTTGCAACATTGATACTTTGTTTCAGTACGTTTTTGCCAAAAGAGGAAATAGCAAAATTTGTTGGTTTACTGCCAGCAACTTTCTTTCCGTCTCTTGTGGTTATATACGTATAAACATAACCGTTAGCTATGTTTGATTCTTGATTCACAACAGGAATTTCTACTGAAACAATTGCATTTTTAGCCGATTGCTTTGAATGAATGAAAAGCTTATTGGAATTGATATGAAAATTATTTGTTTTATTGAGCCATACATGCCGGTATATTCCTGCACCTTCATAAAACCAGCCTTCATATTGAGTAGCATCTACTCTTACTACCAAAGTATTTTCCTCTCCGTATTTTATAAAATCAGAAACATCATATTCTGCACCGATATAGCCGCTTTTATTATTTCCTATAAAAAAACCATTGAGCCAGATATTTGCATCCCGGTATATTCCATCAAACTGTATAGAAATTCTTTTAGCTGAATCTTTTTTGTCAATAAAAAATCGCTTCCGATACCAGCCGATGCTTGTTGCAGGAAACAAACCACCTACAGGTTTATAGCCGTGTGCCATCACATCAAAATTGGGTGAATTTACAAAAGGTAATTCTACAACCCAGTCGTGTGGCAGGTTTATGGTTCGCCATGAACTATCATTAAACCTTGGATTGATCGCTGTATTTCCTGCATCGCCGCTTTTTTTAAAAATATCAGCAATTCCATAATTAAAATCCTTTAAAGGATCAGCAGCGTTGCCCAAATGAAACTTCCAGTTTTCATCAATATTTATATGTGCTCTGTCTTGAGATTTTATTGCAGAAAAAAAGAGTAAGAGAAATAAAAAAAGAGCAGGTTTTTTAAACATTATCGTGGGTAGTTTTTAAATCAGAAAAGAGGCAGAACAAAAGTTTGAAATTATCAACATTGCAAATACGAAGAAGTATTAAAGTAAAATAGTTTATAAATATAATGAGAAAATAGTAATAAGGCATTGTAGCTTAAAATACTTTATTAAATGGTCAATAATAATTTACTTTTTCTAAACAATAGTAAACCGACAAATAAAGCTGATTCTTATTCTTACATTTTCAAAAAAAAACTGCGTCAGAAATTGACGCAGTTTCATATAAAAATAAATATTTATTTATTGTTTCTCCAGCGAAAATTGACCTGTATCACCAAGTGCAAAATTCACTGTCAGTTTGTAAGTTCCATCTGCATCAGGTCCCGGAAAATTAGAGGAAAGATCATAACCAAAATCACCACCTGCTGATAAACCTGTTATAGTATTATCGGCAACGGCATATTTATTATCCCAACTACCGTTCACCGGTAATAGCAAATATTGTTTCCCACCGTTTAAATGCAAGGTAACAGTAAATTCAGACGAGTTTAACCTGGTAAGTTGCTGCGAAGGAACAGGAACCGGATTGTTCCAGCCACCATCGGTTGCATCTCCTACTATAAATAAGCTATCAGGCAAAGTTCCTGTCCATGGAGTAACGGCAAAAGTTCCTGATTGAAAATCCAAAACAATTTTATACCAGCCTGTAGTGGCAGGGCCGGGGAAATTATCGCTTAAATTGTACCCAAAAGCACCACCATTTGAAAGGCCGCTCACCGAATTATCAGCAACAGAATATTTATTATCCCAATTACCATTTAAAGGCAAAACAAGATACTGAGCGCCACCGTTTAATTTAAAAATACCTGCATAGGTGACGGAGTCAATCATTGAAAATTGCTGCCTTGGAACAGGAACAGGATTATTCCAACCGCCTTGTGTGGCATCCCCTACCAAAAACAACTCTTTAGTAGATGGCGGAGTAACTTTTGGCGGAGTAACATAAGGAGTCATATTTACCGTTACAACATTTGAGCTCAATCTTTCATTATTGTTGGCATAAGAAGAAATCAAAAGTATATCCACATTATAAGCCTGGTTATACTTAAATCCGAAGCCTAATAATATATTATTCAGTTCTTTTGCAGTAAAAGAAGTATGCAAAGAATCGGTAACAACATAAGTAACGGCATTTGAAAAATTTCTCCCTGAAGAATCAATTTCAATTGTATACTTCACGTTGGAAGAATCGGTAGCATATTTTGGATAAGTCCAGTTAAGGGTTAAAGCTACATTATCAGAGTCTGAGGCTGTTGGTGCAACGGTATTGACAGATGCAGTTAAAACAGGGGCTGTACCGTTTCCATAAAAAGAGAGACTGGGCACTTTTTTCACACAGGCAAAAAATCCCAGAACCACCACCAATCCTAAAAATAATTTTGATAAATATTTCATGAGTTATTTTTTATTGCTTTTTTTCAAAATGAATTTATTGAGGCGTTACAGTGAATTTTCCACGTTGAAAATCCAGTGTTATTTTATAAGTACCACTAGCTGTTGGTCCTGGAAAATTGTCTGACCAATCGTAGCCAAAATCACCGCCTGTAGGAAGAGGCCCGTTTTTAACTGCATATTTATGACTCCAATCGCCATTTACCGGGATTGCCAAATATTGTTGGCCTCCAATAAGATTAATGGTTAGCTCGTAAAGAGTAGGTGTTACCTGTGTAAATTGCTGGCTTGGTACAGGAACCGGGTTATTCCATCCGCCGGCAGTTGCACTTCCTACCAAATACAAAGTACCATTCACAGGTAATTTAACTTTTGGAGGAATAGCATAAGGAGTCGCATTCACCGAAAAAACATTTGAAGATAATTGAGCAGCGCCTGTTCCTAAAAAAGCATTCACTTTAATATTAATTTTGTGACTTACTCCTGGCGCTAACTGAAGCTGATTCAACAGAATGTCATTAAATTCTGTTTGCGTAAAAGTTTTAGAAAGATCAGAACCTACGGAAACTGTTTTGAGATCAGGATTACTGAAATCATCAGTTGTATCGATCAAAATATTATAGCTTACATCAAGCGAACTGATTCCTGTATTAAATTGATATTCAGGATTCGTCCAGGTAAGCTTAAATGCATTGTCATTTTGTGTATCGTATGACAGCGGAACCGTTCCTGCAACGGAGGAGGTGAGTACGGGTGATGTGCCACCTTTTAAGATCACTTTATTTTCATCTTTTTTGCATGACCATAAACCAAAAATCAGAAAGCCAGCAAGAAGAGTTTTAAATATATGTTTCATAATAATTTATTTTTTAAAATTAATAGCCGGGATTTTGAACCAAATTCGGATTAGCCTGAACATCGGTAAGAGGTAATGGATAAAGGTTGCGGTAAGATTGAACGCCTGTACCTGATTTTACACCGCCTTTCCAAGGCCATAAATAACTTGAAGACGTAAATTCGCCATATCGGATCAGGTCGGTCCTCCTGTAACCTTCCCAATACAATTCTCTTGCTCTTTCATCCAGAATAAAATTAAGAGTAAGATCGTTGGCGGTAATATCACCTGAAGTATTGCCATAAGCTCTTTCACGAATGTTATTTATATATTTAACTGCTTGCGCTATATCTCCACTTCCACCAAGAGCTATATTTCTAAGCGTTGCTTCAGCATAATTAAGATACATTTCAGGCAACCGGAAAATAGGCATGTCAATATCAGAAAAATCAAGACTGCTTCCATTAGCACCATCACGTGTTACATTTTTGAACTTGGTAACAGCAAAGCCATCAGTAAACGAAGTAATATCATTGATATCTATATTCTGGCCACTCGTATAAAAATCAGACCTTGAGTCTACATTTCCGGTATAATCAGGAAAAAGATCCGGCAAATTTTTTGTAGTTCTGGCTCCGGACCATCCACCATTGATACCAAATTTGGATGGATTCATACTTCCCCCAACAGGAGCGTGAGTAAGAAATGTTGTTCCACCATAACCCTGCGTTTTCAGTCCATCATAATTAATGGTTAAAATAAATTCATTGGTGTTCAAATTATTATCTGCCAAAAACAGCCAGTTATAATTAGATGTCAAGGTGTATCCAGCGTCGATCACCTTTTTAGAATAAGCAATTGCATCATTATAATCAGTAGTATCAGCATAAACCGGGGCATTAAGGTAAATCCTTGAAAGCAAAGCCCAATCAGCCGCCTGGTCTGCACGACCGTATTCGTTGGTCATTGGCGCTTTTAAATCAGGTTCTATTGCTTTCAGCTCAGATATTACATAGTCAAAAAGATCTTTCCGGCTAATTTGTTTTGGAATATTACCTATCTGATCTTTATCGGTTACAAATGGAGGATTACCAAAAAGGTCCATTAAAACCCAATATTGATACGCCCTTAAAAACCGGGCTTCCGCGCGATAAGTTTTGATATTATCGGCGTCACTTCCTGTTATGCCGCGCGCAGCAAGATTGGCATCTGAAGATTGCCTGATAAAGTCATTGGCAAGCGTAATTTGGTACATACTTCTATAATACAATCCTTGTGTGAACGGATTGCTGGATGACCAGTTCATGAAATGAAAATCCTGGATACCGGCATCTCCCCAACTTATTACTGCTTCATCTGTTGATAATTCCTGAGCACACCAGTACAATCTGAAAAAATCAGAAGTTCCGGGGTCGATACCCTGGATGTCGCCGCTTCCGGGCCCGTTATTTCCTGTTTGGGCAAAACTGCCGTAAACTTTTGCAAAAGCAAGTTTATAACCATTGGGCGTAGAATACACTTCAGCCGCAGTAAATCCATTCGTAGGCAGGCGGTCAAGGTTTTTAGTACAGGAAACAAAAACTACCGAACTCAAAAGCGCAATGATTATTAAAAATGAGATTTTATTTTTCATTATAATTGATTTAATATTTTAAAACCTAAGATTTAATCCTAAACTATAGATACGTGGACGAGGATAAAAGTTATTATCTACCCCACTTGAAATTTCAGGATCAAGTCCGGTGTATTTAGTAATGACAAATACATTCTGAACGTTTGCGTTGATAGTTAATGTAGCAGAATTGTTGATCACTTTTCCTACATTATAACTTACGTATGCATTGTCCATTCTCAGGAAAGAAGCGTTTTGAATGTAATAATCAGACAAGAAAAATTTATCGCCGCTTCCACTAAATCCAGACTGTAATAAATTGGTTGAACCATTGTTGAGGTACCCGATCGGATTAAGAATGTTTCTTAAAGTGCCTGTGCTTGAGAATGTGTTGTTATATACATAGTTTCCAAGGCTGGCGCGCATTACAAAGCCAACATTAAATTTGTCAATTTTTACATTGGTACTTGCTCCAAAAAGATAATCGGGATTTACATTTTTATATTGATACAGATCTTTTTGATTGATCACTCCATCCCTGTTCAGATCAGCAAATAATCCATCAATTGGTTTTCCGTTTTGATCGTACACTTGTTTGTACACATAAAATGAACCCTGAGGCAAGCCAACCGTGTTGATCAAAATGGTATTACCGGTTCCTCCGCTGATTCCATAATATTGATTACCCGGATAATTAGGGTTAGGAACAGAAGTTAAGTTGGTAATTTTATTTTCATTGTAAGTAGCATTAAAATTCAGATCCCAAACTACTTTATTGTTTTTTATGGGTTGAAGATTAATACTAAATTCAACACCTTTATTCTCCATGCTTCCCACGTTGGCAACAATCTGGTTGGAGAAGTTACTTCCTGCAGGCTGGGCAATATTGTTCAAAAGATCGGTTGTCTTTTTGTAGTATACATCTATGCTACCGTTAATCCTGTTGTTGGCAAAACCATAATCAACACCGGCATTATAAGTCGCTGTTTTTTCCCAGGTTCTTTGAGGATAAAAACCGCCGGGTGCATACATGTGATAAAAGGTATTACCAAACTGGTATTGCGAAGTAGCATCACTATACCCGTAAAAGGAATTATAATCATAATAGCCAATACCACTCTGTTGACCGGTAAGACCATATCCCAATCTTAATTTAAGCGCAGAAACCGCTTTTGAATTTTCAAGGAATTTTTCATTTTTTACATTCCATGCAAAAGCACCTGCAGGAAACACACCCCAGCGTTGGTTCTTTGCAAACCTCGATGAACCATCTGTACGAACAGATCCGGTTAAAAGGTAACGGTCTTTAAAAGAAAAGTTAGCCCTTCCATAGTAAGAGATCAAAGTGTATTCGGGTTTATCGAATTTGAAACTTGGAGAAGTGATCACCGTACCATCAGTGGTAAGATCAGGGTAACTAAAGTTGGTGGTGAGGTAATCATAATATCCATAACCACCTACTACATCAATTCTTGACCCACCTAAAAAATCTTTGGTATAATCTAAATAAGCTTCGAGGGTTTTGTTATTTCTTTTTTGAAGATACTTGTCGCTAACTCCACCATGCAAACCATCCGGTGACCTTTTATAAGCCTGGGCTGCAGTAGAATCTACCGTGATGGTGCCCGGGCTTGTTGATACATCATAGGCCAGGTTTACAAAAGCATGAAGATCCGGTAAAAAATGAACCTTATAATCAATTAATGCACTTCCGATACTACGTCGCACCTCACCAATGTCGTGTCTGTCCATTAAAAGCCCTAACGGGTTTCTTGGAGCCAACGCTACCAGGCCGGTTGCGGTGGAAGGATCTGTCCATTCCCAATAACCGTTATAAGCACTTTTGCCGGAATAAACGGGAGCAGTAGGATTAAAAGAAACTGCTGCGCCGATAGCACCCTGGTTAGCAAATCGCACTTCCTCAATAGAATTATTTACATTGATATTGATTTTTAAATGATCATCAAAAAACCGGGGATTGACATTAAATCCGAGCGTGTAACGATCCAATTTATCAGTCTTCAAAATTCCCTGCTGGTTTAAATAACCAACTGACAAACGATAAGGCATTTTTTTAAATCCGCCGCTTACACTTAAATTATTATCAGAGGTTAATGCAGTTTGATAAATTTCTTTTTGCCAGTCAGTATTTGCAGTTCCCAATAAGCTTTTAAAGGCATCGCTTCCCTTTTGATTTACAAAGTTCCTGTACTGAGAAGGACTCAAAACAGATACTTCTTTAATGATCTTCGAAAGAGAAAAAGTAGTGTTGAAATCAAAAGAAGGTTTTGCACCAAGACGACCTTTTTTGGTAGTAATAATAATAACCCCGTTAGAAGCGCGCGAACCATAGATAGCAGTGGCTGATGCATCTTTCAAAATACTGAACGACTCAATATCATTCGGGTTGATCATACTCAGCTGATTAGCTGATCCGGCTACTCCATTGTTATCCAATGGCACACCATCAATTACAATTAAAGGATCATTGCTGGCGCTTAATGAAGCACCTCCTCTAATCCTGATAGTGGTTCCTGCTCCTGGAGAACCACCTCCTGAAATCACAGAAACTCCGGCAACTTTTCCTGCAATTAATTGTTCAGGAGAAGTAATTTGGCCGGATTGAAAATCTTTAGCGTTTACCTGCGCCACAGAACCAGTCAGATCCTTCTTCTGTGAAGTTCCATAACCGATAACTACCACTTCACCTAATTGTTGGGCATTAGCAATTAATGATACGTTAATGATTGTTTGATTGTTTACTGCTACTTCCTGTGGTGCGTAACTTGCGGAAGTAAACATTAAAGTAGCAGCGGGAGCGACGGAAATAGAATATTTCCCACTGTTGTCTGTCGCTGTTCCCTTATTGGTTCCTATCACAGTAACAGAAACTCCCGGTATCCCGCTACCGGTTTTTGAATCAGTCACCGTTCCTGTAATTACACTTTGTGCATTGGCACCAAAAGCAACAATTATAAAAAATATCAAAACACTTACTTGTTTTGATATTTCAGCTATGCTTTTTCTCATGAGCGAAATTTAAATTTTAATGTGTGTGTTTACTGTTTATTAATTAATACGTTATTCAAGCAATAAAAAAATTAATGTGTATTTCGTACACAATTTATAACAAAAACTATTATCCCAAAAAAAAATTTCATCTTTATTCTCACAATTTGTCGGAATCAAATGAAGTAAATCCGGATGGCCGTTATCACAATCTAAATTCTACACCAAGCTTTATTCGCATCTAAAGACAATCAATTTTTATAAATTGCTGCACTTAAAAAAAATAGTTTTCTTTTTTACTTTCCATGTGCATATAATCTTATATCCTATTTTTACTTGTCTCTTATATTTAGCTTTTTCAAAATAAAAATCTTTTTTATTTGTTTGTTTACTCTAACAACTTTTTAAAAATCAATCCCTGACCACGTTTTTTTATTCTTCTCGTATTTTTCATAGTCAAATTTGTATAAGCGGCCCGGCCTGTGCGGAACATTCTGTTCATGTTCTCCCGTATCTACTAAAAAATTCATCGAAAAGAATTTTTTCCTGAAGTTTCTCCTGTCTAGTTTTTTATTGAGAATAGCTTCATAAAGATTCTGTAATTCACGTAGCGAAAATTTATTGGGCAACAAACTAAAACCCAACGGATGCTCTTGTACTCTTTTTTGAAGCCATTTATAGCAGGCATCAAATATTTTTTTATGGTCGAAGAGCAATTCTTTTATACTATCCACATCGTGCCAGTGAAGATCATTGTCAAGTGTTTTTAAACGGTGATGCTGTACATTTATTAAAGAACAATACGCAACTGAAACTACTCTTCCTGCAGGATGGCGGCTCACTTCTCCAAAAGTATGCACCTGTTCAAGATACAGGTCATTCATACCGGTACGTTGCTTTAAAATGCGGTAAGCACTTGCTTCCAGGTCTTCTTCTGGTTTTACCAGGTCACCCAGCAGAGAAAACTTTTTTTGGTATTTTTTAAGGTCAGAGCGGATAAGCAATACTTTCAATTTATTTTCATCAAAACCAAAAATGACACAATCGACGGATAAGGCAACGCGGTTAATACTTTGCACTTCCGATTGCAACCCTTTCAAGGTTTTTGAATGCAAATGCTTTGAATTAATGTCTGTTTTAACTTCTGTCATACAATTCTTTCTTTATTTATGTAAATAAATAACTAAATGCAAAATTTACCTTATTTATTCTTAACCAACTTAATATTTTGTGTTTTCTGCAATGAAAATATGGAAATAAAATAAGTTCCATTTGCAAAATTTTCACTTTCAACCACAGGAAACAAATTGACCCCTGCGGCAATTGAAATTTGCTTTTTCACCAATTGCCTTCCACTTATATCAGTAATTATTATGGTTGCCTTATCATCCGCCGGTGATTCTATTTTTAAATTCAATACGTTTTGCATCGGGTTCGGCATTACCAAAGCACGCCATGTGTTGATATCGCTTTTTATAATCACGATATTACTATAGACAACGCTACTATCAGAATTTAAAGTTTTCAGGCGATAATATTCGGTAGCAGAACCGCCGCCGGTATCATTATCTGTATAACTATAATTTAAACTTCCTGTTACCGGCACATCAGAAAGAAGCGTAAAATTTTGTCCATCCACACTTCGCTGTAATTCAAAATGAACGAGATTGACCTGGCTGCTTATCTGCCAGTTCAATACGTTTTCATTGTTCTGCTTACTTCCTGAAAAATTAATTACTGTTCCGGACGCAGGCGTTTCTGTTTTTGCAAAAACATGAAATTCTCCCGGTTGGAGAGTAAAGTTTTGTGAAGCATTCGTAACACTTATGGTTGTATCGTTGAGGTAATCTTTCCAGGTGCCTGTTGATGGAAAAGTTACCGTTCCTGTTTGTGGTACCACATCAAAGTTGCCAACTACCACAATTTTACTCATGGTAATCCACTTGAAATTTCCATTTAAGCTTTGAGAAGAGAAGTTGGAAATAAACTGATCAGAAAATGAAGGATTGAACCGAAGCTTTATTAAAGCGCTGTAAACGTCAAATAATTTTTTACGGTTGGGCTGCTCATAATAATCCCAGCGAAGGGGTTTCGGATCTGTACGGCATGAATTATTTACCGATCCGTCGCCACAATAATTGATTGGATAATCATATCCTAATTCACCAAATTCCCATAACATTTTAGGCCCGGGGAGCATAAACAAAAATGCAGCTGTTAATTGTTGCCTTTTTAAAGCAGTAGCAGTGTCTTTAATATTATAAGAACCGGAAGAATTTCCATAGGTGATGTCTTTATACATCACCCTTTCTTCATCATGGCTTTCCATATAGGTTACCTTATATGGATGTGACCAACCGGCAACACTTGCAATACCGCTGCTAAAATCTGATCCGCCGTTATAACCCATTGACGCTTGTTCATAAGGATAAGCCATGTTTGACCAAAGCAACATTCCATAGTTTGACAAATCTTTTTCTTCAGAATTATCGGCAAAATGCTCAAGAATGGCGTATGAGCCTGGGGATTTTAATTGCAATGTATCATAATAACCTTTCCAGATTTTCACTCGACTTGAATCATAATTTCCCCACGCGCTTACATTACAATTGTTTCCATTGGTATCGCACGTTTGCGTTTGCGTAAACCCTTTAGAAAGATCAAAACGAAAACCATCTATTTTATAATCATTCAACCAATGATTTACCACACGGCTTACAAAGTAATGAGTGGCTGCACTTTCATGGTTCATATCATAACCTACATTATAAGCATGTTTAGCAACAGGGTTAAACCATGGATTATTGACTGCCGGCCTGTTATTGGTAGAATCCCAATACAATTGAACCATTGGTGAAGAACCAAAGGAATGATTAAGGACCATATCCATTATTACGGCAATTCCATTTTGATGACATTCATCTATAAATTGTTTTAACGAATTTTCAGTTCCGTAGTACTTATCCGGAGCAAAATAAAAATCAGGATTATACCCCCAGCTAATATTTCCTTCAAATTCATTGAATGGCATTACCTCTATTGCATTAATTCCAAGTTTTTTAAAATAATTCAAACTATCGGCCAGTGTTGTCCAATCATGATTGGCTACAAAATCTGTTAACCATAATTCATAAATTACAAGATTGCGTTTATCGGGCCGTGAGAAATTAGTAACCTGCCAGTTATAGGGCGTTTGCGCGGTTTGTAAAACACTTACAATACCTGTTGTTGAATCTGTCGGATATGGTTTAAGGCCAGGATAGGTGGAAGAAGAAATGTAAGGATCATTAACAGGATCCAATATTTTTTCAGCATAAGGATCAGCGATTTTTAATTGCCCGTCAACTAAAAACTGGTAACTATATTCCTTTGCGGGCGTTAAACCGGTAATCGTGATCCACCAATAGTTTCCATCAGGAGTTTTATTGAGTTCATATTGACTTTGCTCTTTCCAGTTACTTCCTGCAAAATCTCCAATAACCGCTACCCTACTTTTACCGGGTGCAAACAAAACAAGTGTAACCGATTTATTGTCTGCTCCATAATTAATTCCTGTTTGAACTCCCGCAGGAAGTGCTGCCACGTTTACAGAAGAATTTACATAAAAGTTTAACGTATCACTTAACGTTATACTTCCATTGTCAGCTTTTGCAATTATCTGCTGACTTCCTGTAGTAGTTAATGTAGGTGCGGCCGTAATGTTTTGGGTATTGGTAGCTGTTTGAATAACTGTTCCATTCAATAATAAAGTGAGTGTTGCATTCGAATTACTTTTTGCTGTAATGGTTATATTGTCATTTAAACTTTTATTTATTGACTCAGGTATAGGAGTATAAGTTGGTTGAAAGAACGGATCAGTAACCCTCAACGCCAAGGCCGAATTATAAACGGGGATAAACATATCGCTCCCGTCAGCGTTTGCCTGCTTTGTATTTCCATCACCACTTCTGAAAAGAATAGCAATCTTTTCAATTTTTTCATTCGGATCTGTGAGTCCGAAATATGTCCTCAATCCACCTGAAATAGTAAATGACCATTTATTATTTCCGAGCGAGGTTGCTTGTGCAGAGGCACTTGTAGTTCCCCAGGTAGTTTGCACATGCAACCAGTTGGAAGAACTTGTACTATAATTTGTAATTAATCCAATATGAACATATACATCTGAAGCCGTATGATTTAATAAACCTTTATTGCCATAATTGGCATCCATTGTAATGGTAAACGGATTGGTGCTTTCAGTCGCAAAATCAGGTGTCCACGATAATAATTGTGCAAATCCCTGGAAAGAAAAAAACAAAACAAAAGAAAATAAAAGCAGCTTCTTCATACCCTGGCAATAAATTATTGTGTAAAATAAACACATTATTTTTAAACCCTCCTCCCTTTTTAAAAATATTTAAAAAAAAAGAAACAGATTGTTGAAAATAAAAACCTGAACTAATTGTTAGTTTACTGGCCACAGCCTTTTATTCAATCCGATTAAAAGTCACAAAAATTTATTCACAGAAATTGTTGAAATTCGTGGCAGAAGTTAATTTTAAATTCGATTATGTATACAACAGAAGAGGCAAAGGAATTACAAAAAGATACCGAACGCCTTCTCAAATCCACCGGGAACGAAGATGAACTGAGGAAGGTTTTACGCTTTCACGAATACCGTTATTACATTTTAAATGATCCCTTAATATCCGATTCTGAATACGACCAGTTGTACAAAAAACTGGAAAAACTAGAAAAAGAAAACCCTTCTACCATTACGCCTGATTCTCCAACGCAAAGAGTGGGAAGTAGCCTTAATACTGATTTTGTTACCGTTCCGCATTTGATTTCGATGTTAAGTCTTGAAAACAGTTATAATGCGGAAGATCTTATTGACTGGCATAACCGCTTGAATAACTTAACCGATAATCAAAAGATCACTTTTAGTGCAGAACCAAAATATGATGGCGCAAGTATTTCGCTCATCTACGAAGATGATTTATTGGATCGAGGAGCCACACGCGGGGATGGAACAGCGGGCGATGATATTACTACCAACATCAGGCAGATTGGTTCGATTCCCTTATCTGCAAAATTTTCTGATCACGGAATTAAAAAAATAGAGATCCGTGGTGAAGTATTGTTGAATAAAGAAAATTTTAAAAAGTATAATGAATCTCTTGCCGAAGAAGGGCTGCCACCCCTGGCCAATCCACGAAATGCAGCTGCCGGATCGTTAAGAATGAAAGACCCTGCTGCAGTAAGAAAACGTAAGTTGGAAGCGATACTTTATCACGTAAGTTTTATAGAATTGAACGAAAAAGGGTTGAAAAAATATCCTGACTTATTAAACACACATTCAGGTATTCTTCAGATGCTTTCTGAATGCGGCTTCAGAACGCCGGTAAATGAAAAAAAAGTTTTTAATAACATTGCAGACGTACTGAAATTTTGCCACGAATTTGAAAACAAAAGAGATGAACTTCCTTATGAAATAGACGGAATTGTAGTAAAGGTGAACGAGATCGAAATCCAGCAACAGGTTGGAAGCACCACACATCATCCCCGCTGGGCTATTGCTTATAAATTTAAAGCAAGACAGGCAACTTCTAAATTGCTGAATGTAGAATTCCAGGTGGGGCGAACAGGCTCCATTACGCCGGTGGCAAAAATTGAACCGGTGCCTATTGGTGGTGTTACCGTTGGCTCTGTTTCTCTTTTTAATGAAGGCATTATCGAAGAAAAAGATTTGCGTTTAGGCGATACTGTTATTGTTGAAAGAGCAGGTGATGTGATTCCATATATAGTAAAACCACTGACTGAATTAAGAACAGGAGATGAAAAAAAAATCATCTTTCCAACCCATTGCCCGGTTTGTGGCGATGCACTGGTAAAACCTGAAGGTGAAGCGGTTTGGCGCTGCGTAAATATTAATTGCCCGGCACAGGTAGTGGAACGGATCATTCATTTTGTAAGTAAAGACGCGATGGACATTAAAACGTTTGGAGAAGCAAGCGTTACAAAATTTTATGAGCTTGGTTTGATCAGCGATATCCCTTCGGTATATTCTATTGATTTTGAAAAAGTGTCTTCACTGGAAGGCTTTAAACAAAAATCAGTCGAAAACCTGAGATCAGCAATTGAGAATTCCAAGAAACAAAGTTTAAACAGGCTGATCTATGGTTTAGGAATTCGATATGTTGGAGAAACGACTGCCAAAACTTTATCAAAAAACGTGGATACCATTTTTGATCTGCCGAAATATTCTCTTGAAGATTTGCAACAACTCCAGGATATCGGCACTAAAGTAGCCGAAAGTGTTTTTGATTTTTTTCATAATGAAGATAACATAAAAATGCTTGAAGAGCTTTCCGGAAAAGGATTGAACATAAGAGGAGACAAATCAGAACCTGTGAGTGGTAAGCTCTCGGGTTACACTTTTCTTTTCACAGGAACTTTACCCACATTAAAAAGAAATGCCGCTGAAAAAATGGCTGAAGAGAACGGAGGAAAATTACTTTCATCAGTAAGCGCTAATCTTAATTATCTGGTAGCAGGAGAATCAGCAGGAAGCAAACTTGCGAAAGCTCAAAAAATAAAATCAATAAAAATAATCAACGAAGAAGATTTTTTGAATATGATACAAAGTTAGTTTTGTAACTTCATCCATAAAAATTAGCCATGATCAAAAAACTTAACGGTGAAATTTGGAAGCCACTTAAATTTAAAGGGTGGCAATCTATGAGAAATAAATATGCCGTCTCATCTAATGGGCGGGCAGCAAGTTATAAAGAAGATATTTTTGCAGACGGGAAACTTCTTACGGGGTCTCTCACCAGCGGCTACCGAACTTTAAACCTGCATCTTAACGGAAACAATGGAACACTTTATTTACATAGGGAAGTGGCTAAACTTTTCAATAAAAAAACTTCTTCCAAACAGAAATATGTGATTCACCTGAATCATGCAAAAACAGATAACCGTAAAAAAAATTTAAAATGGGCTTCACAAAAAGAAGTGAATGATCATCAGCAAAAAAGCCCACAAAAACTGGAATATAAAAAAGTTCAAAGCAACAGGAAAAAAGGCCTAAAACTAAATGCAACGCAGGTAAAAACTATCAAAGGCATATTGGCCAATCCAAGACGTAAATTAACTCATCAACAAATTGCTGATAAATACAAAGTAAGCCCGATGACCATTTACAGGATAAAGAGTGGTGAAAATTGGGCTGGTGTTTCATAAATAATTAGCATAATAAAATTTTACCCAAACTTGATTTCGCCTTCAACAATTTCTTTTCTAAAATCATTAAAAAAGAATAACAACAAACCTTGGTTTGATAATAACAGGGAAAAATATCTTGGCGCAAAAAATAATTTTGAAGAATTTGTTGAAGAACTTTTGCAAAAAATGGTTTTGATTGATGAGGACATTAAAGGCCTCTCCGCAAAAAATTGCTGCTTCCGGATTAACCGCGATATCCGTTTTTCTAAAAACAAAACCCCTTACAAAATCAACCTGAGCGCCTATTTCAGCAAGGGAGGGAAAAAATCTATTTATGCAGGCTATTACTTTCATCTTCAGCCAGGAGGAAACAGCTTTGTGGGCGGTGGTTTATGGCATCCTGAAGCAGCTGAGTTGAAAAAACTTAGACAGGAACTTGATTATTGTTTTCCTGAATTTAAAAAGATACTCAACGCGCCATCTTTTAAAAAAAATTATGGCGAACTTCAAAAAGACGAAAGTCAAATGCTGGTGAATGTACCTAAAGGATACGATAAAGAAAATCCCGCAACTGATTTTTTAAAAATGAAAAGTTTTGTAGCCACAAAAAATATTCCCGATGCTGATCTGCTGAGTCCAAAACTGGGTAATGAAATCATTCAATCATTCAAAGCCTTACTGCCTTTGGTAAAGTTTATAAATCGTTCTTTTGAATAACCAAATTTCTTAAGCACAGCAAACAAACAAAAAAACCATTTTTTTATTTGTCAAAATGGGGTTTTTAAATCAAATATTTTTTTTAAATATTCGTACTTTTTAAGGGACGTGGAAGATGTACCTCAAAATTCATTTCCTTCTTATCACGCAAAACTTTGATTTTAAAATCTCTTCCATGATCTGCACTATGAATTTTTGACATTACGTTATCTACGTCATTTATCTTTTCGCCATTCATTTCTGTAATGATATCACCTTCTTTCAATCCTGCTTTGTCCGCCGGTGAACCCGGAAGAACATTTTGCACTTTAACGCCGTTACTATCCTCTGTATCCTGAATTTGCAAACCAATACGAGGGCGATTATTATTAAAATTGAAATTAAAATCCTGAGGTGGCATCGGCATCATCCGGAAATGGTAATTGTTTCCATTTCCAAAACCATTCATTAAATCCTGGTTGGGCTCCATGTTTAAATCGTTAGACATCGCGGGCGTTTTACTCAATTCAACTTTTACTGATTTTTTCTTCCCATCACGCAGGTAATTGATCGTTACTTTATCACCCGGTTTATAAGCCTGAATTGCATTTCTTAATTCTTCAGGAGTCTTTATTTCTTTATCACCGACTTTTGTTATAATATCGCCTTTTTGCAAACCTGCTTTTTTTGCGCTGCTGCTATCAAGAACGCTATTAACAACCACACCTTTTTCTGTTTTTGCTGTATACACTCCAAGGAAAGCAGCATCAGGATTATTATTCAACATAAATGCGCGTGGTTGTCTGAAAAAATTTCTCCCATCTGCACCACCCATAAAATTTCTTTTCATAATAGTAACATCCCCATTATAATCGGAAAGAGGTTGCCCGTTTACCGTTACTACATTACTATCAATTTCGATTATTGTTTTTCCAGAATCGGAAGGGGTTTTGCGAATAATGATCTCTTCGTTCTTTCTGATCTGTGGCTTTTGTTGTGAAAAACCATTGAAGGCAATCATTGCACAACAAACGGTAAAAATTGCCGGTAAAAAATTTGTTTTCATTTTATTGCGTTTTAAAATAATAAATTTTTGTAGGCTCAAATTAAAACGCACAAAATAAAAAACAAGATTTTTATGCAATTAATAATTTAACGTTAACATAAAATTGCTTCCCAGGTTATAATCCTTACAAAAGTGACTTTACACTTTCAATCACTTGATTCAATTTGTATATATCCTGTCCGCCTGCTGAAGCTAATGTTTTTTGACCGCCACCACCGCCTTTTATCAGCGGGGCAACCAGCTCTTTAATTATTTTAACTGCATCTGTTTTTTTGGAAGAAATAAAATTTTCATCCGCTGCCACCACCACATTTGCCTTGTCATCTATAGTTGCACACAAGACAATTAAATAGTTTTCCAGATCTTCTTTTAAAAGGGGAATTAATTTTTTTAAAGCATCTGCATTTGTAACCGGCACCATCGCTCCTATAAATTGTATTCCATTTATTAAAACAGAATTCTTCCTTAATTGTTCGTTTACTGTGCCAAGGATTTGAAGTTCCAGTTGATCTACCTGCTTATTTAATTTTTCTTTTTCCAGCAACAAATTTTCCAATGCTTTCCGGCTGTCTTTAGGATTTTTTAATTGCTCTTTTAAAGAATTCAATTCTTCCAATTCTTGATTGATAAAATCTTCAGCAGCTTTTCCGCTAACCGCTTCAACACGACGCAAACCTGCACCAACCGCAGTTTCTGTAGTTATTTTGAAGATTCCTAACTCGCCGGTATTTCCTACATGCGTGCCGCCACAAAGTTCAATTGAATAATTTGAATCCATCGTAACCAATCTAACCATATCTCCATACTTTTCTCCAAAAAGCGCCATGGCTCCGGTTTTCATTGCTTCTTCCTTTGGCATTTGCCTGATCACCACAGGAATATTTTCTCTTATTTTTTCATTGACGATTGCTTCTACTTTTTCGATTTCTTCTTTTGTCATTTTGCTGAAATGAGAAAAATCAAAACGCAGGTAATCTTCATTTACCAAACTTCCCTTTTGCTGAACGTGTGTTCCCAAAACTTTCCTTAATGCAGCGTGCATTAAATGTGTGGCACTGTGATGCACTGCCGTTTTATTTCGTTTTTCCACATCAACTTTTGCAACAACTTTCGACGAAATATCTGAAGGAAGTTTTTCGGTAAAATGTAAAATCAGTTCGTTTTCTTTTTTGGTATTTATAACCGGAATTCTTTCCTCTTCAAAAATCAATTCTCCTGTATCCCCCACCTGGCCGCCACTTTCAGCATAAAAAGGCGTTGTATTTAAAACCAGTTGAAATACCTCTTTCCCTTTGGTTTTGGTTTTCCGGTATCTTACAACTTTACTTTCCGTCTCAAGTAGTTGATATCCAACAAAACCAGATCCAGCATTTTCATTAATTATAATCCAATCTTCGGTATCAACAATTGATGCTGAACGAGAACGCTTTTTTTGTTGCTGAAGTTCTATGTTAAATCCTTCTTCATCAACCTTTGCGTATAATTCCTTAGCCATTAATTTGGTTAAATCAATAGGAAAGCCATAAGTATCCTGCAATTTAAAAGCTAGTGGACCACTTATTAATTTTGAAAATTTAGCTTCATTAGCGAGAAGTTCATATATTTTTTCAACCTGTGGATTATTAGCATAGATATCCCTTATATTTTGAAATGATTCTAGAGCTTTCTGAATAGCATCGAAGCTCTTTTTAAATTCAAGGGTTTTATTAAGATGCTTTTGGTACTGCTCAAATCTTTTATGAATTTCCAAAATCGGCTGAAAACTATTTTGTAAATCAATTATTTGTTGTAATGAACTTTTTGATTCAATTATAGGGCTTATTGCATTTTTATAAGTTTCAGCTAAACTTCCCGTAGCTCGAAGGATATTGTTTTCTAATACTTCATCAAAAAGTTTAGTACCACTACCAAGAGTCTTTAAAAAAGATTCTTCTTCCTCTTTTATCACTTTTGCAACAAAATCCTTTTGCTTTTCCAAATCAGGAAAAACATTTTTAAATTGATTGGCGATCAATGGAACCAATTTATAAAGCAATGGCTCTTTTACATCAAGATAAGAAAAATAATATCTAACTGCTCTTCTTAAAATTCTTCTTATAACATAGCCTGCGCCAGTGTTTGAAGGCAACTGGCCATCAGCGATAGGAAAAGCAATTGCACGGATGTGATCAGCTATTACACGAAAAGCAATCGCCTCTTTTGAATCAGAGTAATCATAATTTTTTCCGGCTATTTTTTCAATTTCAGCAATTGTTCCCGTAAAAATATCGGTATCGTAATTGCTTTTTTTATTTTGTAAAACGCGTACCAATCTTTCAAAACCCATTCCAGTGTCAACATGTTTTGCCGGCAACAATTCTAATGATCCGTCTTTTTTGCGATTGTATTGAATGAAAACCACATTCCATATTTCAATTACCTGCGGATTGTCTTTATTGATCAGTTCTTTACCTGGAATCATTTTTTTTTCTTCTTCACTTCTGCAATCCACATGAATTTCAGTAGAAGGGCCACATGGACCGGTATCGCCCATTTCCCAAAAATTATCTTTTTTATTTCCAAAAATAATTTTGTCTTCAGCAACCCACTTTTTCCAAAAGTTCAATGATTCATCATCGCGTGGTAAACCTTCCTTTTCATCACCTTCAAAAACAGAAACATATAAATTGCTTTCGTTAATCTTATAAATTTTGGTAAGTAATTCCCATGCCCAGGCAATAGCATTTTCTTTAAAATAGGGTGGCGGATCACCTACGGCATTTCCAAAACTCCAGTTGCCCAGCATTTCAAACATCGTGTGATGATACGTATCAACACCCACTTCTTCAAGGTCATTATGTTTACCACTTACGCGCAAACATTTTTGGGTATCGGCAACACGCGAATAAGGCGCCGGTTTGTTACCCAAAAAAAATTCTTTAAACTGGTTCATTCCGGCATTGGTAAAAAGCAATGTCGGGTCGTTTTTAATTACGATAGGCGCAGATGGAACAATTTGGTGCCCTTTGTTTTTAAAAAAATCAAGAAAATGTTGTCTTATTTCTGCACTGTTCATCATAAAGCTTTCTGAATTTTAAGATCAGTTTGTCTCTTAAGAAGTTATCTTTGTTTAGATAAAAAATTATTTAACGGGGCAAAGGTATTTGCTTTAAAGGCATTTACAAACAGAACGTTTTTTAAATACAGTATGTATTATGGCACTTAGTCAAATCAATTTTTCTTTTGATGATGATTCAACCCCAAAAAATGAATCGAAAGAATCAGTAAAGCAAACCCCGCCTGCCGGTAAAAACACTTTAGCCGAAATTCGGGCAGGAATTAAGCCAAAATCAAAACGGGGACGAAAAAGTTTGAAAGAATACAATGCAGAGCCGGATGTCATCACTGTTCCGGCTGATGATATTCTTTTTCAAAAACAATACTATTCTATCGGCAATGTTGCTCTGATGTTTAAAGAAAATACTTCCCTGATAAGATACTGGGAAAAGGAATTTTCTATTTTAAAGCCGAAAAAAAACAAAAAAGGCGACCGGTTTTTCAGGCCTGAGGATATAAAAAATCTAAAAATGATCTATCATTTATTGCGCGAAAGAAAGTATACAATCGAAGGCGCAAAGGAATTTATCAGGAATAATAGGGCAGCAGGAGAAAAACATGAAATGATAGAATCATTGGAAAAAGTAAAATTGTTTTTACTTGAATTAAAAAATAACTTGTGATCGAAAACCGTTATTGAATTGAAAAAATTTCCTATTTCACAATTCTTATATTTTCAGAAAGACTTCTATGCACTAACTTTGTTATTCTAATTTATCAAAATGACCGACATTGCTATTGCTCCTCAGAAACTAACTTCAAAAGATTTTATTACCGACCAGGAAGTTCGGTGGTGCCCCGGGTGTGGAGATTATTCCATTTTGGCCCAGGTGCAAAAAGTATTTCCAACGTTAGGAATTCCGAAGGAAAATTTTGTAATTATTTCCGGAATAGGCTGTAGCAGCCGTTTTCCTTATTACATGAATACGTATGGAATGCACAGTATTCACGGGCGTGCCACTGCCATTGCCAGTGGGCTAAAGGCAAGCCGCCCGGAACTGAGTGTATGGATCGTAACAGGTGACGGTGATTCATTAAGCATCGGCGGAAACCATACCATACATTTACTTCGCCGCAATTTTGATGTAAATGTGTTGCTCTTTAATAACGAAATTTACGGATTAACAAAAGGGCAATATTCTCCTACCAGTGAACAAAGAAAAATCACTAAAAGTTCTCCTCTTGGAAGCATTGATCATCCTTTTAACCCGGCAGCTTTAGCCTTAGGCGCCGATGCAACTTTTGTTGCAAGAACGATGGACAGAGACCCGAAACATTTACAGGAAATGTTGTTACGCTCTGCTCATCACAAAGGATCTTCTTTTCTCGAAATCTATCAAAACTGTAACATTTTTAATGACGGTACATTTGAACTTTACACCGATAAAAAAACAAAACCGGAAGAAACAATTTTTCTTCTACAAGGCGAACCTTTGGTTTTTGGTGCAGAAAGAAATAAAGGAATAAGATTAAATGGATTGAGGCCTGAGGTGGTAGAATTGAATGGAGCTATAAGTGAAAACGATCTTTGGATCCATGATGAAAAAGATTTTTACAAAGCGCAAATACTTACAAGAATTTTTGAAAATCCAAGATCTTCAGAACATCATTTCCCAAGGCCATTTGGTGTTTTTTATGAAACAGAAAGGCCATGCTATGAAGAAGTATTATCAAAACAAGTTGACAACGCTAAAGCGAAAACTACAGCTGATTTAGATAAATTATTGCGCGGCAAAGAAGTGTGGACGATACAGGAATAATCAGTCTTAATTTTTGTTATTCAAAAAAACAAAAGGCTTTAAGATTTTATTCCCTAAAGTTTCACGTACTAATTTTTTGTTCGAAGAAATTTTATATTTATTTATATTAATAACCTCGTAAACTGTTACCAGGTTATCAATTTTTTCAACATAAAAAAGAAGTTCATGAAGTAGTTCTACTTCATGCTCAATTGCTTGGGGATTAGATTTTTCTTTGAACAATACCAAAAGATCTCTATTGAATTTGTCCATTTTGATTGGTTTTTAATAGCCTACCATGTTACTATTACATTCACATCCTGTTTTGCTCTTGCGTGAAGCACTGCAACTCATTGCAACAACGGAGAGAATAACTAATAATATTAACAAGGCGCGGTTTACGTTTTTCATTAAAATATTTCGATTATTAATTATTAATAAATGCCAATGAGGTATTAGCAATAATAACTCAATCCATTTAAAAATTCATAACACCAAATTAAACTATTTTCACCAATAAATATTGTAATTTTTTTGAAAAAAAGTAAAAAATTTACTATTAAAAAGCAAAATCCGCGTGTTTTGGTGGCACCGCTCGATTGGGGTTTAGGGCACTCAACCCGTTGTATTCCAATTATTAAAGAGCTGATTTTACTGGGTTGCGACGTCTATATTGTAGCTGATAAAAAAACTTTTTCTCTCCTAAAAAAAGAGTTCCCTGGCACAGTATTTTTACGGTACAAAGGTTATGAAATTGAGTACAGTCGTCAAAAAAGCTTCTTTTCGCTTAAACTAATTTTGCAAGCCCCAAAAATTATTCTTAGAATTATTCAGGAAAAAAGATGGTTAAAAAAGGTGATTAAAAGATATTCAATTGACGCAGTAATATCTGATAACCGCTTTGGAATGTATCATAAAAATTTTCCTTCAATTTACATAACGCACCAACTTTTTATTAAGACAGGCAATAAATTTAGTGAAGGAATTGCACAAAAAATCCATTATCATTTTATAAAAAAATATTCTTGCTGCTGGGTGCCCGATGAGGGCAAAGATGGACTCGCCGGTGAACTTTCTCATCCCAAAAAAATGCCCGGAAATGTTATTTATATAGGGCCCGTTTCACGGTTTGACAAAATCCCCGATATGGAAAAGGTTTATGATTTGCTCATTATCATTTCAGGACCTGAACCTCAGCGAACTATTTTTGAAAACAACATTCTTGAGCAATTAAAAACCGTTGACGGAAATATTTATTTGATTCGCGGTCTTCCTGAAGAAAGTGAGCCACCGGAAAATTTTAAAAACATAACCATAAAAAATCACCTGCCGGCAAATGAATTAAATGAAGTTTTTGCCATGTCGAAAGTGGTGATATGCAGAAGTGGTTACACTTCGGTTATGGATTTGACAGCTTTACAAAAAAAAGCCATTTTAATTCCAACTCCCGGTCAAACCGAACAGGAATATCTTGCAAAATACTTGATGGAGAAGGGATTCTTCTTTTCAGAAAAACAAAACAATTTCTCAATTAAACAATCCTTGAAAAAGGCAGCCACTTTTCATTTTAAAAAATTAGATTTTCCGAAAGGGGAATATAAAAAAACAGTGGCTGAGTTTGTAAACTCCTTAAAATTCAAGAATGATCCAACTCATTGAGGAAATAAAAATCCGGGATATTAGTTGGTTTACTACCGCCTTATTATCTTCTAAAACAAAATCCTTTTAGTTGTTTCTTCACTGTAAGTGTTTGGTATCTTGTCAGTCATCTTCTTCGCTTACGCGTACACTTCTGTTGAAACTTTCAGAAAGAGAAATCAATGTTTCTGTGCGTTCAATTCCTTTAATTTTTTGTAAATTATCATGAAGTACCCGACGCAGTTGGCTAATATCTTTACAAACAATTTCAAGATACATGCTATAGTTGCCGGTAGTGTAATTAAGCCTTATAATTTCAGGAATTTTTTCCAGCTCAGTGGCTACTACATCATAAAGCGAGCTTTTTTCAAGAAAAATTCCAACAAATGCAGTAATATCATAGCCAAGAAGGCCTAAGTTTACTTTTAATTTTTTACCTTTAACAATACCAAGTTCTTCCAACTTTTTTATTCGAACATGAATGGTGCCACCACTTACAAAAAGTTTTTTACCTAATTCAGCATAAGGCATTTCTGCATTTTCGAGCATTTCCTGGATTATCTTTAAATCCAATTTGTCAATATTAAATTTGGTAGCCATAAATTGTTTTTTATTTTAGATATATCATACGAAAATAGTACATTAATTGAATATTTTCTATATTTATTTGATTATTATTAAAAAACTTTTCTATTTAGTTCGATAATATTAGATTTGCACTATATTAGTTCTTAAACATTGTGGGGTGATGAAATTTTTGGCAGACATGCCCTCTTGTCTCGGGGGTGAGGATCACAGGATAAACATAGCATAGAGCCGTCCGGATGAAAATTCAGACGACCAGGGTCGACCACTCAACTTTGTGCTACGGCCAACTGCCTCGTGAAGGTTCGAGCCCTTCCCCTACAGCATTTTAAAAGCCTTTGTAAAAAATTACAAAGGCTTTTTTATTTTGAAATCAAAATAAAAAATTTCACCTAAAAGACCGTATCAAAGTATCTTGCAGATCGTTTTAATCTCAGATTTACAAATTCTATAATGTTTAGTATAATTACCGGTAGTATCATTTTGAGCCTTCTTCATGCTACTATTCCTAATCATTGGTTGCCGGTTATTGCCATCGGAAGAAAAGAAAAATGGTCTGTGGGAGAAGTAACCCAGGTTACTTTTATATCAGCTATTGCGCATGGATTAAGTACAGTTGTAATTGGTTTTGCACTTGGATTTATCGGCGCTCAGATTGCAGCAAAGATTGAGGATTTTACCCATTATATTGCCCCTGTAATTTTGATTGGATTAGGGCTTCTGTTTATTTATCGACACCACAATCATAAACATTTTCACATTAGTGAGAATATTAAAAAAAAGAGATCTAAAAAGACCATAATTATAGCCTTGGTACTTGCGATGTTCTTATCTCCCTGCATGGAAATTGAAGCTTATTTTTTGTTAGCAGGAACGCAGGCACCATGGCTTATATGGTTTATAGCTGCTTTGTATTTAATCATTACCACAGGTGGCATGGTATTGCTGGTAAGGTTTGCCTATATCGGTGTATTAAAACTAAACTGGCATACACTGGAACATAATGCAGGAATTATTACCGGCGTAACCCTGGTGGCAACCGGAATTCTTGCCTTTTTTATTCATTAATAATTACAGGCAATCAAATAAAATTAAATAGCCTGGTTAACAATTGAAAATTAAACAAGTCTTTTCTTTCTTTGCATTTTTCTGATTACCGCTTATGTTTGCATCTATTTTTAAAAAATGAAAGTTACAGATCATATAAAACAATCAAAAGGAACATCTATTTCTTTTGAAATTCTTCCTCCGTTAAAGGGAAAAACCATTGAATCTATTTATAATCATTTGGATCCTTTAATGGAATTTAACCCCGCATTTATCAACGTAACTTACCATCGAAGTGAGCAGGTTTTTAAAAAGAAGACTGATGGAACTTTTGAAAAAGTGGAGATACGCAAACGACCGGGTACTGTGGGTATTTGCGCGGCAATTATGAACCATTATAAGATAGACGCTGTTCCGCATTTAATTTGTGGCGGTTTTAATCTTCAGGAAACTGAAAATGCCCTGATAGACCTTGCTTTCCTGGGAATTGATAATGTATTGCTACTTAGGGGAGATGCACCTAAAAATGAAACTGTTTTTGAACCGGAAGAAAACGGGCATGCTTATGCAATTGACCTTATAAAACAAACGGTAAATTTAAACCATGGAATTTACCTTGAAGATGATATAAGAGATGGCAATAAAACCAACTTTTGCATTGGTGTTGCAGGCTATCCGGAAAAACATTTTGAAGCGCCTAATTTACAAAGCGATCTAAATTATTTAAAAATGAAAGTGGAGGCCGGGGCTGATTATATTACCACGCAAATGTTCTTTGATAATAAAAAATATTTTGATTTTGTAAAAAACTGCAGGGAAATGGGAATTGAAATTCCTATTATTCCGGGCTTAAAACCCATTACCTCAAAAAGGCAGCTCACCGTTTTACCACGAACTTTCCATGTTGATATACCTACAGAATTGAGCAATGAAATAATGAAATGCAAAACAGATGCTGATGTTGAAATTGTGGGAACGGAATGGTTGTTGCAGCAATCCAAAGAACTTAAAAAAGCCGGCGTTCCGGTTTTACATTATTATACATTAGGCAAGCCTCACGTGGTTGTAAATGTTGCGAAAGAAATTATTTAATACAGCTTTAAACAAAAAAAGACTGCCAATTTGCTGGCAGTCTTTTTTTTGTATTATAATTATTATTTTCTGTGAAGAGGAATTCCAACAGATACACTGATAGTACGGTATTTATTTTTATCATTGGCACTATTATTACTTTGTGTAGAGTTGATCTTCGCCATTCCTAAAGCATAATTTGCTTTTAAGATTACTTTCCCTAAATCAAATCCTCCGCCCACATTTACCCCGTAATCAAACCTTTTTAATTTGTCATAGTTGGCATCTTCCTGTTGTGTAGTTGAGGGATTATCATTATTGAATTTAATATCGTAGCTCGAATTTGAAACGCTGCCCAAAAATTTGGTTTCCACTTTTGATTTTCCTGCAATGCCCATTGCCACATAAGGCCCGGCATTAAAAAAAATATTTGATTTGCTCTGAAGAGGCAGTCTAATCACAAAATTCACAGGCAATTCAAGATAGAGTGGATTAAATTTTGTTTTCACATAATTGTCAGTAGTAGAAGAAGTAAGGTAAGTATCTGCTTTAGCACCCCTTCCTTCGAGTAACAACCCGGCTTCCAGTGCAATAGGTTCTGTAGAATTAGACCTTGCCATAATTCCGGCATTGAAGGTGGTGAGCATATTACTTTTTTGAGTGGCTCCCGAATTGGAGGTAGAGATGTTGGCAAGATTTACGCCTCCTTGTAAATAAACCTGCGATTTTGTAGTAGAAAACATTCCGACACATAAGACAATAACTAATAATTTTTTCATTACTTTATTTTTTTAGTTTTTAATGAGTTACGATTCTTTGCGGCAAACTTTTCAAAAAGTTTGCCAATAGACTGCAAAGGAAAAAAGTAATTTGGTAATTATTTGCTAAAAGCAAACTTATGTATGGAAAAACCTTAATTAAAAAATCAATTTTTATTTAAAAGGGATTGCAAGACTTTTTGATTCACATTGACAGAATATTTTTTCTTTAACTGCTCAATCCATTTTTGTTCAAGATAATTTTGATAATCATTAATCACAAGTCCGCGTGCATCTTCAAAATTTCTTTGTTGGTTACCAGGATAAACTTTAAGGATTTCGGCAAATACTGCGGTCCCATCAGTTTTATTAATTACAGGAAGAGTAATTAACCCGTCAGAAAAAGCGGTTCTGTCCACTACAGGAATCTGTCCTAATTCAAACCTTCCAGAATCGGCTTGAACGGACGAGGGATTTTCATTTACAATTTCTTTCCAGCTTTTTCCTTTTTTCAATTTTGCAATATTGCTTTTGGCTACTTCCGCATTAGAGCAGGAAAAAATTACAGCCTCTGCACTGGCACTCCATAAATACTTTTGTTTATGCAGCTCATAAAACTTTTTCAATCCTGAAGTATCAGAAGAGGCGTGGCCCCACACTTTTCTTTGCATTATTTCAAAAAGCATATTGCCTTCTTTAAATTCATCGATCTGAGCTTTAAATGCCGGGTTATATTTTTCCAATCGTGATGCATAATTTGAAATCGCAGATTGATTAACAAATTCCGGAAATATCTTCTTATAAGATTCATGATCGCCTTCAATTTTGTTATTGCTGTTTCTGACATATACGATCCAGTCACTCACTTTTACACTTTGATTATTATTGAATGAAAGCAACGTGGTATTTTGATTCACGTTTCCTGTTTTTACTTCTTTATTTTTTAGTAAGGCACTATCAGTAAAACGCCACAAATCTTGATGGTTAATTTTTTTCCTCGTTAAGTTTATGACTGGAAAAATTTCTTTTAGAAACTTTTCTTTCGCTATTTCAATGCGGCTATCATTTAAGACCTGCTGCTTCAAATTATACATAAATTTTTCATCGTCTTTACTCGTGGGAACAGGTTCAGCAGAAATTCTTTTTAGAATGTGGTATCCAAATTGGGTTTCAAAAGGCTTTGATATCTCCCCGTCTTTTTGAAGCGAGAAAGCATGATTTTCAAAAACAGAATCATATTTAGCCGTTCCAAACTCGGGCATCTTTCCACCATTCATAAAAGTTGTTCTGTCGTCACTGAATTGTTTTGCAAGCATTGCAAAATCACTTCCATTCATTAATGCCGTATAAACCGAATCTGCAAGTTTCTTTGCATCTTCTTTTTGATGTTCCTCTCCCTGTGGAGCGGCAAACAAAATTTGAGCAACTGTTATTTTGCCCACTGCATGTCTTTCTCCTGCATTTTTAAAAACATACCAGCCGCTTTTTGTACGAAACGGAGCACTTGCAGTACCAGGCTTTAATCCATAAATGATATTTTCAAACTTATAGGGCAACGTAAAAACGGTGATGTAACCAATATCTTCCTTTTGAATTTTGCCGGGCGTAGTCGCATTTATTTTTGAAAGAATGTCTTCATCTGTTTCCCCTGAATTTAGTTTTTTATAAACTTTATTAATCAGGTTTGCATTCTTTACAGAGTCGTCTCCATTATCTGATTTTATAAAATAATAAATGGCGTGAATGTCCTTCTGACTTCTTAAAAAAGCTTCATCAACCAAGCGGTTCACTTCTTTTCCATCTTTCAGGTAAGTATCCTGGATCTGGCTTCTGAAGTTTTGCAGATCTGCTATCATAGATGGAAGGGTATCAAGATGGATATCTTTAGCAGCCTGCACTTTTAATTTAAAATTGATGTAAAGATCAAGATAATCCTTAAGAGCCTGCGAATAGTTGGTGGTAGCAGTTTTATTTTTATTATATGCATTTAAAAATGCAGATGCATCTACTTTATGTGCTCCATAAGTAAAGAGTGTTTGACTATAAGAATAAAATAACGAAGAAGTAAAAACAAAAATGAGAAGCAGTTTTTTCATTAAATATTTTTTAAAAGAATCTCATAGTTGATAAAGAAGTTTTCATCTTTGCTAAAATCAAAATCATACTTAAAAGTCGTTTTACTAGCGATTTGCAGTTTTAGCAGACTGGTTTTTTATTTTCGCATCAAGTACATCATCCATTTGCTCCATCGTTAATTTTTTTGCAATAATTTTTTTGTCTTTATCTAATAAATATAATGTAGGAGTTTGGATAACATCATATAATTGCTTATAAGATGCCTGCTTTGAATCCTCTGTTATTTTCTTTTGCGCATCTGTTTCATATACATTGATCCAGTTACCGAGATTTTTATCCTTAATAAATTTTTTCCATTGTTCAAGATCCTTTGTCTCAGTAAGTACTCCATACATCTTTACACCTTCATTTTTCCATTTAGCATTATAAATTGAATCAAGACGAGGAACCTGCTTTTGGCAATGGCCACAAGTAGGATCCCAGAAACAAATAACGATATAATCTGAAGTAATATTATACAAAGGAACATTTTTGCCACTCGAATCTACCATTTCAAGATTAGCGGCCTGCTCTCCTATCAAATTAGCCATTAACATATAAGCCCTGTCTGAAATTGTTTTTAGTTGCTTTTTGTTAAGCCAGCTCGAAACTCCTTTCGAATGATATTTTTCAAAGAGATGAACAAACACCGCATCCTGTCCCATATATTTTGGATAAATATATTCATCGGTAAGCCAGTTCAATAAAAACTTATACATTTCAGGAGATGAGCGTGCAAGCAGCAACATATAATCAGATTCCTTAATTATTGAATCAGGTACCGGAGAAACTACGTTCCTATAATATTGCTCCAGCTTTGGTAAAAAGAAAGGAGTACGGATTATACGGTCATCCATAAACGTAATTCCACCCCAATAATGTTTTTTATAATACTGAAAATTGGCAACTGAATCTTCATGTGTTAGCGGATGAGAATATAAAACCGGCACCGGTTTCATACTTATAAGCAAAGTTGCCAGCATAGATTTAGGATGATCTTTGATAATATTATCCCTATAAATATTCAGTTCATCATTCAACTGCTGGTATTTTTTTTCATGTGCCGCACTATCTTCTTTTGAAGTGGAATTTTTATACGCCAGCAATTCACGTTGCAACAACTTGCCTTTTTCAGAAGCATATTTTTGATATTGTTGAAAAAGGGGATTTTCCTCGGCACCAATGATCACTACTGTATTAATGATATCTGATGTATCCGGAACTGAAATATTGATTATTTGTTTGTTTGCTATTAAAAAATCAAACAATTTAGTCTTACCTGGCAAAACAATTGAATAAACGCCCGGAAGTACTTTATCTTTTCCCTGGAATACCGCAATACCTTTTGAATTTACAATAGCTGAATCCTCCACATTCATGCTTTTACCATAATAATAAGTAAGATAAGCCAGGCCACCGTTATATTGAGGAGCCTTTAAAGTAACTTTGTACCCCTGCGCATCAGCTATTGTAAAAGAGAAAATGAAAAGAAAGAAAGAAAAAAATAATTTCATAGTTTGAATAAATGAAAAACAAAAATATTCAATTTGAACTGTAAAAAAAGGTTGTGTTAAATAGTTAACATTTTAATTAGCCCTACACTGCAGCGCTTTTTTCAAAAAAACTAAAACGAAACTTTCTGTTTATTATTCTAAAAGTTTCTTATTAATTTTTAAAGAGCCTTCATGCAACATCATTTATTTTTGCATTCGTGAAAAGAAAAAAAAACCTCTTAGAAAATATTCCTGTAACGGGATATGCTGCAGAAGGAAAAGCATTGGCTAAAATTGACGGCAAAGTCATATTTATTGAAGGTGCTGTTCCCGGTGATGTTGCAGATGTTTTACTTACAAAAAATAAAAAGGATTGGGCAGAAGGGAAAGTTACCAAAATTCATACATACAGTGCCGAAAGAGTTTCACCTTTTTGTATCCATTTTGGAATTTGCGGCGGCTGTAAATGGCAAATGCTTCCTTATGAAAAGCAATTGGAGTATAAAGAGCAGGAAGTGAAAGACGTGGTAAAAAGAATCGGCAAATTGAATAATGTTCCTGTGTTACCAATTATCGGATCTCAAAAAACTACAAATTACAGGAACAAACTTGAATTCACTTTCAGCAATAAAAAATACCTCACTCATAATGAATTGCAGGTTTTAGGTGAAGAAAAATGGCCGGGGGGCGCCGTAGGTTATCATGTTCCAAAATTGTATGATAAAATAATTGACATCAGGGAGTGTTGGCTAATGGATGATGTCAATAATATCATAAGAAACACTTTAAGGGAATTTGCAGAAAGCAACCATTACAGCTATTACGACATTAAAGAGCATAAAGGATTCTTAAGAAACATTGTTATTAGAAATTGTACCACAGGTGAGCTGATGGTAAACCTTGTTTTTGGGAATCAGGATAAAAAAGAGATTGAAAAAATCTCTAAAAATTTATTAGAAAAAGTACCTGCGATCACTACCCTCGTTTACACAATCAATCAAAAATGGAACGATAGCCTGAATGATCTTAAGCCTGTAACCTTTTATGGCGAAGGATACGTTATTGAAAAGCTGGGAGATTTTAATTTTAAAATTTCTCCTAAATCTTTTTTCCAAACCAATACGAAACAGGCAGAAGTTTTATATAATGTTGTAAATGATTTTGCAGCACTCACAGGTAATGAAATTGTTTATGATCTGTATTGTGGCACCGGAAGTATAGGATTTTTTTTAAGTAAAAAGGCAAAGAAAATAATTGGAGTTGATGTAATTGAAGACGCTATTGAGGACGCAAAAGAGAATGCCGCTTTAAATCAGCTTAAATCATCTGTTTTTTTTGCAGGAGATGTTATTGAAATTTGCAATGACGATTTTTTTAATTTTCATGGCAAAGCAGATGTGGTAATTGTAGATCCACCGCGTGCCGGTCTTCATCCCAAATTAGTAAATAAACTTTTGGAAATTTCTTCTGAAAAAATCGTTTATGTAAGTTGCAACGTAGCTACACAGGCCAGAGACCTCCAGTTGTTAAGTGAAACATATGTTGTTGAAAAAATACAACCCGTGGATATGTTCCCTCAAACACATCATATTGAATCAGTTGCATTGCTTACACTAAAAGAAAGGCAGAATTAATCTTTGTCTTTTAGATCGAGAATTAAATTAGCGATCAATGCCGTCCACCCGGTTTGGTGGCTTGCACCTAATCCCCGAAGGGTATTGCCATGAAAATATTCATTAAATAGAACCAGGTCTTTATTTTCTTCTTTTTTATAAAACCAGTTATAATCGCCATTACAAAGCCTTTCATTCTGCTCATTCTTTTCAAAAATATGTAGTAACCTGGCAGAAATTTGGTTTGCCACTTCAGAAAGCGATACGTTTTTTCCGGAATGCGAAGGGAATTCAACTTTCAGACCATCGCCGAAAAAATACCCAAAGGTTTTAAATGCATTGATGAACAAATAATTTACCGGCATCCAAACGGGACCTCGCCAGTTAGAGTTTCCGCCAAACATACTGGAAGTAGAATCTCCGGGATCGTATTGAATAGAATAACTGTTGCCATCGTAGTTTAAGGTGTAAGGATTTTTTTCATAAAATTTTGAAAGCGCCCTGATTCCTCCCTCTGACAAAAACTCTGCTTCATCTAATAATTTTTCACACAAATATTCCAACCTTTCTTTATTTACTAAAGAAAGTAAAGTAAATTCAAAATCCTTATTCACTTCACTTGGTAAATATAAATGATTGGTTTGCCTGTATTGCTGAAACCATTTCATTCGTTTTGTGAAATCAGGAAGGTGGTCAAAAACATCTTTTTTAATAACGGTAACTGCAAACAATGGAATAAGCCCTACGACTGATCGTACTCTTAACGGAAAAGCTTCAGATTTATTTATAGATAGAACATCATAAAAAAATTTGTCTTCTTCATCCCATAATCCCAGCTCATTCAAAGCCTCGGCGATAATTACAAAATGCTCATAAAATTTGGTAGCCGTATCTTCAAAAGAAGGATCGTGCATTGAAATTTCAAGCGCAATATTCATCATATCTAATGCATACTTCCCCATCCAACTTGTACCATCAGCCTGTTCTAAAACAGCATCCCCAGGCAGAACCATACTACGGTTAAACAGCCCGATATTATCAAGACCAAGAAAACCACCTTCAAAAATACTATTACCGTTTTCGTCTTTTCTATTGATCCACCATGTAAAATTGATGATTAGTTTCTGGAAAATACTTTTCAGGAAAACAATATCGGTTTTACCATATAATCTTTCTTCTGTTTTATAAATTTCTAACGCAGCAAACGCATGAACCGGCGGATTCACGTCACTGAAATTCCATTCATACGCAGGTAACTGCCCTTGTGGATTCATGTACCATTCGCGCATAAGTAAAGTAAGTTGATGCTTTGCAAAAAGAGGATCAATCACTGCCATTGAAATACAATGAAAAGCCATATCCCAGGATGCATACCATGGGTATTCCCAATTATCAGGCATTGATAAGATGTCCTGATTTTTTAAATATTTCCAGTCATGATTGCGCCCGCTTTTACGCTCAGGAGTATCAGGTGTTATGCCATCGCTGGTATTTAACCACGTGTTAAGATCGTAATGGTAATATTGTTTATTCCAAAGCAATCCCGCAAATGCCTGCCGCTGAATGTTCTTTTGATCTTCTGCACAAGAAGCCGGATGAATACTTTCATAAAAAATGTCTGCTTCATTCTTTCTTTTTATGAAAATATCCTTGAAATTTTCCGGAAAAAAATCATCCACTTTTTTATTCGAAAGCCTTAGAAACACGCACGCTGACTTTTTAGGTTCAATTTCAAAAGAATAAACAGGAGCACATTTGGTACCTCCTTTTTTGTCTTTTAGCTTCTGAAAATTAGTTCCATGAATAATGGCTTCATGAAAGGCATCTTTTACAAACTCATTTGAGTTAGGTTTATTAAAAAGCCTTTGAAAATTGGTTTCATTTTCAGTAAAAAGGACATTGTACGTTGGGTTAAAATAAAGGTAATAATCTCCAAGATATTGATGATGTGCTTTTACGCAATGGTCCGAAACATAATTGATGTAAGGTTTGTTATTTTCACCGGCATATTGCCAGTTGTTGTAAAACCACAGCGTGGGCAAAATAGTAATTGGCGCCTTTTGGGGACCCCGGTTCACTATCTCAATCTTAATAAAAATATCTTCACTACTTTCCTTTGCATATTCAATATAAACATCAAAATACCGGTCATCGTTAAAAATTCCGGTATCCAGAATTTCATACTCAGGCTGTAGTTTATCCCGCTTTGCATTTTCTTCCAATAAATTGTTATAAGGAAAAGCTTCCTGTGGATACTTGTACAAATATTTCATATAGTAATGAGAAGGAAGATTATCAAGGTAATAATAAAGTTCCTTTACATCTTCTCCATGGTTACCTTCCTTATTAGTCAACCCGAACAATCTTTCTTTCAGAATCGGATCTTTACCATTCCACAATGCAAGGGCAAAACACAATTGTTGTTTGATGTCAGAAATCCCCCCTAAGCCATCTTCTCCCCAGCGATAAACCCTGCTTCGGGAATGATCATGGGTAAAATAATCCCAAGCATCACCCCCGGGACTATAGTCTTCCCTTACTGTTCCCCATTGCCGCTCTGTTAAATAAGGTCCCCAGTTTTCTATAGGAACTTCTTTTGTTGCATTTACCTGTAATCTTTTTAACTCTTGATTTTCCATTATTTTATTTCTTTTTATCTTACCCGTTCGTTGTAAATCCCGGATATAACAACATCCCGCCGTCAACAAAAACAGTGGTTCCCACGATGTAATCCGATTCGTCGCTGGCAAGCCAGGCAGCAACCTTACCGATATCTTCAGGCACGCCAATCCGTTTATAGGGTATAAGTGTTAATAATTTTGCAGCAGCCTCAGGAGTATCCCAGGCATTTATGTTGATCGGTGTTTCTATTGCCCCCGGCCCTATCGCATTTACTCTTATTTTTTTTGGAGCCAGTTCCTGCGCCATGCTTTTCATCATCATTTCAATTCCGCCTTTGCTGGATGCATAATTTACGTGCCCTGCCCAGGGAATTACCTGGTGTACACTGCTCATGCAAATTATTTTGCCGGCTGCACAACTTCGCCCAGGCACAACACCTCGTTTCAAAAATTCCTTTACCGCTTCGCGCGAACATAAAAACTGCCCTGTCAGGTTCACATCAATTACCAATTTCCAATCCTCAAGGCTCATACTTTCAAAAGGCGAATCCTTTTGAATTCCGGCATTGTTTACCAGTATATCGATGGTTCCATACTTATTGTACATTTGTTGAAACATCGACTGAACATCTTCTTCATTACTAACATCTGCTTTTATAGCCATTGCGTTACCGCCGTTTTGTTCAATTCTTTTTACTACTGCATCTGCGTTTTCTGGATGAGTAATGTAATTTACCACCACATTGGCACCTTCATTTGCCAAAGCAATGGCAACCGCTTCTCCGATACCACTATTTGCACCGGTTACTAATGCGCTTTGTCCTTTTAATTTAGGGTTAAGATTCATCTTTAATTTTTTATAAATGACTAATAAAATCTATGCAAGTTTTATAATTCTAAAGCACATTATAACAGGAAAACCATTATAAAAGCTTTATGCAAAATATACTAACTCTTATTTTAAATTATTCCAGAATAATATAGATTCAAATCTCTTCAATATTTTTTTGTTTTAAGCGTTTTATATCTCAGCTACCTCTTTTGAGTAAATTTTTCACAAAAGATTTTACTTATGAAAAACATTTTACCCCTGCTTTTTTTGTTCTTTTCCCGCTTCAGTATTGCCCAGGTAAATGTAGTAATGCCTTCGGAAGCAAATACTTTCTACCAAAATGCAATGTTGACAATAAAGCCAGGGATAAAAAATATAATCGAAAAAAATGCAAATAAATTAACACGGCGCAGGGTAAATGTGGACAGCCTCATTAAAGAATTGCATAAAATTCCTCTTTTGCATGGCGGAAACGAAAAAGATTTAGAGGCAATAACCGTTTTAATTTTAGTGCAGGCATCAAGAAATGCAGATGCTAATTTAAAAGATCTTGTAATTCATATGAGGCATTCAAATTCAGAAATGAAAAATGAAGAAGAAGAAGAAAACTGTAAAAATACTGCAGCCCTTCTCGTGGAAAATAAAAGTGAAATAGCCCAAAGCATTTCAGTAATTATGAAAAAACTGTCTGGTTCCGCGGAAATGGTTATGGATAAATTTAAATAAGGCTGTTTACCTGCCTTATTTAAAACGTTAATGTACGCGGGAACCTTTATATAAGTTCCTGATTTTCACTTGCTCTTTTAAAAAATTTTAAGTATTTTTTTTTTATTTCTTTAAGAATTTGGCGCGAATTGTTTTATACTTTTGCACACATGCTTAAAAACGCCGCTTCCAAAGTTTTACTGTTTTTTATGCCGCTGTTGTTTTTTACAGTTCATGTAAAAAGCCAAGTGACTGATAGTACTTATCAGGACAAAAAGGATACGATTGTACAGAATGAAGACACCATTCATTTGCCTCCTGAGGACACTATTTACTTAAAACCCCTTGATACTCTCTTAAGGATAAAAAATTTCAGCCCTTACTTTACCCTTCATGTGGATTCCACTTTGGATTATCGTTTTGAGATCAATAAAAATCCTTATAATTATTATTGGTATTTAAAAAATTCACCTGTTGGTTTAAGAATAAACAAAGACAACGGTCTGCTACATTTTAAGGCAGAAAAATCATATTTTTTATCAGGAAAATTAAAATATGATACTCAATATAAGGTAAAAATAGGTGTTCAAAACTTGGATGATCCCCAAGACCACATGGACACTACTTTCTCAATCTTATTTTATAATACAGACATCATCCCATCCAAAATAAAACCCACTGTAAGCAGTGATCTCTCTATTGATGAAGGAGATACTTTAAATTTTAAGTTACAATGCGAACAAGGAAGTTTCCCGCTTGAATCAATTACTTATTACTGCAATTATCCTATTCGCTCTACAACTCCTATCACACAATGCGGAGACCAGTTTACCTGGGTAGCTCCTTATGATTTTATAAAAGACAATGACGAGGCGAAAGAAAAAACGCTCATACTAAAATTTATAGGTGTAGATAAATTTTATAATCGGGATACTGCAGAAGTGACTATAAAAGTAAATCAGGCAATCAATTATCCCCGCCGCCTTTTGGAATACAACAAGTTAACCAGTGATATTGAAACATATATCCTTCAGTTAAAAAGTACTTTTCGGAGTCTTGATGAAAAGATTAAAAAAACCAAAAATACCCGAACTACTTTTGATCTTACCTCTGCCACTACTTCTTTGGGAGGCACTGTTTTTTCTTCCATGCAAAACCAGAGCCTGCAAACTACCGGTAAAATTTTACCTAGCGTAGGCGTGGCTTTGGTTCCGGTAAAAGAAGCAGTAGCACCTAATAAAAATGACGAGTTGAATGCTGCATCCCTGGTAAGAAATGACATAAAAAGACTCCAATATTTATTGACTGATAATGCATTGGTAGGAGATAAAGATCCCGATATTGTTCAAAAAATAGCCAAGATGAAAGATGAATTACAACAAATCCAACTTCAGTTAATAGATGTAACGATTGTTGATAATACTACCAATAAAAAGGAACTGGATGAATATTTTAATAATCCTAAAGTAAATAAAAAATACAGGCTTAAATCCAAATAAGCAACTGCAAAACCAACAGTGAACCAGCAAAAAAACCGGATTTATATTTTACCTACGGAACAGGGTCGTGCCCATGGCCGCCCCAGGGATTACATCTTAAAATTCTTTTTATGGTAAGCCAACTTCCTTTTAATGGTCCGTATTTTTTAAATGCTTCTATTCCATATTGTGAACAAGTAGGGGTATACCTGCAGGAAGGTCCCATCCAGGGAGAAATGATCAATTGATATATTTTGATGAGTACTATAAACGGAAAAGATAATATTTCTTTTACTGATTTCACTTATGCAAATTTACACCGTTCTTTCTCTGGAAATATCTGCAATTAATATTGCCGCCATTGCCAAAGCCGCATCTTTGAGCATGTTAGTAACAAATAACATTTTTATAGGAGTTGACGCAGCATGGACAATGCCGGGGACATCAACAGAAAAGACAATGATTAAAAGTAACACTGCCAGCAGGTAACCCGCAATTTTTGCATAACGATCAATAATAAATGCCATGGCAGCCAGTAAAAATCCTGCTCCTGACAAATAGACCATCCATTTAGACACTGGCAAAAAAGAAGGAATATTCATAACCATGTGCCTTGCATTCAAAATAGTATTGGCGCCAAAAAAAGCAATTATTACTGCAAAAATTATAATAGCAAGCCTGGCAGAGATCAGATTTTTCATCCTTAGATTTTTATTAAATATAAAATTTATTCAACTCACCCTAAAAAGAAACTCCTAAAAATTATTAATTTAAAAATTAAATGTTTTTTTAAATAAAAATAATGGCTTCTGCCTTTCCAATCATGTTGCAAACCCTTATCTTTGCGCAAAATTCATAAGAAATATGGGTTCAAAAAGCATGAAATCTTTATTGGCAGCGGTTTTCAGCCTTTTTTTGCTTACGTTTTCATCAAACGTTTTTTCCCAGGAAAAGCCTGCTGATAACCATAAACAGGAAGAAAAATTCGATCCTACAAAAGCAATTATGAATCACGTGCAGGACGCTTACGAATTCCACTTTTTTTCAACCGATAATTTTGAAGCGGCCATTTACCTGCCAGTAATATTATATTCTCCCCAAAAAGGATGGTCCGTTTTTTCTTCCAAAAGATTTGGGCCGGAGCATAATCAAACCTATGATGGTTACCGCCTTGAGGATGAAAATACGGTCGTTCCGGCAGATCCCAATGTAACCGTATATGATCTTTCGCTTACCAGGAACGTAATTCAAACCTTTTTGGCGCTGATATTATTTTGCTACCTGATGATAAAGATTGCACAAAAATACAAGAAGGGAGAAGGCGTTGTTTCTGCACCATCCGGAGCTCAAAGCTTTATGGAGCCGATTATTGTATTTATAAGGGAAGAAGTAGCCAAAGTTAACCTTGGTTCAAGATGGCAAAGATATATGCCTTATTTGCTTACCGTCTTTTTCTTTATCCTGATAAATGCTCTTTTTGGATTGTTGCCGGGTGCCGCTAATGTTGCCGGCAATATCGCTTTTACGCTGGTATTAGGTATTATTTCACTCATAATTATCCTGGCCAGTACCACTACGCATTTCTGGAAACATATTATATGGCCACCCGATGTGCCTTTTTTGGTTAAAGTAATTTTGGTACCCGTTGAGCTTTTTGGGCTTTTTGTAATCAAACCGGGTGCATTGATCATACGTCTTTTTGCAAACATGGTAGCAGGCCATATCGTAATCCTGGCTTTCATTTCGCTCATTTTTATTTTTGGAGCTATGAATACAGTTGCCGGTTGGGGATTTTCACCCTTCTCTGTAGTTTTTGTTGTTTTCGATTACTTTATTGAAATATTGGTAGCCTTCATACAAGCATTCATTTTTACTGCTCTTACAGCCATATTTATTGGCCAGGGCTTTGAAGGAAGCGATCATGATGTGCCACATGAAGATCACGCATTTGTTTAATTTTTTTATTCATATCAAAACCCAGAATTATGTCACTAATGACCTTGTTATTTGAAGCTGGATTCTCGCACATGGGTGGAGCAATCGGCGCCGGTTTAGCTGCTATAGGAGCAGGTATCGGTATTGGCCAGATTGGTAAAGGTGCAGTTGAAGGAATTGCACGCCAACCGGAAGCAGCGAATGAAATTCGTGCTAACATGATCCTTGCGGCCGCATTGGTAGAAGGGGTTGCCCTTTTCGCGGTTATCGCCGGCTTATTGGCTGTTTTAAAACCCGCCACCGGCGCATAAGCGCAAATCTTTACTGCATCCAAAGCACAGGGCGGAGGATGCAGTATTTTTTTTAAACTTGAAATCGCTATATTTAAAAATAAATGATAAAATATGGAACTTTTACTTCCTAAAATAGGCCTGATCATTTGGACGCTGATTGCTTTTGGTATCGTGTTCTATATCCTGGCAAAATATGCATGGAAACCGATTTTGAAATCTTTAGATGAAAGGGAAAAAAATATCTCCGACTCCATTCTTTCTGCAGAAAACATGCGTAAAGAAATGGATAATATGAAAAGTGAAAATGAGGCTTTGTTGGCAAAAGCGCGTGAAGAAAGGTCTCAGATGATGAGAGAGGCAAAAGAAATTCGGGATAAAATGATACAGGATGCTAAAGAACAAGCCCGGAAAGAAACGAATAAAATAGTTGCCGACGCGCAAAGTGTAATTAATCAGCAAAAAATGGCAGCTATCACCGATTTGAAAAACCAGGTAGGTAATTTGGTTCTTGAAGTGAGTGAAAAAGTTTTACGCAGAGAATTAAATAACAAAGAAGATCAGGAAAAATATATTCAGCAACTCGCTCAGAAGGTTGAGTTGAATTAATTTAAAGCGATATGAACAATCCACGTTTAGCACAACGGTATGCCAAAAGCCTCATAGATATTGCAACCCAATACGGTAAGCTGGATGAAGTGCATATTGATATTGTGTTTTTGAAATCAATTGTTGATAAAAGCCGCGATTTTGTTTTGATGCTTGAAAGTCCTATCATCCATGCTGATAAAAAATATAAAATCATCAGCGCAATTACCAACGGCAATATTTCAACCATTACAGAAACTTTTTTAAAACTGATTTGTAATAAAAGCCGTGAGGCCAATTTGCCTGGCGTTATTACTTCTTTCATCGCACAATATAATAGCATAATAGGACTTCATAACGCCAAACTTACCACTGCAACTCCTATCAGTAAAGAATTAGCGGATTCTTTTGTTTCCAAGATCAAAGCCTCTACTTCTTATGATAAAGTTCATTTAGAGACTGTGGTTGATAATAATATTATTGGTGGGTTTATTTTAGAAATGGAAGGCAAGCTTATCGACAATAGCATTTTGAGAAATCTTCACGATGTTAAAAAACAATTTGCCAATAATGATTATTTGCATAAGCTGAGGTAAGAAAAGAAATTATTTAAAATAGATAGGGCCGGGTATTTATCCGGCTTTTTTATTTAAATAAAATTAAATTAGGCAGTAAACAAACAAATTCGTCTAAATTAAATTCTGTTTTAAATAATACTGGCTATTCATCATCGGATCCGCCTTCTTTATTATAAGCTTTAATGAACAAAGCACCCAGGTTTTTTTGTGGCGGGATATAATCCTCAAAAGTTTCTCTTATCTGTTGGGGAGCACGGTTAAACTGGGCTTCCAATCCGGCCCACATTTGACGCCAGTCTATATTTTTACCTGCCCGAAGTGTATTGTCCAACGCGTCAATAATAGGCTTGTTCACGTTCATAGCACCGGTTTCTTTTGTAGAAATAATATGCGCTTCAGGAGCATATTTTAAAATCGTTTTCAGATTTTGATAGCCACCGCATGAACCCAACATAATAATTTTTGCACTTTCTGGCAATTGCTGAATCGTATACGGCAAATGATAACTGTGGCCTCTATGGATCACTATGGTAGGCTTCAGTCCTTTTGAATCAAGATAATTAATCAGGTCGGCCTGCGCTTTTGCATCCTTATCAGTTTCATTATCTAAAGGAAGATTGGCATAAATTAAAATCGGCTTCCCTTTTATGGATTTTATCTCTGTCCATTCACTTTTTTGAGTGATGCTCCATTCGCTTCGCGGAAATGAGGTAAGGAAACTCGCATAAGATGCCTTACCGTCTTTATCACCATAGAAAAATACCTGCTCAATAATTCTTCCTGAATCATCCGCCAGGTAATTATAATCTACTGTATAAATAGGTGGAATACCAATTTCTTTAGAAAGATCAATCCCGTTTTTGGGATCGGCCGAAAGAAAGATCGTTTTTAAAAGGCTGTAAATTTTTCGTCCGCGTTCATTATCTTCTTTAATACACCTTTGTTCATTCCATTCAACATTTTGCAACATCGATTTCTGCAACTCGGGGTTGGTGATACTTCCGTACGAATCAGCCACATCAACCGCATCTTCCAACGTTTTGGTCGTTTCTAATTTTGCTACAAAAGCCTGCATTAGTTTTTCTGAATTTGCCGGCATCGTCTTCAGAAACTCATCAAGTTTATTATAGCCTGCAGCCATCTTAATAAACTTTTTAAAATGATCGAAATTGAGCGAAATAAGCAAGGAATCTCCATGAGGATCAGGCCCCATTTTTTGAATCATCCTGTCGAAGCTGTATTTATAACTTGAAGTATAGATGTCATTTTCTCCGAGCACCATCATGTAATAAAGTTCTTGTGCGTCTAATGGTTGCAATGCCCTGAAACGTACTGCAGGACTTGGATTTTCATGTAGCACATTGATCGGGTAAATAAAATGCTGATACCCTTTTGTCTTGAGCATATCCAGCAACCCATTAGCACCCAGCATTGCCACGGGTGTATCCCCATGAACCATTCTGCCGTAATAATCAATTTCTGTTTTTACCAACATACGATAATAACCCACACTGTCATAGGTTTCATTTGACGTGCCTGCTACTTTCTCTATTTCAGCTATTGTTTTTTTACCACTTATAAGATCATCCAGGAAAGGGAAATAAAAAAGGGCACGATTTTGCGTACTTAGCTTTACTACAGTTTGTATCCGGGGATCATCAATTTTCCTGATCAGTTTTCCTTGCGGACTATTAGTAGATTGAGCATAAGTATATAACTGGCTCGGGCTGTTATTAAAAGCCTCAATAACCAACGTATCTGCAAATGGTTCATTTACGTATGGTGCAAGATTTTGAAGAATCTTATCAGGATTTAGCTGACAAAATTCCCTAAACAAAGCTATTTTGCTTTCATTATAACCGGGGTTTTCAGCAAAAATAGAAGCGTTGATAATTCCCACTTCATAAGGAACCTGCTTTATCAAAGGCGTCATATTTTCACCTTTGATATTAGCCTTTAATATCTCATCAAAATTTTCTACCAGCATTGGAGCTAGCGAAGGATTTAGCTTATGGGTTTTCCAACTGAGGATAAAATCTTTTAAAAGATCCTCTACATAACGCAGGTATCTTACTTTGTCATTGTTGGTAGGCAAAGCATTGTTTATTTCAATATCATTGCGAAGCACATTTATTTTTCGGATAAGTGCATCTGTTACTTGTAAATTCACATCGGGATTTGCGCTCACTTTTATAATTCCATCCTGGCGGCCATCCGCTTTATCGGCAAGCCTTTGTTCTTCCTTTATCTGGTCATGAAAAATCCTGCGGCTTATGGGGATATTGGTAGTATCACTCGCAGCAGCGGAAACAGGAAGGAAATAAGTAAGCAGAAAATAAATAAATAAAAACCTCATGTCATCTTTAGGTTACTGAAAGCAAAAGTAGTTCCAATAAACAAATTTAACCAATGCTTTAGGTTATAAAATATTTGAGCAACAAAAATGCGCAGTTCTACTATGTTATTAACCTTTTGTTAGGAACTTTTCAACTATTTCCCAATTGTCGGTTAATATTAATAAATTGTAAACAGGCGAAAGAAAATGATAATTTAATATAGGTTTGCAAATTATGAACCAGGAAGCAAGACCATTCACAATTTTAGTGGCTGATGACGAGTTGGATATTTTAGAAATTCTCAACTTTAATCTGCAGGCTGAAGGCTATAATGTAATAAAGGCAACGAATGGAAATGAGGCAGTTGAACTGGCACGGATTCATAATCCAGACCTCATTATTCTTGATGTAATGATGCCTGGTAAAACAGGGTTTGAAGTTTGCAAAATATTGCGTGCCGATAAAGCATTTGAAAATACAATCATTATTTTTTTAACTGCGCTAAACGATGATAGTACCGAAATTAAAGGCCTTGAAACCGGTGGCGATGATTATATTACCAAGCCAATAAGCCCAAAAGTTTTAATAAGCCGCGTAAACGCGCTTTTCAGGCGAATCATTAAAGAAACAGGAAGTGTTTTACAAATAGGAGATCTTGCTATTGACCGTGAAAAATACATTGTAACCTTAAAAGATCAGGAGATTATTCTTGCAAGAAAAGAATTTGAATTACTGGCACTTCTGGCATCCAAGCCTTCAAAAGTTTTTTTACGGAATGAAATTTTGGATAAAGTTTGGGGAACAGAAGTTATCGTAGGCGACCGCACTATTGACGTTCATATCAGAAAAATAAGGCAAAAATTAGGGGATGATTGCATCGCAACCGTAAAAGGTGTAGGATATAAGTTTAAAATGTAGAATAAAATTATTTTAAATCCGTTTAAACAATTTAACAGTTTAACCATCAAACGGATTCGTAAATACATTCTACATTTGAAAATAAAACAATCATTCATCCCTATGAAATATATTCTTACTATTACTATCTGCGTCTTTTTATCCCTTTCACTTTCAGCGCAAAAAGATTCTTCCAACAAATTAGGAGGCCTGTTTAAGAAAGCTTCTTCACTTATCAGTAAATCAACTTCAGGCAGCGGCAATCTATCTACCGATGAAATTGTTTCAGGTTTAAAAGAAGCCCTTTCTCTGGGGGCTCAAAAAAGCACTGATAAACTTTCTGCTCCCGACGGTTTTTTTAAAGATGCAGCCGTAAAAATTTTATTACCCAAAGAAGTCCAGAATGTAGAAAAGAAAATGAGAATGCTGGGAATGGGAAAATTAGTTGATAATGCCGTATTAAGTATGAACCGTGCTGCTGAAGATGCATCTAAATCTGCTGCGCCCATCTTTCTTTCTGCAATAAAACATATGACAGTAACTGACGCTTTAAATATTTTGCGTGGAACTGATACATCTGCCACAGCTTATTTAAGGAAAACCACCACTCCCGAACTTACTTCGTCATTTAAACCCATAATTGAAGAATCGCTTAAAAAAGTAGATGCTACTAAATATTGGAAAGATGTATTTACCACTTACAACCGCTTTTCATCAAAACCCGTAGATACTGACATCAACAGTTATGTAACCCAAAAAGCACTTGATGGAATTTTTCATTATGTAGCGTCAGAAGAAATAAATATCAGGCAAAATCCTGCAGGCAGAGTTACCGATCTTTTGAAAAAAGTTTTTGCCAAATAGCCACTTTAATAAAACAAAAATCTTACTTTTTTGTTGCTTTACTGCTATTTGGAATACTATTTCAATTCAAAATAGAAATTGTATTATTTCGTTTGTTTACTGCAAAATGAGTTAAAAAAAAGACCTTCATATCCTCCCTTATTATGCATTTACGCAAGTAATTTTCTGATCATCCCTTTTTTCTTATAATAAAAATTAAATTTGCAAAAAATATTATCTGCATTTCAATTAAACGCATTGCAGAAATGAACGTAAACAAGAAAAAATAATAATCAGAAAATGAGTTACATCGCAAGCATCCATGCACGCCAGATTTTAGACAGCCGTGGCAATCCTACTGTTGAAGTAGATGTCCTTACAGAAAATGAATACCTCGGAAGAGCGGCCGTTCCATCGGGCGCCAGCACAGGCGTTCATGAAGCAGTAGAACTTCGTGATAACGATAAAAAAATATACGGCGGCAAAGGCGTTCTTACTGCCGCAAATAATGTGAATACTTTGATAGCCGATGAATTAATTGGCTGGGATGTGACAGATCAAACCGGGATTGACGCTAAAATGATTGCTATTGATGGCACCGAAAATAAAAGTAATTTAGGCGCAAACGCAATATTGGCTGTCAGCCTTGCTGTGGCCAAAGCGGCAGCACTTGAATCCAACCTTCCTCTTTACAGGTATATAGGCGGAACGAATGCCAGAATTTTGCCAATACCTATGATGAATATTTTAAACGGAGGCGCTCACGCCGATAATAAAATAGATTTCCAGGAATTTATGGTAATGCCTATAGGTGCATCTTCTTTTAGTGAAGCGCTTCGCTGGGGAGTTGAAATTTTTCATTCTTTAAAATCAGTATTAAAAAAGAACGGGTACAGTACCAACGTAGGCGATGAAGGGGGATTTGCTCCCAACATCCAAAGCAATGAAGAAGCCATTGAAACGGTAATGAAAGCCATTGAAGGCGCAGGTTACAAAGCAGGAACAGAAGTTGCGATTGCCATGGACCCTGCAGTGAGTGAAATGTATAATGCCGATAAAAAAGTATATCATTTTCATAAATCAGACGGTAAAGAATTAAGCCCTGAAAAAATGGTGGAATATTGGGAAAGTTGGGTGAAGCAATACCCGATTATTTCAATAGAAGATGGAATGGCAGAAGACGATTGGGCCGGCTGGAAACTAATGACTGAAAAATTAGGAAGTAAAATTCAATTGGTGGGTGACGATCTTTTTGTTACCAATGTAACGAGGCTTCAAAAAGGAATTGATGAAAATATCGCAAATGGATTGTTGGTAAAAGTGAACCAGATTGGTTCTCTGACAGAAACAATCAACGCAGTTTCTCTTGCACAAAAAAATGGTTATAATACAATTATGAGCCATCGCAGCGGAGAAACAGAAGATACAACCATAGCTGATCTTGCCGTTGCACTTAATTGCGGTCAGATTAAAACCGGTTCTGCAAGCCGCACTGACCGTATTGCAAAATACAACCAGCTATTACGCATAGAAGAAATTTTAGGCGAAAGCGCTGTTTTTCCAAAAGGAAAAATTAAATTTGGTAAAGGATAATGTAAAATTTTTGCACATTTTTAATCATAAATAATTGATTACCATTAATGAAGAAGCTCCGCTACCTAATTACCAATAAATACTTAATAACAGGCATAGCTTTTGCAATATGGATGATGTTCTTTGACAGAAACGACTTTCCTTTACAAATCAGAAGAATAAGGGAATTGAATAAATTAGAGCAAAATCAGAAAAACATGGCTCTTCTAATATCCAATACCCAAAAAGAACTGGAATTGCTAAAGACCAACCCGGAAACTTTGGAAAAATATGCCAGGGAAAAGTACATGATGAAAAAGGATAATGAAGATTTGTACATTGTTACATTTGATTCGTCATCAATTAGATAGGGTAATTACAATATTTTTAAAAGGAATGCGTTTTAGTTGAGGATAGGATATTAATTTTTTATTAAAGCCACACATTTTTTATGATTAAAATTACACCGGAGGATCTGGTTAGATACCTTTATAACGAAACTTCCGAGCAAAAAACAGCTACAATAAAGGCTGCTTTGCAAAGCGACTGGAACTTAAGGGAGAGTTATGAAAAATTATTAAATTCTAAGAAAAATTTAAATAGAATTAAACATTCACCACGAGCTGAAAGCGTTAATAAAATACTGGAGTATGCTTCTAAAAAGCAAGCCCAGGTTACTTCACACTAAAAAAATTAAAAAAATCACCTTATTTTTATCCCGCCTAAAAGCGGGATTTTTTATGACCAAAAAAGAAAGATATCAGTTTCTGATTAACTATTTTGTTAAAAACAGCCCTGATGCTAAAACCGAATTACTATATGACACTCCTTACCAGTTGTTGGTAGCTGTAATCCTTTCGGCTCAATGTACTGATAAAAGGGTGAATCAAACTACGCCGCTCATTTTTGAAAGTTATCCTGACATTGAATCACTGAGCCAGGCTGCTCCGGAAGCACTTTTTTCTTTAATAAAGAGCATTTCTTACCCAAATAATAAAACCAACCATTTGATAGCAATGGCAAAAATGGTAATGAATGACTTTGATGGAAAAATTCCGATGACTGTTAATGAGTTGATGAGATTGCCTGGTGTGGGAAGAAAAACCGCAAATGTAATAACTTCTGTAATTGACAATCAACCCAACATGGCCGTTGATACACATGTATTCAGAGTAGCGAACCGTATTGGCCTTGTTAAGGCAAAAACTCCTCTCGAAACCGAAAAACAATTAGTCAAAAATTTGCCAAAAGACTTGATTTATGTAGCTCATCATTGGCTAATATTGCATGGGCGCTACGTTTGCGTAGCAAGAAAACCAAAATGTGAAATTTGCGGTTTAAAGCCAATTTGCAAATATTACCAATCAGTTGCAGAACCGGGTATTAAAGAGCAGTAAACCAACTTTAAAGCAGTTTTTTTACTTCGTCAATTACTTCCGATTTGGTAAACGGAATTCCTTTGATCTTGTTCAATCCTTTCGCATCTACCAGGTATTTATCCCGTATTATTTTTATTAACTGGCCATTGTTTAATTCCGGTATTAAAATCTTGTCGAAATTTTTAATTATAGTTCCAAGATTTTTTGGGAAAGGACGGATGTAACGTAAATGCACATGCGAAACCTGGTTCCCTTCTTTCAACAAATCAACCACAGCACTTTTAATAGCCCCATACGTACTTCCCCAGCCTATTATCAAAACCTTACCATTTTTAGGCCCGTTATCAATCTTCTGTTCAGGAATATAATCTGCAATTTTTTCAATTTTTTCTTCGCGGATCTTCACCATTAATTCATGGTTTTCAGGATCATAACTTACATTCCCGGTTATATCCTGCTTCTCAAGACCGCCAACCCGGTGTTCCAAACCAACAGTGCCAGGAATAGCCCAGGGTCTAACTAATTTTTCATCTCTTAAATAAGGCTGAAAAGCTTCTTCACTTTCACTACGTCCTTTTTTAAAAGTTACTTCAATAGGTAACAAATCTTTACTTTCCGGAAATTTCCATGGCTCCGAACCGTTAGCAATGTAGCCATCACTTAGAAATACCACCGGCGTCATATGTTGGATAGCAATGCGAACTGCTTCATAAACAGCATAAAAACAATCACTCGGTGTAGAAGCAGAAATTACCGGAATAGGACTTTCACCGTTTCTACCATAAAACACTTGCAACAGGTCGCTCTGCTCAGTCTTGGTTGGTAAACCGGTTGAAGGGCCACCGCGCTGGATGTCGCAGATCAATAACGGGATTTCAAGCATCATTGCCAATCCCATGGCTTCAGATTTTAAGGCAATCCCCGGACCGCTCGTAGTCGTTACACCAAGACTTCCGCCATATGCCGCTCCAATTGCCGAACTGATTGCGGCAATTTCATCTTCTGCCTGGAAAGTTTTAACTCCGAAGTTTTTATAACGGCTCAGCTCATGCAAAATATCGCTTGCCGGAGTGATGGGATAAGAACCTAAAAACAATTGTAACCCACTTTTTTGAGAAGCGGCTATTAATCCGTAAGCCAGTGCCTGGTTGCCATGGATACTGCGATAATTACCCGGAGGCATTACTGCTTTTTTAACAGAATACCTTGTAGTAAAAGTTTCTGTAGTATCACCAAAGTTATATCCTGCCTGCAAAACCTTGATATTACTATCCATAATATCCGGCTTTTTCGCAAACTTTTCTTTTAAGAAATTGATGGTATTTTCAGGGTTACGATTGTACATCCAATATAAAAATCCCAGTACAAACATATTTTTTGCACGATCTTTCTCTTTGGTACCGAGAGCAAAATCTTTTAAAGTTTCCCGCGTGAGTTTGGTAACCTCCATTTTTATAACCTGATAATTTTCAAGGCTTCCGTCTTCCAAAGGGTTAATTCCATCAGGGTAATTGGCTAATCTCAAATTTTTTACATCAAACCCTTCGATGTTAGCAATAATAATCCCACTTTTTTTCAGGGAAGATAAATTAGTTTTTAACGCCGCAGCGTTCATGGCTACTAAAACATCACAACTATCGCCAGGGGTAAAAATCCTGTCGCTGGAGAACCTTAGTTGAAATCCACTTACACCGGGAATGGTTCCTTGTGGCGCCCTGATTTCTGCCGGAAAATCAGGAAAAGTTGAAAGGTCAATGCCTAATAAGGCAGTGTTGTTGGTAAACTGGGTTCCGGTTAATTGCATGCCATCTCCGCTGTCGCCGGCAAATTTGATTACCACTTCCGGTAATACCGCTTCTTTTATTTCCATTTTATATAATTAATATGCAAAATTAAAGATATCGCTTGTTTAAAGATTGATAATATTTATCACAAAATAATGACGATTCCTTGCATGTAGTAGCTAAATAAAAATCCAATGAAATTGTCATTTTACTGTCGGCAGTTATTAGTAAAAACAAAAAAAGCGATACAAATCAAAGTACCGCTTTTAATCTTTTTAAAGTGATAATTACCAGGCTTTTTTTGCAACACCATCTTTCACAGCCTGTAATGCATTGGTTTCGCTGAGCATAGTAGTCATTTTGTTACCTTTTCCATCATTACCCTGCGCCATATATCCGCCGCGGGAAGTTTTAGTAATTACTGCATCCTGCATGGGAACATTTTTTTCTTTTGTTTTCATGCAATAAGCTGTTAACATTTTTGCCATTTTTGTTGATTTATAGTTTTAAAAATATGGTTATTAAAGCTCATAGCCGGGGCTATTGTATTTTCAAATTTAGGGATTTATACTTATTTCACATCATATATTTGCTAACACACCAAAAACCTAAAAATTAAGCGAGTTTTTTACTTTCGCCAAATTGATCCTGAGGTTGTATTTTATATACATTTCATAAGAATATTCAAGTCCTGTTCCGCTTGTCATTTTCTCTAAAAAATCTTTATATGGGATGAACCTGAAATCAAAATAAACGTTTTTATATATTTCTTTATCGAAGATGAAACTGGCAATTAATAATTCGCGATGCCTCTCTACAAGGCCCGGATATTTTTCTGAAACGGATTGGAACAAAGCCATACCACGTGGCCCGATATAACCATCGCCGTTCCAATACCTGAAGTCTATTCCTACGTTTTTAAACTGGAACAAAAGGTGAGATAAAAAAGCATTTCCTTCATTGAAAGGTTGCAGCTTCTGCCCAGAAATATCTTTGTAATTCACATAGTAATTATCAAAAACGATCTTCTGAAATAATTTATGGTTGAAGTTGTAGCTCACAGAAGCTCCGGTGGCGAAATTGGTTAACGATTGCAGCGGCGTATGTAAACTATCATATTGGCCGCCTTTGTGAGAATACAATAATTGAATGGGCAAATGAATATCCCAGTTGTTTTTTTTGATTACATTCAAGTTGCTGACGTAACCAATATCAAACTGCTCTTTAAACTTATCACCGGGATGAATGGCTTTTCTCCAATTAATAAAAAGATCATGATTATAGGGTTTTGTATCTACCAAAAACTGGAAGCCGTTTTCCTGTCTTTCTTTAATGATTAATTTGTAATCGTAGATCGGTTCTATATAACCATGATTCAAATTCCCCTCAAGATTGCCGATAATAAATGAAGAGTGCTTTGCATGGTATTTCATTTCAAAAGTGGGGACAAGAGTAGTATAATCAGGCCTCCCAAATTCTTTCTGTAAATAAATACCACCTTTTAGCATCAGCTTTGGCGATACCTGGTATTCAATTTCCGGAATCAATTCGTAGCCAAATAAAGTACCACTTAATGGAATGTTGCCAAACCACTCGGTGTTATTTATGTAATTAAGATTATAAAGGTTGAAAGAAAGTTGCTGGCTGTCTACAGGGTCAATGATCGTCCTACTTTTAAAAACGGGATAATCAACTTGAGCTTCTGCTTTAAAAGCAATAAAGAGCAATAAGGCTAACAGTTTTAAAGAGATATTTTTCATTGAAAGACTTTATATTTCCTGAGTGTTTAGAGTGCAATATAACATCATCAACATAAACCCGTTATTTCTAACCCTATAATCTTCTAAAATTGACCATTTTACAACAAAAAAGCCTCTTCAATAAGAAGAAGCTTTCCAAAAATTTATTCATAAAGCTGTTTATACATCAAGCCTTGCATATTTTGCATGCGTTTCAATAAACTCTCTACGTGGCGGAACATCATCACCCATCAGCATACTGAAAACCCCATCCGCTTCTACGGCGCTGTCAATGGTTACTTGTTTTAAAGTACGTGTAGCAGGATTCATGGTAGTTTCCCAAAGTTGCTCACTGTTCATTTCTCCCAAACCCTTATAACGTTGAATGTGTACCGTATCTTCCTTTCCGTCAGCCACTTTTTTTATCCATGCTTTGCGGTCTTCATCATTAAATGCGTAGGCTTGTTCTTTACCTTTTTTTAATAAATACAACGGAGGTTGAGCCAGGTAAACAAATCCCTGTTCTACCAATTCTTTCATGTAGCGGAAAACAAAAGTAAGAATCAAGGTAGCAATATGGCTTCCGTCCACATCCGCATCCGTCATAATGATGAGTTTATGATAACGCAATTTTGACAAATCAAGCGCTTTAGGATCTTCGGGGGTTCCGATTTTCACGCCCAAAGCAGTAAACATATTGCGAATCTCTTCGTTGTCATAAATCTTATGTTCCATTGCTTTTTCAACATTCAATATTTTACCACGAAGCGGGAGGATTGCCTGGTAGCTTCTATCTCTGCCTTGCTTCGCCGTTCCACCTGCCGAGTCTCCTTCGACCAGGAACAATTCGCAACGGAAAGGATCTTTATCACTGCAATCCGCAAGTTTACCCGGCAAGCCTCCACCTGAAAGTACACTCTTACGTTGTACCATTTCACGCGCTTTCTTTGCAGCAGCCCTTGCCTGTGCAGCTAAAATTACTTTTTGAATAATGGTCTTGGCATCTTTAGGATTTTCTTCGAGATAGGCAGTTAATACCTTACTTAAGGTTGAATCGACCACACCCATCACTTCATTATTTCCCAATTTGGTTTTTGTCTGCCCTTCAAACTGCGGCTCCGGAACTTTTACGGAAATAACAGCGGTAAGTCCTTCACGAAAATCGTCTCCCTCAATCTCTACTTTAGCTTTTTCAAACATTCCCTGTTTTTCGCCATAACTCTTAAATACACGGGTTATCGAACGTCTGAAGCCGGAAACATGCGTACCTCCTTCGATGGTATTGATATTATTTACATAACTAAATAAATGTTCCTGGTAGCCGGTATTATACATTAAGGCTACATCTACTGCCACATTGCTGGTTTCATCGTAACCATCACAATAAATAATTGTAGGTAGTAAAGGCTGCCGATTGCCATTTTTATCAATTAATTCTACAAATTCTACAATACCGCCTTCGCTATAAAATGTTTTTGAATAAGTTTTCCCTTCATCATCTTTTTCACGCAAGTCGTTAAGAATGATTTTAATCTTTTTATTTAAGAAAGAAAGCTCTCTTAACCTGCCCTCAAGTATCTCGCGGTTGTAAACTGAAACAATAAAAATAGAAGGATCGGGCAGGAAGCGAATCGTCGTTCCTGTTTTATCGCTTGCACCTACTTCCCTTACAGGGTATTGGGGAATCCCCTTGATGTATTCCTGTTCGAAGGTTTTTCCATCACGGTTTACGGTAACATGAAATTCAGTACTAAGGGCGTTAACGCAACTTACCCCTACGCCATGCAAACCACCACTAACCTTATAGGTATTTTTATCAAACTTACCGCCGGCGTGCAATACTGTCATTACTACTTCCAGTGCACTGCGGCCTTCCTTCTTCATGATGCCTGTAGGAATACCACGGCCATCATCAGAAACAGTGATCGAATTGTCTTCATTGATAGTAACGGTAATATTGGAGCAATAACCGGCAAGCGCCTCGTCGATAGAGTTATCAACTACTTCATATACGAGGTGATGAAAACCTTTGCTTCCAACGTCGCCGATATACATTGCGGGCCTTTTTCTTACTGCCTCCAGGCCTTCAAGAACCTGGATACTATCTGCTCCGTAAGCATCCATTTTCGGAGTTACGATTTCTGCGATGTCTTCTGCCATATTAGTGGGATAAAAATCAATTTAGAATGTAAATAATTTTACGTTGCAAAGGTACGAAAATCCATCCAATTTATAACCCTTTAATACCTTGTTTTCCCGCCAGGCTTGAACCGAGATCCTGTCATTAATTGTGTAGTACTCAAGCTAAAAGCTTTGTGCTTACAAAATCACAAATTACGATTTCTTTTTCCTGGTTTAAATAAGCCACCACGTACTTCTTTTTATACGGTACACATCGGTAATCCAGGGTTTTCCACCGGTTGTAATTACAGGGTTTATGAATGAATCTTTCATCTGATAGCTTATCAAAGAACAGAAAAGCATCATCTACAAACTTTTTAGCGGTTTTTGGCATTCCTCTACCTTCAATAAACCACGCAATTTCTGCAACGGCTGTGGCTGCCGGTTCCAGGATACTTACTTTCCTTTTGCCCATGTATCAATCAGTTTATAGGCATGTTTTTTTCCTGCTTTTAAAGACATTTTTTTTACAGGTTCCAATTTTTGCGCTGCTAAAAGTTGAATCTTATCAAATTGCTTTTGCTCAATTACCACAAATTTTTTGTTGTCTATAGTGAGGGTACCCATAAGTGATTTTTTGTATATTCAAATTTACATAAAATTCTTTTCAATAATTTGAAGTTGAATTAATTTCCAGATGCGGCTCTTCTGCTTTTTTATAAACCTTTCAATCCTGATAGCCTCAGTTTCTTCTATCGAACATTCAAATACTGCTTTAAGTATCCTTGGCCGATGTTTGGCCGTATAGGTTATTCTTTCCGTTGTGTTCAATAAATCTTCGCTGATAATATTTTGAATAACTAATATAATATTTGTCAGCCGAAACAGAATAAAGTAGGTAGATGTAAAACATGGGGACTAAAAATAAAAATGCCTTAGATGTTTTTCCAAGGCATTTTATGCTCCCCCTTCAGGACTTGAACCTGAGACCCTCTGATTAACAGTCAGATGCTCTAACCAACTGAGCTAAGGAGGAATATTCATTTCCCGTTTCGGGGGTGCAAAAATAGAGATTTTTACTTTGTAACAAAAATTGATTTTAAACTATTTTTTTTATTCCCTTTTCTCCCAAAAATAATGCTATGTTTAGTTCCTATATTTTAAGTGACACTTTTTAAACCAATAGTACCGGATTCCGCAGGGGAGCTTAGATGTAGCCAGGCGCAATTTCATAAAAATTTCCCTCCCAATTGTATTTTTCAACCTTCCTTTCTCTATCTTTCGTTTTTATTTTAAATAAAAAATGAAGACTATTTCCGCTTTAAATAAAAAATGAAGACTATTTCCGCCGCTGTGGTTTTAAGCATCTTGTGCCTGTCGTTAACTGCCCACAAAGCAAGTGCCGGGGAAGTTCCTGATACCGTAAGAGTGGGCATTTATATCACGAGCATCCACGATATTGATTTCAAACAAAAAGAATATGCCATCACGTTCTGGTTGTGGCTGAAATACAAAAACAAGGATTTTGATTTTATGCAAAACCTTGAAGTGCCCCAGGCAAAAACCGTTACAAGATCGTTTGCCTCAATAGATTCTAGTAATAACCAGGTTTATCTTTTAATGAAGATGCAATGCCTGATGAAAGATTCGTGGCGCATCCGCAATTTTCCATTCGATAAACAAAAGCTGCGGCTTTCGATTGAGAATTCCCAGTATGATTCTAAATCTCTTGTATTTGTGACCGATACTGTAGGAAAAAATTATGATCCGCGGTTCACGCTCAGCGGATGGACCATTAATAATTGCAACATTTCTGTCGGGGTCAAAGCCTATGAAACTACTTTCGGAGATCCGACGCTTACCGTTCCGCACAGCGAATACAGTGCTTTTAAGGTGGTCGTTAATATTAGCAGGGCTGCAGGCGGGTTATTCTGGAAAATGTTTCTCGGGATGTACATCGCTTTTCTCATCTCTTACATTTGTTTTTACATTCACCCGGATGGGATCGATTCACGCTTCGGATTGAGTGTGGGAGCTCTTTTCGCTGTGATTGGCAATAAATACATCATTGATTCTTCGTTGCCTGAAAGCACTTCTTTTACTTTGGTGGATACGCTTCATGGGCTAACCTTGTTTTTTATTTTCGCCATCATTGCGGCCACGGTCTATTCATTAAAATTGGTTAAAGAAAATAAACAAATAGAGGCAAAGAAATTTGATATGATCGCCGCGCAGGTGGCATTGCTGCTGTATCTTTTATTAAATATTTATTTTATTGCGCAGGCGAGTTCTTAGGTTTACAAAAAACCGCTATTTCTTTGTTTACTGAAACGAATTATCCAACCGGCAATGTCATTGTAAGAAGCCGTGTAAATACTTTTCGCTCCATTAATGCTTCCCGTGACGAAGCAATCTTTCCGCTGATGGCAGTTCTTGCATTTTCCTTTGTCCTGATACAAAGGAACTCCCAAAGATCGGGATGTTCCAAAAAAATATAAGCGCATTTGTTGTTGTTTTTAAAGGTGCTAATGAGATCGCTTGGCTAAGTTCAGGGGAAACCTGATCGCTTTCCCGATAGCCATCTGAATTTTTCCTTGCCTGTGGTCGCGGTGACATAAGACAGTTCATGCTCTACTCATACACTATCCATGCCTTTGCTATGCTTTATCCATGCCTTTGAGTAGTCTGAGGGTTTTCACTGGAAAGGTCAATCTCCAATTTCTGAAATCCTTCACGTTGATCTATCTATTTTTTGGCAACGGACGTTTTCTTCCAATCCAAAAAAGAAGTTTAGTTTTTCCATTGGCCAATCGAATGTAAGAATGTTGAAGAAGCAGTTTTGATCTTGCATGAAAATTAGTTTTGGTTTTATATGGAATGAAGATAATGAATTATGTTAATTCCTTGCATTATTGGTCTGAACCCGGATTTACAGGATTAAAGGATTTACGGGATTTGGGGCCGCGGCAACTCAGGACAGCGACTGACCAGATGAGAGGCTGAGAAGCAGACAGTTGCTATTATTTCAAATGATACTAAATGACAACATTTCAGGTTGTATTTTCTGCCGTTGGTCAGGACCAGACCTATGCTTTATTCCAGGCACCTGGCTAACTATAAAAGACCGGCGTGTAAAAAAGGAATAAAAACCACAATCATCCAACTTAATGATTACTGTCATTCATTTTCATCTTCCCTATTAATAATTTTATCTTTTTAACTATTACTCTTAAAAACTTTTTAAGAGAAAATTGCTTGCCTGTCTATTACTTCTTTGATACCATATAAGAATAGGTATTTAAATAAAATAACTCAATATGAAAAAGATGATCGGCACACTGATAATTGCATTAATTATTGGCTTGCTTTTTTCCTGCAATGGGCATTATCGCTTCCTAATTGGCCAACGTCCTGTACATCCATCCATGATAATGCCCGTAAGCCCGGGTGAAGGTTTTATATGGATTGGCGGAGAATGGTATTTCAACGGCAATACCTATTTATGGCGTGATGGTTATTGGACAAGACCACGGGATGGACTCAGGTGGGTGCCCGGTGACTGGAAGAGAAACCATAATGAATGGTATTATAAACCGGGGCGATGGAGAAAATGATGTAGAAATTTTATTATGAAAAAAGAAATTTCGAAGATAAATGATCCTGCTTTGGTGAAAGACCCTTCAAACAGATTTTTATCAGCCACTGGAATCAAATAATTAAACTCATTTTATGAAAAAGATAATTCCTGTTATTATCGCATCAGTACTTACGATACAGGCCTTTTCCTTTCGTTTGGAATATGGTAATAATGTGGTAATAACCCAGCCCGTATATGAAGATCTATATGTTTCAGCAGGTTCAGTTACTATCAATGCTCCTGTTTTTGGTGATTTGATATGTACAGGTGGTACTATCAATATTAATGATTCTGTAAGTGGTGATATTATAGTTGCAGGAGCCACTGTCACTTTTAACGGTTATGTTGGAGACGATATTCGTTGCGCAGGGGGAAGGTTGTATATACAAAAAAACATCGGTGGCGACCTGGTAATTGCAGGAGGACAAGTTACTGTTACCAGGGATGTTGTTATAGGCGGTGGGTTGTTGATGGGTGGGGGCGATATTACTTTCAATGGTACAGTCAATAAGTCTGTAAAGGCTGGTTTCGGAAGCCTTGTTTTTAATGGTCGTGCCGAAAAAGACATAGAGGTGAGGGGGGGAGACCTGCAAATGAATGGTACTGTAATGGGGCCGGCAATTATAGAAGCCAATAAAATCACAATAGGCAATGATGCTTCATTTAATAATGAGGTTCGTTATTGGAACAATAAGGGGTCAGTGGATTTCAGGCAATCCATAAAAAAAGGGAAAGCCATATATGATCCTTCACTAAAAATTGAAACAGGTCGCTGGTATTACCTTGGCGGTTTGTCGGTATTGGGTTTGCTATGGTATATCGGGATGGCATTGTTGATGATTGCTATCATTCAGTATTTGTTTAATGCTACCATGCAAAAAGCAGGAGATACCGTTTTCAATAAAACTTTAAAATCATCAGGATTTGGTTTGCTCTTTTTTATCGCAGTACCTATCGCAGCTATCATAGCTTTTATAACTATCGTAGGTGTACCTGTGGGCTTACTGTTACTGTTTAATTATATAATACTCATCCTGCTGGCAACCGTCATTACTTCGCTGGTAGCTGCACATTGGATTAATAACCGCTTTAATTACAAATGGGGTTTTTGGAAGCTGGTATTTGCCGCATTGGGAATTTTTATTGTGCTTAAACTTATCAGCTTAATGCCTTTCCTGGGATGGTTTATTGTATTGCTTGCAACATGCATGGCATTTGGGGCAATACTGCAGAATATTAACTGGAAAAGAAAACAGCAGGTTGAGTTAACAGTATAGTATTAAAAAGGTGATGGGCTAATACACGTCCATCCGCCATCTGCTATTAAAGTTTGCCCTGTTATATGTTTTGTTTTCTGACACAAAGAACAAAGCGAAAGCTGATAACCGGTGCATGTTGCGCTGCAATAACATTTAAATTTTAAATATCTTTTACAATGGCAACCTCAGTAATTAATAAAGTAGCGGAAACAACTGAAACGCTGCAAACGATTTTTGAAAGAAGGTCTGTAAGAAAATACAAGAATAAATTTGTTGATAAAAACACTATTGAAAAAATACTGGATGCAGGGCGTATGGCCCCGTCTGCAATGAATGAACAACCCTGGAAATTTTATGTAGTGACCCATAAAGAAACCATTCAGTCTTTTTCAAAAGAGATCTCCAAAATAACCGCTAAAGAATTTTTAAAGGCTGGCCCCGGGCGAATTATAAAAAATATCATTCACCTACTTAACTTTTCCCAGGGGTTCCAGTATTTAAAAACTAAAGACCATGTATTTTACGAGGCCCCGGTTGTCATTTTTATTACCGGCCCCAGGAATAATGAATGGGTTGACCTCGACATTGGTATGTGCGCACAAAATATAATGCTCGCAGCAAAATCGATGGGCCTGGATACCTGCCCTATCGGGTTGGGAAAATTCCTGGAACATACTAAACTCTATCCTCAATTAAAAACTTCACCCAAAGAAGAAATAAAGCTTTCCATCATCCTGGGATATGGCGATGAAACGCCTGATGTTCATAAAAGGATTACAAAGAATGCAGTTTTTATGGATGTCCTGTGAAGCGGTAGAGAGAGGAGCGGTTGATACCAATCCCAACTCCATTGAGAAAACCTTTGCATCCTTATGCACTGGAAGTTGACTGGATGAAGTATGAGCCGTTGAAGCGGTGATTAGATTTACAGTGAACAGACAAATAATGTCGTTTTATCCTTTGTTTGTCTGAACCAGGATTTGCATGATTAAAGGATTTGCATGATTTAAAGGACTACTCCGTGGTTCGTGGCAAACGAAACACAACTAAACCCAATAAGCAAATTGGTTCTACAGTTGACGCAACATCCCGAAAGGCATTAATAGATTTGAAAATAAAAACGGAGACGTTGCTCCGAATCAGTTTCTTGTCCATATTGTTCTGCTTCTTTCACTGCTTTTTAATAATCCGGACACTTTGTCCAGATAAATGTCCAGGTTACTCTTTTTTCCGCAACTGATTTGTTATAAAATATTTTGGAATGTAATTCCTTCCTACACGAACACGAAGCTTGTTTGCTTGTCACTTTTTCTCTTGAAAGAAAAAGTAACCAAAAAGTTCAAGGAAAACCCGATCGCTCCGCGCGTTTTTCCTTGCCTGCGCGCGGCAAAAGCCCATA
>JAGWRO010000092.1 GCA_028876495.1 Bacteroidota bacterium
GATTTCAAATAGCGCTTTGGCTTCGACAACGGTAGATGGACTTGTGCAGGGGAATTATCAGTTTGAGTTGACAGTAACTGATAATACAGGAGCAGTAGGAAAAGATATAGTAAATGTAACAGTAAATCCAGCTCCTAATAAACCACTGACAGTAAATGCGGGAACCGATCAAACGATTACCCTTCCAACAAATTCGGTTAATGTTTCAGGAAATGGAGTTGATAGTGATGGAAAAATAGTTTCTTACTACTGGATGAAAATATCCGGCCCATCTTCTTATTCTATAGTAAACCAGTCATCAGCATATACAGAAATTACAGGTTTGCAGGAAGGGGTTTATGAATTTCAGTTAAAAGTTACCGATGATAATGGAAGCGTAGCTAGTGATACTTTACAAGTAACTGTAGTTGCCTCTGCTGTTCCATCTAATAAACCTGTAAATATTGCACCTACAGCAAATGCAGGAAGTGATATTACCATTGTCTCTCCAGGTAATTCTGTTAACCTGGTTGGAACAGGAAGCGACCAAGATGGAACAATAAAATCTTATTTATGGAAGCAGTTATCCGGACCATCATTCACCAGTATTTCAAATGCAGGTTCTTCTTCCACCAGTGTTACTGGCCTGATCGGTGGTACGTATGAATATCAATTAACAGTCACTGATGATCAGGGTGCAGAAGGGAAAGATACAGTAAGCGTAACAGTGGCTTTGGCAAGACTTGCTCCTCAAACAGGAAAGTTAAATATCTATCCCAATCCTGTTCATACTGTTACAACAATTGAGTTCACGACACTTTATGCGAACACAAATGTGGGGATTTTGGTTACCAATATGTCAGGAATGACCGTTTATAAGAAGGATTTTGTATCAAATTCAATAGAAGTTACACAACAAATTGATATGAGCAACCTGGTTAAGGGGGTTTATGTTGTCAGTGTGTTTTTTGATGGGATGAAACAGCAGTCAACGAAAGTGATAAGATTATAAGAGGGTAAAAAATTAATAGATCTTTGGAAAGAAGGAATCAGGAATGTAATCTTCCAATTTTAGTGCCGTTTGAGGTTAGTGATTTTTAATTAAACTTCAATTTTACTTTTATTGTTTTATTAATGATATATGCGATCCAAAATAATAATATAGGAACGGCTACTGTAAACATTCGTGGTGTAGCACTTCCTAAAGTACTTCCTCCTAAATAAAGAATAATCAAAAGCAGAAGAAATCTGATTGGGAATAGTATTTTTTGCCAGTTTATCAATGTTGGAATAAGACAAAATATTACAAGAATTACGAGAGTACCGTTAATTGGCAATCTGTATAAACTACTTGGTTTTTGGAGCGTATAAGAATTAGGATAATTAAATAGCATTCTTGCTACATTACTTAAACAATTTTGTAAGAATTTCAGGGGATGAGATTCGATGTTTTCAATCGCAATTCTTTTAAATAGATCATCCTGAGCTATTCCTTTTATAAGATTGGGTGCCATTACTCCATTTTTTAAATTACCCATTTGTACCTCCTCATTTTTCAAAATTTCATCAAAATCTTTCTGATGTCTCAATTTAATTACTTCTTCACTTTGTGGAATTCTGTATTTATAATCAGAATAAGGTGGATATTCTATCCAATCACCATATTCTCCTTTATATGGACTACTCATCCAGTATAGATTGTTCCCTCCAAATGAACTCCAATACAATACTTTTCCACTCATGTGATAAGTATATGCCAACCAGGGAAGTGTTGTTATAAAAGCAATAATAAGTATTGTTATACATTTCTTATAATTAATATTCGTTCTATTTATAACCCAAAATAAGAAAGCAGCTGGTATCATAAACATTAAAACGTAACCAAATATTGGTTTTGTTAAAGCAATATAGCCAAGAGTGAAACCTGCAATTAAAATGTATTTACGTATTTTTCTGCTATCGTCTTTTTCAAAAACCTTAAGGATTGTAAAAAGTAACAAAGGGATTAAGGAGGCAGTAAAAACTTCGGGTAAAGCATAACTAATTTGTTCGAAAGTGTTCGGGTACAATGCCCATATTAAACTGAATATTAGGGAAAATTTAACAGGGAAAATTTGTTTTAAAGATTTGAATAGCAGCATAACAGATAAATATTGAAATACTGCGTTCATTAATTTAATATAGAGAACGGGGATTTTTAATAATACAAAAGGCATTAAAATAATAGGATATCCAGGACCATCACCAAGGTCCAAATAGGGTAAAGGGAGAGAGTAAAAACCATTTGTAAGGTTGTGCGCATAATTTAAGTATCTGCCTTCGTCGCCTTGATTACTGCCCGAGGAGAAAAGTAATATGAAAATCACATAGAGGAGGAGAAACGGTAAAAATATCAAAAATGGATTTTTGATCTTCTTAATTTCTTTCATTATTTTTTTAATTTAGTTTGTAGGATGCTGGAATTCTTTCATATTTATTAAATTATTGATTTGAAAAGTCTGTAATTTTTTGTGTTCATTTATCTTCAACATCCCATAAACTAAGGTTTTTTCAATTTATAATGAGTATATACTGGAAAATATTTTCCTACCAGATACCCTTTTTTTAGAATAGTAAAATTGCTTTCAATAATTGTTGTTACTTTTTGTCGCGAATTTCCGAATTCTTCTATTGGCTTTTTCCTTGTATAGAGAGATAAAAAGAAGTCAAGAAAATTGTTCTCCATTGGACAAATTGTTACAAAAATTCCGTCCTTTTTTAATATTCTTTTTATCTCTCCAAGAGCCTTAAGAATATCAGGCACGAATTCCAAAACGCTTACTGCAACAATGGCGTCAAAGGATTCATCGTGAAAATTTGTTTGATCTATGCTTTGAGTGCTTAAATGAAAATCACTAATTCCAGTTTTCTTGCAAAGATTTTCAATATTATCAAAGTCATGGTGAATATCAATAGCATATAAATGCCTGCAATGTTTAGAAAGCTCAGGTAGAAATATTCCACTACCTGTTCCTGCTTCCAAAAGTGTATCATAATTTTGATTTCCTAACATTTGAATAATTCTCTTGAATCGGTATTTTTGAATGTGTTTTATCGGAAACTTATAGTTCCAGTCAAAATAGTCAACTTCACCTGTTTTTTTAAGTAGACCTTTCTCCGGTAATGTTAGTTTCATATAAGGTTTATTTGAGTGGTAAATGGATTAATTCATACTCTTGAATTAAGCAATGCTGTTGATTATGGCAATTATTTTCTTTTATTAATTTTTTCAAAAAAATAGAAGTTTTGTTTTCTGGCACTTTTAAAAATAATCTCTTTAAAAAAATTGGTTTACAGGGATATTTTGGGATTGCGAAAATCTTCAATTATTTTTTGTAACTTAATGTACAAAAAAACAGTTATTTCGTCAATTGGTAAATTTTATCCAATACATACATGAAATTTCAAATTATCAATACTAAAATTTCTATATATTTCTATTTACAGTTTAGAATATTATATATAGTAATTTGAAAGCTAAGTTGAGAAATTATTTTGGATTTTTCAGCGCAATTTTACTATTATTTCTTATATTTTATACCTAATCATGAAACATGGACAGTTTTTGTGGGAACAAATAGGAATGTGCAATTAGTGATGCTGCAATTTTGGAGATAAATCATTTTCTTTTTCCAATCTTTGAACACGAAGAAATCGATTGGAATTTCGGCTTTTAAAGGTAGAATCAAGTGTAACCAGGAAATTATCTTTTATAAACTTTTGGATCATCTCCCGGGTAAGATGTTGTTTGTATTTGAAACTTACAATAGATTCTGTTACCAAAACATAAGTGTTGGTTTTTGTGTTTATTGAATCAATTTGTTTATTTAAATCGGTTGTATCCTTTACCCTTTCTTCGTAATAATCTTTGTCATATTTGAGAGGGGGTAATGTTAGCAATGGATTATCTCCTTTGTAATAATATTCAAATGGTGGTAAAATACTTTTTCCAAAAAATAAAATTGGTTCATTTTTTAATTCAACCTTTTGAATAAATTCTGAAACTTTTTCATAATTAAAGGTTTTTTCAGGATACTTATATTTTACCATCATCAACACAATAAAATATAAAGAAATAACGAGGTAAATATAATTTTTCCAGGTGAGTATTTTTAATACTGAGAATAGTAATAAGAATAATGAAAAAGTAATTATCATGTATTTTTCCTGAAAAATTAAACTTAGTGATGGCACGAGTACTATATATAAAATCATGCACACTGCGATGAGGAATATGATAACTTTTAATATTTCTTTGTAAGAAGAATCAGATGAATTTTTGGTTTTAATTAATTTAGAAAATGCGAAAATAAAAAGTAAAATGAAAGGTATTTTAATTATCCATCGTAATGCCTGGTTTAAATTAAACATGCTTAATGCCAAAATAAAATCTTGTGGCGTTCTTATTACATCAAAAAGATGTTTAGTATTAATATCCAAATGGGTTTGCGCCATTGATAATTGGTCAGGTATGAAAATAAAATTTGGTAAAAAAAGTACAATCACCGGAATAAAATACAAGCAAAATTTTAAACATCTCTTCCAGCCTTTGAAAACCAATAAACATAATGCGAAAGAGGTAATGAGAAAAGCAATAAAATATTGGGTATATAAACCTATAAGCGTTGAGACTAAGAGGATGAATATGTATTTGTTTTTATCTTCTAAATAATAACGCAGAAAGTAATAAATTGAAATAGTTGAAAGTAGAATTATAAGGGCATAGAGTCTTATTTCCAGCGCCGCCCAAACAGTAAATGGATTTAATAAGAAGATAACAACCATCCAACGTGTATCATATTTCCGTGTAAAAAATGATGCGAGGCGTTGAAAGAAATAGGCGGCACAGACAATAAAAATAACGGACAACAAGCGTGCGAAAAAAATACTGGAATCGATAAGCCGCCATAAAGATAAAAGTGCAAAATAAAAAGGGGGCTGCCCTTCAAAATTGTAAGAAAGCTTTATAACTTTATACAAATTATGTGAAGAAGTATGTAACGAATATGATTCGTCTTCCCAGATATAAACTTTATTTGCCAGATAAATCAGGATGACAAAATAAACAACCAGGAACAAGATATAATAAATGTTTCCTAATTTTTTTTTTCTAAAATTTATTTTATAATTGATATCCAACTTTTATTTTTGAATAATTGCAGTAAAGCAACAAATAAGATTAATTTTCTTTTTGTTTTTTTATCGATGTTCCAAGATGAAATAATTCTTCAAAATAGCGTTTGCTTTGGAGGGATAAAAACCCAAGGCTAAGGAATTGAATTGCCGCAATAAAAGTAATTCCACCTATGATAAAAGACTGAGGATATTTGCGAAATTGTAAGGCAAGGCTGGATGAAAATGAAATATTTACTCCTGCTGAATTAGATAAGTCTTTAAGAGTATCAAATAAAAGCCAAATAAGTTCATACATTGAAAGTAACATTAGAAAAGTTCCTATGGCAAGGAAAAAAATGTAGGGTCGGAAAATAAAACTTGACATAATTCCTGAGAAGAAACTTCTTAATATTTTAATGCTTGAAGTTCTCTGGTTTTTATATTTATTTTGTTCGGTCCAGTCAAGGTGGGCTGGTATTTCAATTATTCTTGCACGGAGGATCATTCCCTTATATAAAATTTCCGGGCTGATCTCATAATCTTTTGTTTTTAAATTTAGGTTTCGTATAAAACTTCCCCGATAAGCTCTTACCATAGAAGTATAGGTATAGTATTTATCCTGAGCAGCAATGCGCATAAATTTATTTACCCATTTACTCATAATTTTTCTGGAAAAAGGGACAGCTGTAACCTTTCCTCCTTTCATATAAGGAGAAGCTATTACGATATCAGCCGAATCTTCAATGAGTTTCGCAACCATTTGTTCAATGTATTCAACTCCATAGCTCAAATCAACATCCAGAACAACGATAATGTTTCCGTTAGAATTTTTAAAGCCGGTTTTAAGTGCATTACCAAGGTTTAAATTAGTAGGGTGATGAATTACTTTAATGTGGCTATTCTTTTTGGAAAAATCATCCGCTATTTCTCCTGTTTTATCTTTACTGCCATCATTAATAACTACAATTTCCCAATCGTATTGAGAACTCAGCATATTCATGTAGTCAATGATACAGTTTAAGTTAATTGCAAGAATTGCTTCTTCATTATAACAAGGAATGACGATGCTAATGAAGGGTTTAGTTAAAGGTTCTTTCATTATAATATGATTCAAATTCACCTTACGGGTTTTCTATCGTTTTTTAAAAATATACCATTTCAAATCTAACGGAGGATAAGCAAGAGTTATTTTACCTACTGTAAATCTTAGAAAATTAAAAACTTGTTTTTTGAAAATAAATTCGGGACTATTTTTAGCTACAATTTCTAAAGCGTGCTTCCCTTTAATTTTTTTTGAAGGTCGACCAGTTGCAATTACATCAAACCCGTAAGAATCAAATAATTCAGTTAAAGTTATGTCGGTAAACCAATTAATGACACTTGGGGGACAGTACTCGTGCCAGCTTTTTCCAAAAAAACGGGCGATTTTACTACGATGATCCCATGATTCAACTAAAACTAATCCTTCTTTTTTTGATAAATTTTCCACCTTCAACATTGCCTTATTGAGATCATGAAAACTTCCTATAACTTCAATCAGATTGATCAGATCGAATTTTTCATCAGTCTGAAAATTTTCTAAATCGCCAGTTACAATGTCGAGTTTTAATTCTTTTCTTCCGTAAGATGCGATGGTTTCATTAGGTTCGATCCCAAGACATTTCCAACCTGCATCTTCAAATCCTTTAAGATAAAAACCAGCTGCGCAGCCAACATCTAAAACTTTTCCCGGAGTTGTAAATTTTGAAATGATTTTTGCATACCTGGCACCGGAATTATACAACTCTTTTTTTTCTTCCAAATAATTTGGATAACCTGCTCCGCCTGCAAAAAAGTAATCATCAGAATAAACATTCGACAGATGATTTTCAATTTCTTTCAATTTTGAAAAACGTAAATCACATTTTGTACATTCATAAATGGGGTAACCATTTTTTTCAAATAATAATATCTTTTCTTCACTGCAATCTTGCATGAATGGACAATTTTTACTGATTCGATCTACGCTTGTCAAGTTATCTTCTGATTTCATTTATGATTTTTACCATTTTGTGTGATACATTTTCTCCAAAAATGTTAGACTGATTTTCTGGTACTTTAAAAGAAGAAATTTCTTCAAAAATTTTTTGTTTACTGGGATTAATGAGTAAATTCCAATTTTCTTCAACAGTTTCCACCCATTCCGTTTCAGTTCGTAAAGTGATGCAAGGTTTTTTTAGGATATAAGCTTCTTTCTGAATCCCTCCAGAATCGGTAATAATTCTTTTGGCAAATGTTTCTAAGGTAATAAAATCTAAATACCCAAGTGGTTCAATCATCTGGATATTTTTGGATACCGAATATTCATCGGTTATTTTTTTCTTTGTTCTTGGATGGACAGGAAAAATAGTTATTTCATCCAATTGGCCAATTTCATCCAATATATGCGATAAAATTTCCGGATGATCGACATTATAATTTCTATGCAGAGTTAAAACATTATAATTGTTTTCTGTAAGGCTAAGATCAGAAATTATATTGGATTTTTCAAGCGCGATTTTACTATTATTTCTGATAGTATCTACCATTATATCTCCTGTTAAAAAAGTAAATTCTTCTAATCCTTCCTTTTTTAAAATATCAGAAGCTGTTTGTGTAGGAGCAAAAAGGAATTGCGAAACATGGTCAGTTACAATTCGATTTACCTCTTCAGGCATATTGCGATTATAACTTCGTAACCCTGCTTCAATATGTACGATTGGAATACAAAGTTTGGCTGCTATTAAAGCGCCTGCAATGGTAGAGTTGGTATCACCAAATACAATTATAAGTTCTGGCTTTTGCTCAAGCATAGCTTCTTCAAGCTTTAGCATCATTTCAGTTATTTGTAAAGTAGGATTTGAACGCTCTATTTCAAGATGAATATCGGGTGACCGTATTCCAAGATCTTTAAATATCCCTTCTGACATTTGGTAATCGTAGTGCTGGCCTGTATGTACAATTATCTCTTCATGAAATTGGGAAAGCAATTTTGAAAGGGAGGCGAGTTTTATAAACTGAGGCCGCGCGCCGACGATGGAAAATATTTTCATTTAAGCAGGGGTAGGATTTCTTTGTGGTTGGAGAGTTTTCTGTGTGGATAAAGAAGAGGCATAATCGCTCATATTAACCAGCTCGAAATTATCGTTTAAAATTTTCATTGCAATTTTAAAAACTTTTAGTTTTTGCTCACTTTTAATGTTCATCCCCGGAAAAAAAGAAAGTTCAGGCACATGATCAGCACCAATAAGATCTAATGGATGCAATAAAAAGCTTGGTTGTGTATTGGTTACTTTACACATAAATATCGAAAACTTTAAATAAGTCTTCATTAATCCTAAAGAAACATTGCTTATATAAAGAAGATAGCTTTGGTGAAAGGGTAATTTAAAAAACGGCATAGTAGTAACAGGAATTTCCAATAACTTTTGTTTGTTATCAAATTCCCACAGAAAAGGTTTTAAAGGATAAAATCCTTCTTTAAAGGAACCGAATAATTCTTTTCTACTTTCCTTCTCTTCTTTGGATAATGTTGATTTCCAAAAATAATATTGTCTCATTAATGGAGAAATATATGTAGGTAGAAGCGAAGCGTCAAAAATATAATTACGCTTTTTCAATACCATTAAAAGATCATTACTCCAGCTAAAACCAGGACCACGAAAACTTTTCGGGCGTTGTCCTGTGGCTTTAAAGATTGCTTCCTCTGCATTAATGATCTCCTCTTCAATTTTTTCTTTGGAGTAACTTTGAAGCCATGATTCATGATGAAAAGAGTGATTGCCAACTTCGTGTCCTCTCTCTACAATTGATCTTAATACTTCGTGATTTTTTTCAATAGCAGCATCCTGGCCAACAATAAAAAATGTTATTGTGATATCAAGTTCATCCAAAACATCTAAAACGATTGGAAGAACAACATCCAAGTAAGATGGAAAAGTTTCCCATCCTGCGTCACCATGAACTTTCATATACGACCATTGATCATCCAAATCAAGTGAAATACACGCAAGCATTTTTTTTCTATTCATAATTCTATCAACTTTTTTCTAAAATTTCATTGAGTTTTGATTCAGCGACACGAACAGTTTCATTCACATTTAGTGTGCCATCTTTTATGTGAGATGTGTTTATAATGAATAAATCAGGTATAGATGTTTTTATCTCAGGAAGGTTTTCTGAATAATTAAGTTTTGCAACTGTAATAACATTTCTTGCACGGGCCACGCCTGCAAACTTTATATCTTCCTGTTTAATCCAGGGATACATTTTTTTAAATATTTCAATAAATGATTCTTTTATCTCTTCATCAGATTGATCATATATCTTATCATCCGATGTTACATATTTTGGTAAATAAATTAAAGAATTACCATTAAAATATTTTTTATCTACAAGTGCCGACATCTCAATTACGCCTGTGAAGGGTACCCACGAATCAGTTATATTGGTGATATAAAATTCGCTTATTGGTTTATTTAAAAGAACTGAAACACAAACCACTCCTAAATATTCAATACCATTCAATTTTTGAATTTCAGCTTGGGTAAGCCCTTGGCAAAGCTGTGCGGAAATTCCTGCGGGCAGTGTAACAATTACTTTGTCAAATTGCTCAGTAAACCCACTTTTAAAGGTAATTTCTATTTTGCCTGTGCTTAATTTTTTTACTGCTTTAGCACTATGATTTGTTTTAATTACTACATTTTGTGCAATTAAAGTTTCTTTAAAAGATTTTATGATTTTTTTGTAACCACCGGAAACATATCCAAACATTTCCTTCTTAAGTCCGCTACGCCGGGCACCGTACAATCTTTGGATAGTTGCCCAAATAAAAACAGCAGACGTTTTTTTATAGCTTTCTCCCAGTTTAGCACGCAGTAAGGGCAACCAGATTTTATTGAAGGTATTTTTACCCGACCAAAGGTTAAGCCATGTGGTAACAGGTATTTTTTCAAGGCGTTTCCAGTTTTTAATTCTTGACGCTACAATAATTGTTAGCCCGAGACGAAACTTGTCTATTAAATTAAGTGTGGGAAATTTTAGAAATTCAATTGTGTCCGACATGGAATACAATTTCCGATTTATATAAAAGCCGGTTTTGGTTTCAACCCAATTTAGTTCATCCTCTAACCCAATTTCTTTTAAAATATTTCTTGTTCTAAAATCTGATAAAAGAATAACGTGATAAAATTTGTCCCATTCTACATCATCCATCTTCCATGAAGATGCCAGTCCTCCAAGTTCTGAAGCTGCTTCAAATAAAGTAACATTTTTTCCTTTTTGCGAAAGACGGTGAGAGAGAGTCATTCCCATAATTCCACCACCAATAATTCCCCATTTTTCCGAATCCATTATTTTGGAAAATCTATATTGTTATAAAATCCTTTTGCCATTCGATTGTAGCTTTTAATCCACTTTTTAAGTCCCACTGCGGCACAAAGTTCATTACCGAACATATTTTAGAAATATCAGGAACTCTTCTCATTACATCTTCATAATTACCAAAAGTTGAGTAAGGAATATAATTGAGTTTTGGTTCAGCATTTTCACCATTGACCAATTTCCAGATTAAGATCGCCAAATCTTTTATTGAAATCTCCCCGGATTTTCCTCCGGTATTAAAAATTTCATTATCAGAATTATTATTTTCTATACACAAAACCAAGGCGTTAACAGTATCGTCAACATAAGTAAAAGTCCGGGTTTGAGATCCATCGCCGTGAATGTCAATCGATTCCTGTTTAAATGCTTTTTCAATAAATACGGATTGAGGGCCACCCCACCAGGTTAAGTTCTGATGCGGACCATAGGAACCAAAAAAACGTGTGATAGTATAAGTAAGATTGTATTCGTCCTTATTGGCAATTATATACTGTTCACCATACATCTTGGAAAGCGCATAAGCCCATCGTTTTACTGTAGTAGGACCCATTACGAGATCTGAATTTTCGTTAAATGGAATTTTAGGATTTTTACCATATACATCAGAAGTGGACGCGAATATAATTTTTGATTTATCAAGGATGCACTTTTGAACTACGTTTCTTAGCATCAGATAATTTTCTTCCAACGTACGCAAAGCATTTGTGTATCTCGGTATTTTTTGAGAAGCAAGATGAACTACAACGTCTGCCTTTACATCTTTTAAAATAAGAGGATTGGCAATGTCACCACTAATAAAAGTAAAATCAGGGTTGCCTTCCAGGCTTTTGATGTTTCTTAAAAACCCATAATTCAGATTATCAATTCCTATTACTTTATGCCCTCTTTTTACCAAACTGTATGCTAAATTTGAGCCAATGAATCCTGCAACGCCGGTAATTAAAATTTTCATTGTTTTGGTAGAATTTTATTTAATTATTTTTATGTAAATGGGTTGCCCCAAATTGTGGAAATTGAGTTTTATAAATAATAATCAGTTTTAAACATTACACTTTGCAGTAGACAAATAAATAATGTCGATTTTTAATTTAGGATATTGAGCGATCTTTTATGGTAACCTAACGTAACATACCAGGCTATATTGCATTTATCAGCAATTAATCAGTAAGCTTTGTTATCTCCTTTAAAAACAAAATATACAGTTAATAATAAAATTCTAATGTCCAGCCATAACGTCCAGTTTTCGAGATACCAAAGATCTTTGTTGACCCTCATCTTTATTTGTTCAGGATTATTAATTTCTCCTCTATAGCCGTTTATCTGCGCCCATCCTGTTATTCCTGGCTTTATAAATTGCCTTACCATATAATCATCAACCAGTTTTGAATAATCTGAGGTATGCTTAATCATATGAGGTCTTGGCCCTACTAAACTCATTTCCCCTTTTAATACATTAAGAAATTGGGGAAATTCATCTAAGCTGCTTTTTCGCAAAAATCTCCCCAAAAAAGTAATTCGGCTATCATCACGAGTGGCTTGTTTTAAATCTGCGTCTTTATTGGTCTTCATACTTCTAAATTTCCAGCAATAAAAAGGCTTTTTATTTTTTCCGGTGCGTAATTGTTTAAAAAATATAGGGGTACCCGACTCTAAAAAAACCAGAAATCCAATTACCGGGATTAGCCACGAGAGAATAAAAATTGTCACAAAAAGACTAACAACAATATCCAAAGCTCTTTTTTTAATTCTGTTGCCCACATCATCAAGAGGTTCTTTTCTTAATGAAAGAATCGGCAGTTCTCCAAAATATTCTATATGAACTTCTCTTGTAATAAAAACACTAAGATTGGGAACGATTCGAAAACGAATACATTCCTTTTCTGACTCGTACATTAAATCGTAGATATAATTATTTTGCTCTGGTGTGATTGTAGAAAATATCTCCTGGGCATTTAATTCTTTTGCTACTTGTAAAGTGTCTGTAATATTTGCCAATACAGGATAATGAGATAATTCATCAATATTTTCTTCGTCTTCTATGTAACCAATAATCTGAGTATTTAAGCCATCTTGTTCAAAATAGGCAGCTAACTTTTTTGCTGTTTCATTGTATCCAACAATGATTATTTTTTTAACAAGGAGCTCACTGCTTTTAAAATATTTAAAGATACCCAGGTAGATAAACTTATTTAAGAGCAGGCCTAATCCGAAAGCTGCAGTGGTGGTAATAATAAAAAACCTGGAAACGACTAATTCTCTTGAAAAAAATAAATAAAATAGAATAGTTATGACCCAGATCAAAAAAACCTGTATGGTACGTTTGGTAAAATTCTCAAAATTCAGGATTATCGAATTTGAGTAAGCTCTTAAGAAGAAAGCAAGTATAATCCAGGAAACATTGGCAATGCTTACATATTTAAAATAAGCATCTGTAGATTTGAAATGCACGCTATTTGTAAATATTAGCTGAAATATTATAAAAACGACATTTAAGACAATGAGGTCAATGATAAACAAGGTTATTTGCAGGTATCGTTCAAACTGTTTGTTCACTTGTATATAATCGGGTTAAAGTGTTTTTGTTTAATCAGTTAATTAATTACTGGCAAATATCCTGTTGTATAAACGTAATAATTTTTGACTTTCGTGTGTCCATGAAAGATTGTTAATAATCCTGTCGTAGCCGAAGTTACCCATTTCAAAACGCTCTTCATCGTGATCAAGTAACCATATTATTTTATTTGCAAAATCTTCTGTTGAAGTATTTTCCGCATATAAAGAAGCCCTTTCGGCAGACAATTTTCCTTCTTTTAAATTAAATTGGACAATTGGTTTTTTTAGCGCCATATATTCCATGATCTTATTCATAGTAGATAAGTTATTCATCTCTGTAGGCCTGTCTGGATTGACGCATACATCAGCAGTATTTAAGATTTCAACCATTTTTTGGTCATCTACTCTTCCATAATAGTCAACAAAATTTTCTAGTCCCATTTCAGCAGTCAAGGATTTAATTTTTGCTAATTCTGTTCCGTCTCCAATAATAGCAAACTGAACATCTTGCCTTTTTTCAGTAATAATCTTTGCTGATTGAAGCAAAAGGTCTAAACCTTCCTGTTCTCCAATAACTCCCACGTATCCAATAAGAAAAAGGCGACCTTTTTTATAAGAGTTATTTCCCACTCCTGGTGTTAAACGGTCTAATTTTGGGCCACTTCTTACAACCTGTACTTTTTCCGAAAGCATTTTTCCACGATTTATCGCAATTTCTTTATACGATTCATTTGTTGCAATACTATAATTAGCGCAAGCAAAAGTTAAACGTTCAGCCAACAACATAAATTTATAAAAAAGTCCTTTCTTATTATATTTTGCAATGTATAATTCCGGATTAATATCATGGTGATCAAAAACGTATTTTACACCAAAAATTTTATAAAAAAATGCCGGAATAAATATAAGATCAGGTGGATTACAACCCTGGATTACCTGAAATCTGTTTTTGATAAAAATTTTTAAGCTTAAAAAAAATTCCCAGAAAAGTGCTACCGAATATTCTAAAAGATAACCTAAAGCTCCCTTACCTTCTAAAGGAAGAGGATGACGGTAAATATCAATTTCATTAATACACTCAAATGATTGATTGTATCCTTTCATTTTAGGACATATAATGCTGACTTTTGCACCGGCTTCTTTAAGTGTAGTAGCTTCCTGCCATACACGCCTGTCGAAAGGTACTGGTAAATTTTCAACAATTATTAAAATATGTTTTCCTTTGAACATAAGACTCACCAGTTAATGCCTGTATAATTTGAATTTTCCAAAAGGCTATCGTCCAAACGAACCATATCAATAATTATTTTATCACCGCAGTTTTTTAATAAAGGAATAAACTCTTTTTCCCTGGTATTGATAATGATTACATCCGACGTATCTATTGCTTTTTTTGCATCATCCAGCATCAAACTGGAAAGATGGGGTATTTTGGAATCAATATATTCTTTATTAGTTCCCGTCAATAAAGAGATATTAATATTCTTATCATAAATACAGATACTACAACCTTTACCAATCAATGCTTCTATGATTGAAACAGCAGGACTATTACGTAGATCATCTGTTCCTTCTTTAAAACTTAATCCAAGAAATCCCAGCTTTTTATTACCATACTGATGGATCATCTTGATTGCTCTTTGGATTTGAATTTCGTTGGTTTTGTCAATACTGCTTATTACCGGTACTTCTACATACATATCGTGCGCGAGTGTTTGAAGGCCTTTTAAGTCTTTTGGAAGACAGGAACCTCCATAAGCAAATCCCGGTTTAAAATAATATGGGGATATATTGAGCTGTTTATCCTTGCAAAATATTTCCATCACCTTATGTGAATCTATTCCTAATTCAGAGCAAATATTTCCTATTTCATTTCCAAAAGAAATTTTTAGTGCATGGTAAGAATTATTTACATATTTCATGATCTCAGCAACCTGAAGATCTGTTATGATGATTTCTGACGGCAATTTTTTATACAATTCCGCCACCTTATTTGCTGCAGATTTATTATCTGATCCGATCAGGGTTAAAGGGGGATTGAAATAATCATTCACTGCAGTTCCTTCACGCAAAAATTCAGGATTATCAACAATTGCAAAATTGATATTTCTCTTTTTTCCTGATTCTTTTTCAATAAGCTGAGCCACTTTATCGCATGTTCCCGGAAATATAGTTGATCGTATTGCTATTACGTGAAAATCGTCTTTTTCTTTAAGCGCTAAAGCAATATCTTCGGCAACTTTGAAAATGAATTCAAGATTGAGGTGACCTTTATCACTGCTCGGAGTGCCAACACAAATAATGCTGATTTCTGTTTTTAAAACAGCCTCTTTAGCATTAGTAGTAGCTTCGATGTTGGCGGCTTGTTTTTGCTCAGAAATGATTTGGGCAATATCTTTTTCGATAATAGTTGCTTTGCCGGAATTTATTTGATTTACTTTGGTCTGGCTCACATCTACGCCAACAACGTAATGTCCATTTTTCGCCAGGCAACCGAGACTAACACATCCTACATATCCTAATCCAAAAATACTGATATTCAATTTTAGAAGTTTTTATAGAAATTCTTATACCATAATTCAAGAGACAGCAGTATAAAAAGTTCGTGTTTATAATTGTGTTTTCTATTTCGATGCTCAGAAATCATTTTTTTTAAAGCATTCAAATTAAAATAAATTCTACTGAATGAGCCACCGCTGGAAATCAAATCTTCTAAAGTTACCGATAATTCGTCCTGAAACCATTCATCAACGGGTGTTGAAAAACCTCTTTTCTTTCTTTGAATGATCGAATTTGGTATCCACTTTTTTACTGCTTCTCGATGCAAATATTTCCCTGTTCTACCTTTCAGCTTAAAAGATACAGGTAAACTTTCAATAAAGTTTACCAAATCAATATCTAAATAAGGTACCCTGTTTTCAATCGAATTTGCCATAGTGATCTTATCGTTAAATAACAATAAGTTGTCTGGCAACATTGTTCGGGTATCAACGAATAAAAGTTTAGACAAAGAACCGTTGGAACTATCAGCCAAAGCAAATGAATCAGAAAAAAGATAATTTAAAGATTCATTTTTAAATTGCTCTAATTCATTTTTATAAATCTCGGTTTTTAAATCTTGTGTATAAATAGTGAAGATACCAATAAATCTTTCTAAATCATTCTTATACTGGATAGCATGCAAACCTCTTGCAAGGCTATGATTTCTTGGAAAAAGTTTGGATAATAAATTAAGGGGAAGCAGTTTAAGTAACTTTGTATTAGAGGAGAGGAATTTTTCACCAAAATATCTTTTATAACCTGCCATTGGCTCATCAATTCCTTGCCCACTCATTACTACTTTAACATATTTGCGGGCTAAGGCCGAAACGGAATTAAGTGCCGGAATGGTAGGCTCAGCAATTGGTTCTTCAACATGGTAGAAAGATTCATGAAATGTTTCCAGGTAAATTTTTTTATTTATAAGTACCTGGTGATGTTCTGAATTTATAAATCGTGCTGTTTCTTTGGCATATTCCGTTTCATTAAAATCTCCTTTCCCTTCAAATCCTAAAGTGAAGGTATTAACAGGTCTTGAATTGAATTGTGACATTAAATAGCCCAAAACGGCTGAATCCAGCCCTCCGCTTAAAAGTAAACCTATTGGCACATCACCCAATAATTGTCTGTTAACCGCCTGTTTTAGCAAATATTGATATTGTTCAATTGCCTCTTCTTTCCCTATATGGTAATTTATTTTTTGGGACTTATTCCAATATTTTTTTTCTTTTATTTGACCATTGAAATTATAGGCAAGATAACTTGCTGCCTTTAATTTAAAAATATTCTTAAAGATCGTCTGGGGTGCTGGGTTATAACGAAATGATAGAAATGTATTTACTGCATTTAAATCAATTTCTTTTTGGTAAGCTTTATTAGAAAGGATGACCTTCAACTCTGATCCAAAAACAAGTTTATTTGAGTCGAAATAATAATATAATGGTTTTACGCCGAAATGATCTCTTGCCAGGTAAAGCTTCTGCTTAACTTTATCTAAAAATCCAAAAGCAAAAATTCCATTAAATTCTGAAATGGATTCAATTCCAAACTCTCTTATATAATAGAGGATTGTCTCAGTGTCAGAATGTCCTTTAAATGTAATCCCCGTTATTTTTTTTCTTAACTCTAAATGATTATATATCTCCCCGTTAAATATTATACAATAATTTCCACAATCAGAGTACATGGGCTGGTTGCCTGCTTCACTTAAATCCACAATTGACAACCTCGTATGACCAAAATAAACCTGGTTACTACCAACGGTATCGAGAACAAGACCTTGAGAGTCAGGTCCGCGGTGTTGGATAAATTCGAGAGTCTTCTCGTCTGTTGGCGTATTAACGCTACCGGCAATTCCACACATTCAATTAGCTTTTTAAATAATTAGTTAATGCAAAAAATAATTGTGCCTGAGGCCATCTTAAATATGGTATTTTATTTTTAATGTTGAAATTATTAACGCGGGTAATATAACTTCCGTTTTTGTTTTGATACTTTTCAACTAAATCTTTGACCATTTTATTTACAATATCACCTGCTTCAGCATCCTGTTCTTTCAAAAGCAAACCAAGTGAAATCCCTTCAGCGTAGTCATATAACTCTCTTTTTACGATATTCAACCTTGAAAGTTTCGCAAATGGTAAAGGTCTGCCAGTTGAATCGATCAGATTGCTTTTATAAAAATCATATCCCTTTTTTATGGCCTCTGAAATTCTTTCATCTTTTTTGAATTTGTTTATTTTAATAAGGTTCTTTAGAACGAAGCAGGTGTGGAAATTATCAACAAAATTATCTCTTTCATCATTAACTGCGTATTTCCAGGACCCATCAGCATTTTGACTCTTCAATATGAAATTTATATTTAAAGTTGCTTTTTTATATGCTTCTTCATTATTGAAACGAATAAATCCTTCTATTAAGACAGATGCCCTATAAGCGTTTGCATTTACTATCTGACTGTTATCAATCGGGGAATAGCTGCATGCAGCAGTATCTTTATCTATTTGAGTGTCGGTTAGATCGTTCAACGTGAAAAGAAATATTGAATAAGCAGTGTCAAGATATTTTTTATCATAGGTAATGTTATATAATTGCAGAAAAGCTTCAAAACAATATCCGGTTGTAGTAATTAACGGAATTCCACTCGTCCATAACCCTCTTGTTGTCATCCAGTCAAACGGGTATCCCCATGAATTGCCTGAAAATCCACTCACAGAACTTTTGAGTAATTCAACTGCAATTTTCTTGGCCTCCTCTAAGTATTCTTGGTTTGAGGTTACTTCATAAAGATTAAGGAAAGCCATGATAAAATGTGCATCCGCTATTGGAAATCTTTTTTTAGATACAAAGACTTTCCTTACTGATGGGAAAAAGATTTCAGATACAAAGACAGGAGAAACTAATGGTATACCGGCGACCTTGTTTTTGTAATAGATTTCTTTTGCTTTTATTCCGTAAGCCGTGCCCCAAAAGTCATATTGATCATAAGAATAATAACCATTTTTCCTGAGCCAGTGTATAAATTTTTCAATACTTTGGTTTACTTCCTGATGATATATTTTTATGTTCGTTTCTTTTTTTACTTCCATTTTTTTAATTCTAACAAATCAAAATTATCAGCTGGTTTCAGCCTGATAAAAATATTTTTCATTTAAAAGCTCTTCAAATTTTTCATTTAAATTTCTTGCGATTCTTTCAGAGGTAAATTTTTTAGCGAGTAAAAGATTATTTACTCTGATTTTGGCACGCAGTTCAGCATTTTTTGCAAGGGTTATAATTTTTTGCGAAAGGTCCTTGGGGTTTTCTTTTTCTACCCATAAGCAATTTTCATACTCTGTAAAATAGTCGGCGCAGGCATTTACTTTAGTTGCTATTACCGCTTGACCTGCAGCAACTGCCTGAAATATGGCCATAGGAAATCCTTCCCGATAGGAAGGTAAAATTGTTATATCACAGTTAGAGTAAAAATATTTGGTTTCTAGTTCGGGAATGTGTCCCAAAAAAATAATTTCATTTTCCAGGTTCAGTTTTTTAGCAAGTGCTGTTACTTCATCAAATAACGGGCCATCTCCCAGGCAAATTAATTTGAAGATAAGGTAATTTTCTTTTGCCAATTTACATGCATGAATCAAATCCAAAATTCCTTTCTGTTTCAGAAATCGTCCTACAAATAATAAAGTTATAGTGGTTTCTTCTATGTTTAAACTTCTTTTAAAATTGGAGTCAGTATGGTAATAGGTGAAATCAACCGGATTTGCAGTAACCTGAATATTATTCATAGCAAATGAAGAATTTTTGAAATTATTTAATTCCTCTTGAGATAAAACAAGGAATAAATCAACATTCCTGGAAAGATATTTATTAAGTATATTTTTTGAGTTGACTACTGATTCAATCGTTCCGTGTGTTTTTAAAACGATTTTAATTTTACTATTAAAGAATTTCAAAATAAAAATTGAAATGGAATCACGAATAACAGTCTTTTTATCAAAGGCGGTATTCAGATAAATAATTTCGCTCTTGTGTTTATTTAGTTTTCTTCTTAAATTAATAGCATTCTTTAAAATTAAAAAAAAACGGGAAACTATTCCTTCCACAGCATTTGAATTGCCATAATAGGACACATCTACTTCATTTCCGATTTCTTTAAAAGCTTTTACCTCAGCTTCTGCTAGTTCTTTATGTACATTTTCAGGAATCCCAAATAAAATCTTCATCTTCTGTACTCTTTATTATACCTTAATTTTTATGCTCATTGGTATTAGTAAGTTTTTTTTCCTTTTCATTTAATTGAAATACAAATTCATCTATATTTTTTTTAATCTTTTCTCCCACAAGTTGCCATGAAAATTTTGATTCTGATAAGTTAAATCCATTTTCACCCATTTGTTTACATTTTTCAGGGTTTTCAAAAAGTTTACAGATTGCCTCTGCATACTCCTGTGGATCATTGTTTATCAAATATCCATTATAATCATTCTCTACTAAGTCAGGAATAGAACCAATATTATTTGCAATAATTGGAAGCCGGTATTTCATAGCTTCTGTGAAAACAATCCCAAAAGGCTCTCTCAATGTTGGAAGACAAAAAACGGAAGCGTTATTATAATATTGCGCAACGTCTTCTACAGGTATTTTTCCCACTACGTTGCAATTGGGCAAATGAATTTTAGGAGAGCACCCAACGATTGTTAAACTGGCATCCGGATGCTTTGACAGTATTTTTTCAAATACCTTTAAGAGTATTGGACCGCCTTTTCTCTCCCATTCCATACCTACAAATAATATATTCTTCTTAGCATACTTTTCGGTATTCTTTTCACTGTCAATTAATACATTGCTTCCTGCAAAAGCAGTTACTACTTTGCTCTCAGGTATTTTATAATGATTAATAAGAGACCAGGTGATTAAACTGCCGAAGGTAAATATCATTGTGGCATCTTCATATATTTTCTCTTCCACTTTTTTGATAAATCTTATTGATTTCATGTATTGCCCGGGATCAATATCAGGATACAATTTATTGGTTTGTGTGGTATGATCAGTATAAACGAAATGAGGAATACCTTCTAATTTACCGTTGAACAGAGATTGCGTTTGGAAAGTGAATAAATATTTTTTGTTTTTCTGCTTTTCCCGGATAAGGTGATTCAATTGGAGAGAAATATATGAAGTTGTAAAAAAACAAGCAAGGGAATCTTTCCAATTTTTTTTTCCGGAAAGGATGTCAATGCCATATTCTGTAACAAAATAATAAAGATTAATTATATAGTAAACAAACTTTATTTTGTATTTTTTAATATCATCAATTATGATTTTATTATGCGGAAATCCGGCAGCTAAAAATTTGTAAACATTATTATTAATTTGAGAAAAGCTTCCCATCTTCATAAAAAGAATTTCTTTATTCTCCATATAAAAATGCTTTGTTTAGTGTGTACCAGTTTATAAATTCACGTATTCCTGATTCAATATCAAATTTTGGGGCATATCCGATTTCTTTTTTTGCTTTTGAGATATCTGCATATGTTGTTTTTACATCGCCGGGCTGCAAAGGCAGAAATTTTAAAACAGCTTTTTTGCCTAACAATTTTTCAATAATCTCAACTAAGCTTTTTAAATTGATTACTCTTGATTCACCTAAATTATAAATACGATATCCATCAACTGTGTTCAATGCACAACTGATACCATTAACAATATCATCTATATAAGTATAATCTCTAGAGGTATTTCCATCGCCATAAAACGGAAGAGGTATTCCTTCATCAATTAATTTTGTGAATTTATGTATAGCAAGATCTGGTCTCTGCCGTGGACCGAAAACTGTAAAAAAGCGTAAGCAGGTTATGTCAAAATTGTACAGGTGGCTGTATACGTGACACAAAAGTTCGCCACTTTTCTTCGTTGATGCATAAGGTGATATCGGATGATCTACCGGGTCATTTTCTGCGAACGGAACCTTTATATTATTACCATAAATAGAAGAAGAGGAAGCAAATAACATTTTGCTTACCCCGTTATTCCTCATTGATTCCAGTAAGTTCACTGTGCCATTTACATTCACCTCGTAATATTCAGATATAGAATCTATGGAAGGCCTTACTCCTGCTTTGGCAGCCAGATGAATAACCATATCAATCTTGTTAGAAGAGAATATGGAATTTAAAGCTTCTTTATTTTTAATATCAGTTTCATAAAACCGGAATTTATTGTTTAAAAGTAGTTGCTCAAGGTTTAAATTTTTTATTTTTCTGGAATAAAAGGGATCAAAGTTATCAATACCAACTACGGTATTATTCTGGTTAATAAAATTTTCGCATACGTGAGATCCGATAAAACCTGCAGCACCAGTTACTAGAATATTCATTAATTATTTGTTTGCTTTATCAAATTTTGGTAAATCTTTATATAATTACTTGTCATAATTGCCAGATCAAATTTTTCCCTCGCCATCTGGTATCCTTTAGCTCCAAATCTCTCCAGCAATTTTTTTTGTTCTATTAAATTTTCTATTTTTTCAATCAGTTGACTTTCCTTGCCAGGGTCTATTAAATAACCATTTTCATTATCAATAACCACCTCGTTAGTTCCACCCCCTTTTGTTGCTATCGCAGGTTTCCCCAAAGCCATATATTCGATCAATGAATTTGAGATTCCTTCTCCATGCACTTTTGTATTGGTAAGTAAAACTCCAATATCAAAAATATTGATGATCGACTCAACATCGGTTCTTCTGCCTAGGAAAAGAATTTTATTTTTTAATAACGGAGGTACACTGGTTTTTATTTTTTCTAAATCATTCCCATCTCCAACTAAAACAAAACGAATATTTTCATGTTGGGTAGTTAAAAAAATGGCCGCTTTAATTAGTGTCTTGTAATCTTTTCTTTCTTCAAATGCAGCTACCATGCCAACAATAAAAAAATCATTGGAGGAATCATCAAATATTTCTGTAAGAATGGCAGGTTTTTCTTTTATGGTTATAAATCGGGAAAAATCCATTCCATTATATACAGTTGAAGATTTTTTAGCGGGTGCTTTATATGCTTTCAGACCTGCGTTCGAATTACCGATAATAATATCTGAAAATGGGAAGGTTAACTTGGCTCTAAGCCAGTTTTTATTAAATATATTTTTTCTTACAGGGGTATCAACTACTAATCCATTTACTAATTTAATCCCTAATAATTTGCATGAAGGTATTGAATAGAAGGCAGTCATCCCATCCCAGCAATGGATTATATCTGGCCTATAGGCTTTGCAAATTTCATAGAATTTTTTAAAAACAGATAAGTCTTTTTTTGTTTTTCTGACCAAATAGTGAATTTTAATATTAAGATCAAGAACTTGCTTGTAATGAATTTCTTTATTCATTATCACCAAAATAAAGTTCGTATCATGGTCCAGATTTAATTGTTTCATTAACTCAGTCAATCTCCGTTCCTTGCCTCCTGAATTTAGAGAATCAATAAAGAACAGGATTTTCATGATTCCTGCTTTTGTTTGAGCCATTCTTCAAAGAAGATTAACGACCAGATTTTTAAACTCAAATTGCGCATTCCATATTGGTTATTTCCAACTGCCTTTTTAATATAAGAAGTATTTAAATATTTAGAAGAAAATGAGTTCGGTGATAGCAAGGTGTCATTGACATATTCCTTAAGATTATCTTTGAACCAAAATGAAAGAGGTAAGCCAAAGCCCTGTTTGGCATGATTAAATATGTTAACAGGTAATAATGGCTTCATAGATTTTTTTAAAATATATTTCTGCTCGTTTTCTTTCAGTTTCAGGTTCCACGGTATTTGAAAGGTCAATTCAGCAAATTTATGATCTAAAAGCGGAACGCGGACTTCTAATGAATTTAACATGCTTGCCCTGTCTACTTTTGTAAGGATATCATCTACCATATAGGATCTCATATCTAGAAACTGCAGATTAGAAACGAAATCATTTTTGCTCCCTTCTTCTAGTAATTTCATCTTATAGTCTTCTGAAGCGATTGTATAATCGATTTTAGGATGATGGTTCAATAAAAGTTTTCCTCTTTCATCTCTCGTCCAAAAGGAAGCATATGATCCTACATACTTTTTATCATGAGCTAACAGGTAAGTCAATCCCTTTCCGGAGACGGATTGAGGAATTATTTTGTAGAGATTTCCCCAGATCATTTTATTAACAGCAGCACTACCTGAATGGAAAGGAGAAGATTGAAGTTTATTTAATTTGCTATAGGTATCATAACCTGCAAATAATTCATCTCCTCCGTCTCCTGAAAGCGCCACAGTTACAAATTCGCGAGCCAATTTAGATACGTAATAAGTAGGTATAGCAGACGTATCCGCGAATGGTTCATCATAAGCATTTACTAATTTAGGTAATAAACTTATGGATTCAGGCTCTACTATTTGTTCATGATGTTCAGTTCCATATTTTAAAGCAACCTCACGTGCATATTTTAATTCATTAAATGCTTGCTCCTTAAAGCCTATTGAAAATGTTTTTATAGGTCGCGTGGAGTTTTTTGCCATCAACGCTACCACTGAACTTGAATCAATTCCTCCGCTCAGAAACGCACCAAGAGGAACATCTGAGATCATATGTAATCTGATGGATTCAGATAGAGTTCCATGTATTTCATCAATCCATTGCTCTTCTGTTTTTGAAAAATTCGGTTTAAATTGGATATCCCAATATCTTTTTGTAATTATAGATGGATTTTCTTTTAGTGATAAAAGCAGGTAATGTGCCGGTTGAAGTTTTTTTATGCTCTTGTAAACTGATATATCACCGGCAATATATCCATAAGTAAAGTAAGAATCCAAAGCATCATAAGATAAAGCATTGTCAATATTCGTGGATTTCAGGATTGCTTTTATTTCTGAACCGAATACAAATTTATTATCATCTTGGTAGTAGTAAAAAGGTTTAATACCAAATCTGTCCCTGGCACAAAAAAGCTGCTTTTTATTATTATCCCAAATACTGAAAGCAAACATGCCTCTTAGAAATTGTAAACATTCTGTTCCATATTGTTCATATAAATGAACAATTGTTTCTGTATCGGACTTCGTTCTGAAAATGTGTCCTTGCTTTACTAAATTTTCCTGTAACTCCCGGTAGTTATAAATTTCTCCGTTAAAAACGATCCAGATGCTGCTGTCTTCATTAGATAAAGGCTGATGGCCTGCTTTTAAGTCTATAATGCTTAATCGCCGGAACCCTAATCCTATATTATTATTAATATAAAAACCTTCATCATCTGGTCCCCTATGATAAATGCTATCTGCCATCCGCTTTATTTCATTGGGATCAATTTTATTAAAATTATCAAAATATATTTTACCTGTTATTCCGCACATGTATTTGGTATTTCTTTGTTACTACTAAATGAAAATCAAATTATATGATTTGATTGAAATAAAAAATCACCTAATTTTTTTCCAAATAGATGATAATTAAAATTATTGTTAGCTACTTCGTATCCTTTTGCGCCAATTAAGGAAGCATCTTCGTCATTTAAAGCGTATATAATTTTATTTGCAAAATTTTCAATTTGATCTGGTGCAACCAGGTAAGCATTTTCTTTATCTTTCAAATATTTGGAAATTTCTCCTGTAACTGTAATTACTACCGGTTTTTTGGATGCCAGGTATTCACCTAATTTGGTGGGGAATCCTGCTTTTGATTGATTGGTATCCGGTCGTGCCAAAACTAATAAATCTGAATCAGAAAGAATTTCAGGTATTTCAGAACTTTTTTTTAAACCAAGAAATATGATCGTATCCGTTAGATTTAAAGAAGAAACTTTATCTTTTAATTTTTGTAACTGATTTTCATTAGCAGTTCCTACAAGTTGCATTTTGAAATTAGTGATATGTTTTTTAACGTAATAAATTGCCTCAATCAGGTTATTTAAACCATCTTTATTGGCAACCATAGAACCGATGTAGGTAATAATTTTTTCATTATGGAGTTGACAATTTTTGGATGTAATCCTAAATCGATCCATGTCAACCAATATTGGGATTTGCAAAATTTTATTTTGGTGTAAAAAGCGTGAATAATATTGATTTAAGAAATCTGAAATAACAATTATTCGATCATACATTCTTAATTCGATGTGCTTTAGAATAAAAGTATAAAGTTTTTTATTCCTTTTTTCTTTTATAATAAATAACGGTGCTTCATTACATTCCTTGGCAATCGGAATACGGTAGAATTTTAAAAACAAGAAATAAACAAATTCGTAGAAAAATGGAATTGAGTAATAGAGTACCGTTATACTGTTATTTTTTCTTAAGCGCTTTATAATATAAAGAGTATGAAATATTCCTTTGATTTTTTTTAAATTCCTGGTCAAGAATTTTCTTTCATATTGAACAGTTTTTTGGCTATAATAGAATGGGATTCCTTCATATTTGTCAAAAAATCTAAAGTTTTGTTTTGTTTTATGAGGAGAATGTGTATTAATAATAAAAGGGGAAATATCGGTTTCTTTTAAACTCTTTGAATATAAATGTGCCCTGTTAGAAAGTGCATTTCCTGAAGGATATCCCAAATCTCCAATGATAACCAATGCGTTATTCTTCATCTTTTTATTAGATTTCATCAATGTTCTTTAAGAGTAAGAAAACGTATTTATTGTTTCACTTGACTTTTATTTGAATAAAAATCAAGGATATTCCAATGACATCCACTATGTTTTTCCATATATTCTTTGACTTTTATGGGTAATAAACGAATATAAGAAAGGGGATATTGGATTATCAGTAATAAATATTGCCAATGATAATATAACTTCTTTTCCCGGTAGTTATATACAAGAAGCCAATGTTTAAGTTGAAATAAACGCAATTTGTCTTTTAGCTCAAGTTTATAATAACGTGAAATAGCGTCATTATATATTTTTATGAAACATTTTTTTATTTCTGTATTGGAATTTTTAGTCAGTTGACCAGATTCATGATGACTTCTATAGACTGCACCATAATGATCTGAGAAGGTTCCTTCATAAATTTCACTTATTCGCATCCACAAATCGCCGTCCTCACCGTTCGGATAAGATTCATTAAAGTAACCAACTTCATCAAAGACTGTTTTGCGAAATAAGAAACTGTTAGTATGTACTATTTTGATTCTTGAAACAACAGGGTTTCTTATGTCATTTTTGTAAATACTTTTATGTGTCCAGGGTTTAAAAATATTTTCTCCATTTTGATCTTTAACCTCTAACATTCGACAAAAAACAAACCCCAAACTATTATTGGAAATTAATTTATTAGCTAACTTTTTTAGATTACCGGGCAAGTAGAAGTCATCAGAGTCTAAAAAGGAAATATATTCTTGTGTGCAGGCCTTGATTCCTCTGTTTCGTGTACCGGCAACTCCCTGATTAAGACAATTTTTAGGTTTTTTTAAAATAACCACACTATTTCCAAAGGAGGCTGCAATTTCAAGGGTTTTATCTATTGACCCATCATCTGAAATTATTATTTCAATTTTTCCATCATAATCCTGTTCAAGCACACTTCTAATTGCTTCCCCTATAAATTTTTCTCTGTTATATGTTGGAATAACCACACTTATACCTGGAATCATTTAAATGAAGTTTAATCAAGAATGTAAAAGATAGTTTTTATCAATTTATAGATGCGAGAAAAGTCTTTATTTGGTTATCCGAAAGATTCCTTAATTCGGAAGAATAACAAATGCCTGCTGAAATCCAAACTAATAAAAAATTTAAGGTAAAGGTATTTACTGTGGAGGGGTATAAAGCTAATAAAGATACAATAATCCATATTGCAGCTGCTTTTGAAAGAATGTTTTTCGAATAAAATAACCCTAAAAAAAGTGCAGGGATAAGCATTAATAAATAGAGGCCTAAAAAAATCATCCCTCCCTTCAAAATAAATTCCAGATAACCGGTTTCTATATAAGATCTGTAATCCGTTAGTTGGTCTTCATCGATATTAGGACAATAATACTCTCCATTGATACCTCTTCCAATAAGCCAATCATTGGTTTTAAAATCAGAGTAAAAATATAATTCTACAGGTGTTCTTGTGTCTTCTTCTCCTCTCTTTGCAATGAAACTGAAAAGTTTGTTGTTATTTATGTTATAAATGCTGCTTTCATAATATGCGCCACCCAATACCAATAAAACAGACAAATAAATGGTTATTACAACCCTTTTTGTATTTACCAGGTATAAAAAATAGGAGAATATCAATATGGATCCACAAATTAATGATAATCCCCTTCTGGCCTTATAAAGAGCAAATAAGAGAGAAATGATCATCACTCCAAATGCTAGTAATTTTCTATTTCTTGGATGATATTTATAAGTTATGAGGATGTAGCCGCATGGAATGCTCAAAAATTTTGCAAGATACTCGATTACATCCTGTGTTGCTGATGACCGGTCAAGTAGTTGCTTAATAAATAATATATCAAAAAGAAGAAAGGATATGGCTAAAACCATAATCACGTCGAAGAGCTTTTTATAAAATATGAATTTTTGGGGAAATAAAATAATAAGAGGCGCTAGATATATGAATATCCCGAAATTAGCATCCACTAACATGGCTTTAATACTGTCATAATTTAAATGAATACCTCTAAATATTGTAATTATCGACCAAATTAAATAAAAGCTGAATAAAACTTTCAGGTAATTATTTTTGATTCTATAGCGAATCAGATAAGAAGCCGATGGTATAAATACAAGGATGCCAATGAATTGAAATAGTTCTCCAATTTTTACAGGAATATGCGGATTTCCCTTAATGACATAGCTTAAAGTGTAGACAATAAATCCAAGAAAGAAGAAATTAAGAGCAATTAATTTCTTTTGTGAAAAATCCTCTACTTCTTCTAAATTCGAATTCTCCTTTATCAGAGTATCAAGCGTTTTCAAGAAAGTGTTTTTTTGTATGAATTTACTGTCTCCTCACTACATTTCTTCCAGGAAAAGTTTTCCAACCTTTTTATCCCGGCTTTTTTCATTTTTTTTGCCAATTTTTCATCTACAATTACTTTTTGAATGGCATGCTTTATTGATTCGGTATCACACGGGTCAAAATATTCACCTGCATTACCCGCCACCTCGGGAAGAGAACTGGTATTACTTAGACAAACGGGGCATTCATTTGAAAACGCTTCTAAAATTGGCATGCCAAATCCTTCATATAAACTTGGATAAACAAAAACTAAGGCATTGGCATACAGTTCATTTAACTGCTGTTCATTAACTCCAAATAAAAAAGTACATTCTGAAATGTCCAGTGATTTTAGTTCTTCCAGTTCTTCCTTTATAAAAGGTTGTCCAGTGCAGATAAGTTTTAACTCATTATCTTCTCTTCTCAATTCGCTGAATGCTTTGGCAAGACGGGAAAAATTTTTATAACCTCTTCTTACTCCCACAAACAAAATATACTTTCCAAGTTTATTACTCATATTGGTTCTTTGCCCCTTATTAAACCCATGGTAAACTACATCAATTTTTTCACGAGGAATTTTCAATATCTCTACCAGATCTTTTTTTGTGTTCTCACTAATAGAAATTATTCGATTGGCATTTTTAATTATTGTCTCCATTTCATCCATACGCGAAAATGACTTATACTGATCCTTAAATTTGAATTCAATCAAATCATGAACGGTAATGATGTAGGGCTTTTTAAGGCTTTTCAAAAAGTATGTATCATAGTAAGTGGGGTGAAAAAGGTCATAATTGCCTGCCCTAATCACGTATTCAGAATATCTTTTATTAATATCATAAGAAAATTGTTTCAATCTTCCCCTAATTCTTGATTCATTTTTAGGAAGAGAGATATATGGCTTTTTAAAAAAAGAAAAATCATCTTTCAAATGCTGATTTTCTGAAAAAAGAACAGGCAATTTATAATCAATATTTTCAGGAAGGTTCTTAATTAATTCGCAAAAATATTTGGTGATGCCACCGTATTTCTGGATTAAAAACATTTGAGAATCGTATAAAATTTTCATCTGCTTATCGAATCCAAATTCCCTTTTTTTGTTTGTTTACTACCATATGATATTGAAGTGGGGCAAGAATAAGTCCATTAAAATTGCAAACTATTGATGCAATAAAAAGGGAAAAGGCACCCATGTGATAATATTTAATTAAAAGAAGTGCAACACCAATGTAAACAAAAGGGCTTATAATACAAGCGATAAATTGAATCCTTAGTGCATTTATTCCGTTTAAAAATGCTACATAAGTAGCCACAAACGTAGTCATCATAAAATATAAAAATCCCCAGAGCGAAAGATAAAAACTTATATTTACTTTCCCCTTTCCCAACCACAGGTCATATATTGAATGTGAGAAAATTAACATTATACCGCCTATGAAAAACAGGAGAATATTTAATTGATTATATTTTTTAATGCCTTTTTTAATCCATGCAATATCATTTTTTACAAATGCTTCTGTAGATGCTGACCAAAATGGAGCTAAAAATATTACAAATACCATATCAAGCATTCCAAAATATTTATAAACAATATTATAAGCTGTTACTTCGCTAGTACCAAAATTTCGTGCTATGATAAGATTTGCAGTTTCATATTGTACAATCCCGGCGACTTGTATAATAAAAAATATAACTCCCAGGCTCAACAGTTCTTTGCCATGCGAAAATTTTATTTTTGAAAATTGAGGCCGATATTTTCGGTATGAACCCTTAAAGAAAAAAGCGGTTGCCCCTATGTATACTACAATTGGGGAAATGCAAAAGACGGAGCCTAATAGAATAAGCGAACCGCTAGTTGTCTTTATTAATATTAAAATAAAAATTAAAGATAAAATCTGTCCAAAAAGAGATAATAAGGGAGAGATGGATGGTTGTTGATCGGCAGTTAAGATAGTTGCAATAATCCTTAATACAAATTGGAGACAAAAATAGGTAAAAACAATAACAGCCAGGATGGAAACTTCTGATCTCATAGTTGAAGAAAGATTCAGAATATGAGACCAATTGAGGAATGGGTTAACTATAAGAAATATTATCCAAATAGCAGCACAGATAATCGTAAGTATTGCATAGGTTGAACTTACATAAATACTTGCCAATTCATCATCTCCATTTGCTATAGCTTCAGCTAATTTATTTCTTAAACCTCGGGTTAATCCAATATCGAAAAAGCTAAACCAGACCACAATTGAATTCAAAGTCAGCCAAACACCATATTGTGATACACTTACATAATTTATGGCCATAGGCACCAGGATAATGCTAATAGCGATGCTTAAGCCCTTTATAAAAAAGGTTGCTACTATATTTTTTTTAGCTTTAACGCTGCGCTCCTGACCTTTGTTAATTATACTATTTGCATAAGAAAAGGCTGATGCGGCTTTTTCTTTTAATGTCATTTTTAACGAGGTAATTCCCAAAATTTTCTGTTGTCTTTTGTAAGTTATTTAATTATTCAAAGATTAGAATTACATAAAAAACTTTCTTTCCAGGCTCATCTTGTAAGTTTCTAAATCACTCGCTACCATTTCTTTAATCATTTCTTTGAGCGTATATTTTGGCGACCATCCTAATTTTTCTTTAGCCTTAGAAGCATCTCCTATTAAAAGATCAACTTCGGTAGGGCGGAAATAATTGGGATCAATAGCAACCACTTCTTTTCCAACGGGTAATTGGTATTTTAAATTGCTGCAAGATTTTATAATTCCTTTTTCTTCCGATCCTGATTCTTTAAATGTAATTTCTATTCCTGCTTCTTCAAATGCCATTTTAGTAAAGTCTCTTACCGTCGTTGTTACTCCTGTTGCAATTACAAAATCTTCAGGTTGGTCTTGTTGCAAAATTCTCCACATCGCATCTACATAATCTTTTGCATGTCCCCAATCTCTTTGAGCATTTAAATTACCGAGAAACAAGCAATCCTGTAATCCTTCGGCAATAGCTGCTACGGCTCTTGTTATTTTTCTTGTAACAAAAGTCTCGCCTCTTAACGGACTTTCATGATTGAAAAGTATTCCGTTGCACGCAAACATATTGTATGCCTCCCTATAGTTTACCATTATCCAATAAGCATACAATTTAGCTACACCATAAGGACTTCGTGGATAAAATGGCGTTGTTTCTTTTTGGGGTACTTCCTGTACCAAACCATACAATTCTGAAGTAGATGCTTGGTAGATCCGCGTTTTATCTTCAAGTTTTAATATGCGTATAGCCTCCAGAAGACGCAGTGTTCCTATTCCGTCTGCATTAGCTGTATATTCAGGATTATCAAAGCTTACCTTAACATGGCTCATTGCAGCCAGGTTATAAATTTCATCCGGTTGCGTTTCCTGAACTATACGAATCAGGTTGGTACTATCCGTCATATCTCCGTAGTGCAATTTAAAATTTGCATTATTTTCATGCGGATCAACATATAAGTGATCAATCCTGTAAGTGTTAATAAGAGAAGATCTTCTTTTTACTCCATGTACAAGATACCCTTTAGATAAAAGTAATTCGGCGAGGTATGCCCCGTCTTGCCCGGTTATACCGGTTATTAATGCTGATTTCATAATTCAAAGCTATGATTTTGGAATGATTAATTGAGGCACGAATTGGAGGAAATTGTGGTTCTCGAAAAAAGGTAAGCGGTAATCATTCCTTTGAGAGAGTAATTTAAATTTCAGTTTTATCAACTTCAATCGAGTTTTTTGGGGTTAAACAAAATGTATATATTTATTATTGCTTAATATAGGCTATCATTGTAACAACAAATCTTTTTCTCCAAATGAAATTTCCTGAGGTAATGGAGTTATTGTTCCAACTTTTGCTGCAAGTGTAAAACCTAATGACGGCAGGGTTACTTTTGCCAACGTGTTTTTAATCCTCAAAACATTCCCTGAAATAGAATACTGGCTGCCGTCAAAGACTCTTGCAAAAGCTTTCGTATCCACTTTGGTTTTTTCTAAAGTTATTTCATGATGGTTGAAAACAAATTCTTTCATCATTTCAATTTCGTCATCGTCAATTTTTGCGGGTTCGCCTTTCCAATATACTAGGTTGATTACTCCGTCAACGGATCTTATTTTTGAAATCTCTTCCGGAGTAACATTTGCAAAAACATAAAAGCGAAACAACGGCTCCTCAAGTGTCTTAACTCCTCTGAGGGAAGTTATTTGTTTACAATTTACCGGCAAAAAAACGTCAATTTTTCTTTTTTTAAGTGTTGACGTCACTTTCTTTTCCCATTTGGGTTTCGTGTAAAGTATATACCAATTCTTCTGCATATTTTTTTTTTAGAATTTAAATTTGCAGCTGTTCAAAGGATTGATACTAGGAAAATACTATAAGAAGAACATGGCTTCGCCGCTCTCAGTTACATCTTAACGTATTGAGAATTAAAATTTTTCATTGATTTAGATTTAATATTTTACTATTGGCTTCTTTTCCACTCTTTTGCGATCTTTATTTCCATAAACATAATCATAGCCGTAACCGTAATTGTTTTTGAAAAAGCCTCGCATTTTTACACCGTTGAAAATAATGGCAGGATTATTTATAGGATTAATGTGGATATTTTCATCAATTCTTTTGATAAGCATTTTTGGTGTGTAATGATGCCTGATTACATACAAAGTAGCATCACATAAACCAGTTAACAAATATCCATCAGTAACCAGTACCATTGGCGAAGTGTCTATAAGCACATAATCAAAAATATTTTCCAGATAATTAAGCAGTTCATTAACCTTACCATTTGACAATAGTTCTGAAGGGTTTTCAGGTAGATCAGCGCCTGCTGAAATGAAAAATAAATTTTCATACTCTCCGACATGCTTAATGATTTCTTCAGGATCTTTATCGCCCTCCAAAAATTCTGTAACACCTTCTTCCCGGTTTATAGATAATATTTTATCCAAGGTTGGATTGTTCAGATCCATGTCTACCAGGACTACTTTTTTTCCTGTTAAAGAAAGACTGACAGCCAAATTGGCGGAAATAAAACTTTTACCTTCTCCTGAAATGCTTGAAGTAATGAGGATTTTTTTGTGCGAAGAATCAATACCAAGAAAAGACAGTGATATCCTTAATTTTCTAAATTCTTCCGCTACAAAACTTCTTGTTCCTTTTTCAATTACAATTTTATCTTTTGATTTATCAAAAGCAATTTCTCCTATGATAGGAATGGAAGTTAGTGATTCTATTTCATGTCTGTAAAGTACCTTACCTGTTAAAAATTCTTTAATAAAAATAAAGGTTCCACATACGCCAATAAAGACTACAATAGATAAAGCATAAATCAATAATTTTCTAGGACTTACTGGATCTGGACTAGCCTGTGCATAATCAACTACTCTACTGTTTGATACTGAAGAAGCGTATGCGATTTCACTTTCTTCTTTCTTTTGAAGAAGAAAGGAATAAAGATTACTTTTTATTTGTTGTTCCCTACTAATATCAAGCAATTCCCTTTCTTTTTGGGGAACAGACTGTAAAACGGAATTGTATGTATTATTTGTGGTAGTAATGTTGTCTCGTGTGGCAATAAGGCTTTGTCGTTGACTATTGATATTACTTAAAATACTTGGTTTGATCTTATTAATTCTATCCTTTATTGCAACCAGACTGGGATTATTTTCACCCACTGTTTTCTTTAAATTATCGTATTCAAGTTCTGAGTTGTATAATTTATCAATTAATTGACTAAGCTGCGGATCGCTTATGCCTAAAGTTGAAGGAACGATTCCTCCTTTACTATCACTATTAGACTTGACAAAATCTTGCACTTTATCCAAAACTGCAATTTGTGTATTTACATCTCCAAGTTTTTGATCGTTAACACTAACATTTTGTAAATACAATTGCCCTTGTGCGCTTATATCAACCGCCTGATTGCCTGATTTAAATTGTTGAACTTTTTTTTCTATAGAATCAAGATCATGAGATACGAGGGCAAGCCTGTTGTTCACAAATGCAAGAGTATTTTTTGCTAAAGCATCCTTTTCTTCATTGGCAGACTCCTGGTAAGATTCTATTAATTGATTTAGGATATTTTCAGCTCTTACCGGATCCGGATCTCTATAACTAAGGTCTACAATTGAAGATAATTTACTGGCTGCCTCTGCCTTAAGCCCGGATAAAAAAACCGGTACTAAGTCTTTCGGCTGGTTAAGTGAAAAATAAAGCTGTTTATTGATGGTATCTGAAATGAAATATTTATTCGGGACAAATTTTAATCTCCCAAAAGGGGTGGTCACAAAACTATCAAGTGGAAAATTGTATTTGTGATTAAGAATAACCTGCTGGCTATTTTTATTATAATTGAGATCAATTCTTTTGAAATACTGCAGTGAATCAGGAAATAATGCAACTATTGATACAGGTGATTTAGTGTATGCCAAGACATCATGAACATCCCCTTTTTCGTAAATCGGGGCATAAAGGCCAAGGGCTCTCACTACATCTTCCATCAATTTTCTTGACTGAATAATTTCTATTTCATTTTCAACAATTTTTTTTGATGATATCTGATCAAGTGATTCTACTAATTTTGATTCTTCATTGCCCTTTTTTTCATCTTTAATTATTACCGTAGCTGTTGCCTCATAGATTGGAGTAGCATAACGAATATAAGCATATGCAATTCCTATAGCAATAGCTATTGCCAAAAGGAACAAAGGCCAGTAAGGAACATATTTTGATGCGAATTGCCGCATCAAATTATCGTCCTTTTCTTCCATTATACTATTTCTTCTTAATTGCATTTTTCTGATACTTAAAATAATTAAATTAAGGTACCCTTACTATCCTGTCTAAAACAATGGCAACTACCGACAGTACGCTAAATAAAATTGGTAAATACTGTTGAGATCTACTTGCCTGTGCAGCCCTTGTTGAATTGGGTTGTACATAAATCACATCGTTTGGCTGTAAATAATAATAAGGAGAATTGAAGAAATCACTTGAAGTTAAATCTATATGCCTGGTAATTTTTTTACCATTTTCTTCCCTTATTAATAAAACATTATTTCTTTTACCATAGATTGTTAAATCCCCTGCCAGTCCTATCGCTTTTAGCATTGATATTTTTTCACTGGGGACTGTAATTACAGTTGGCTTTGCAACTTCGCCTAATACCGTTACTTCATAATTTAAAAATCTTATATCTACAATTGGGTCTATTAGCAACTTTTTTGTAAGAATAAGATTAGTTATATTATCTTTTAATTGTTCTTTGGTTAACCCTGCTGCTTTTACAGCACCAAGAATGGGCATATCAATTGTTCCATCTGCATTTACCAGATAACCCCCGGATTCGGTATTGCTACCGGTTACAGTTGTGGCCCTGCTAATATTATTATTTTGTAAATTAAAGGGAGCAGAGGCTTCAGCGTTAAGACTACTAATGGTTATATTTAAAATGTCATTAGGCTCAATAGTATTTTGCCTTTCTACAGCTGTAGCAGGAAAAGTAGCATCTTTTACATTATTAAAATACACTATTTTCTTTGTGTTTGCACATGAAGAAAGTAGGAAAGCTAAACAAAAAGCTACTACAAGAGGTAATAAAAATCTGGCCATAAAACATTTTTAAATTCTGTATAATAAAATTCTAATACAGTTAAATAATACAGATAAAATTATAGTTAACTTTCTATTGGAGATCTTTATTAGGAATGGGATCAGGGTAATGAGGTGCAATATTCCTTAATCTGTGGTTCAAACAATTAGGGAATCTGATCACAAACCTAAATGTTTAAAATTGTATCTCCAAATTTTTGAACAAAAGAATTTTTTTCAATAGTTATAACTTAGTTTCTAAATCTTCTTCCTTAATACAAAATATTGGTTATTAATAAATTCGGATTTTGTGCGACAATTTCTACTCAATTTCCTTGCCGAAATTTCTTTTATAGTTTTAACAACAATATTATTTTGAATAATTTATTAATAATCAACGCAATTATCAGCAATTTATTGGAATGTGCATAAATAATAAGAAAAAAGCTTGCTTTAAAGGCGCAAGCGATATACTTTTATTGCCACTTACTTCGTGGAACAGATATCAAAATTTCTTAGTATTTTTCTGTACTGTTCTTTATAATCTGATTCAACCTACGAAATTCCTTTATTTTATTTTAGAGCTTTTTAAAACTAATTTGTTGAATTTTTCAGCAGTTGGAGCGAAAGTTGATAGATGATTTAAATTGAAATTCATATAATAATTCCTCATTTCCTGTAAAAAGCTTCTTTATTCATTCCTGTGACCGACTAGTTTAATTAAGTGGCAACAAATTTTATTGTAACAAATTTTATTTGTCTGTTACAATAATTCTTTCAGGTCGCATTGTTTAACCTCAAAACAGGAATTTATGGAAAATATTTACAAAGCTTACACAAAGGAAATCAATGGAAAGACTTTTTATTTTGTAAAAAAGTTTTCAGCTTTTCCTGAATACGAAAATTGTCCAATAGTTTTGGATGGAATGGGCATGCATACCAACTTTTATAAGGCATGTAATATTGCGCATGTATATGATGATCTTGCTGTAAACAAATTGATGAATGAATTACATATAATTTCTGAGTCAGCAAGGGTGATTCATTTGCCTAAAATAAAATCTTTAACTCATTCATTTCTGAAAAATACTCAGCATGCTATTTCAAAATTCAGATTGGCATCCATCAGTTAACTTAAAAAGTTGCTCTTTTATTTAAAAGGATTGAGTTTATGTTTGCAAAACCATGCAATCATTCAAACAACCAAGTACTATTATTGTTACCTGTAGTAAAAGAATTGCCCCTTTTCTCGAAAAGGATATTGCGGGCTTGGGATATAAAATAAAAAGAATATTCGCAACAGGAATTGAACTGAGCGGAACCTTGCAAGATTGTATTCGCTTGAATTTAAATCTTCGTTGTGCAAGCCAGGTTCTATATTCTTTAAAATCTTTTGTATGTAAAGATGCCAATGAATTATATGAACAGATTTCACTGATCCAATGGGAATCTATTATACCAACGAATGGATATTTTTCAATTACCAGCAATGTCGATAATAAAACCATCAACAATCCTTTATTTGCCAATGTAAAAGTGAAAGATGCGATTGTTGACCGGTTTCGCGATAAATTTAATGAACGACCTGATTCAGGTCCGGAGTTGGACAAAACGGTTATTAATTTGTTTTGGAAAAATGATAATGCCCAAATTTTTATTGATACTTCAGGCGAAACGCTTTCAAAGCATGGCTATAGAAGGATTCCAGGCAAAGCGCCCATGCTCGAATCTCTAGCTGCTGCCACATTGCTGGCCTCAAATTGGGATATAATGTCTCCTTTCATTAACCCTATGTGTGGCTCATCTACGTTAGCAATAGAAGCTGCAATGATTGCTACTAATAGACGACCTGGTTTATTTCGTGATAATTATGGGTTTATGCATATTTTAGGGTTTAGAGATGAATTTTTTGAAAAAGAAAAACAAACGCTAAGTGACCAGATAAAAGCAGTTCCGGGCTTAAAAGTAATTGCGACAGATATTAGCGAAGATGCTATTAATATTTCTAAAATAAATGCAGTAGCAGCTGGTGTTGCTGATTTGATTGCATTCGATGTATGCGATTTCAAAGAAACCTTTGTTCCTGAAAATGCGGGAGGAATTGTATTTTTTAACCCTGAATATGGAGAACGGCTTGGTGATGAAATTGAACTTGAACAAATCTATGCTGAAATCGGGGATTTCATGAAACAAAAATGTAAAGGTTATACCGGTTATGTTTTTACCGGGAATTTCAATCTTGCAAAGAAAATTGGTCTTAAACCAAAACGTAAAATAGAATTTTACAACGGTAAAATTGATTGCCGTTTGATGGAATATGATCTTTACGCAGGAAGCAGAAGAGAAAATAAAAATATTTGAAATTTGTTCGTTTACCGGAGCTGACTTCCAAAACATTGTGCTGTTAATCGTTTCCTAAATCAAACCGCTTTATTTATCAAACGCATTCGTTTTTTTTATCTTGCCACCCAAAATAGAAAAGCATGAAAAATATTCTACTCGGCATTAATATTGTTTTGCTGGTTCTCGTAGGCTACCTTTATTACTTACACTTTCATAAGGAGAAGAATCATACTATACAAGAAGTAAGAACTAATTCTGCAGATAACCCGGAGGGAAAATCCAAAGTTGCTTATATTGATCTCGATTCTCTTCAAAACAGTTATGGTTATTACAAAAAATTAAAAGAAGATTTTGAACGTAAGCAGGCTTCTGCAAATGATCAAATAACGGCTCTTCAAAAAAAATATCAGAATCGTGCCATGCAGTTGCAACAAAAAGCAGCCACCATGAACCAGAAAGAGCAGGAAGCAGCCATGCAGGAAATCAATAAAATGCAACAAGATCTACAGGCCCGTAAACAAAGTATTGACAATGAGCTTTACAACGATAATTCAAAAATGAAGGAAGATATATTAATGCGCATCCAGAGTTTTTTGAAAGATTATAATAAAGATGGAAAGTACTCTTACATATTTTCTTACGAACCCGGTTTTATGTTTTATAAAGATTCCACACTTAATATTACACCAGATGTAATTGCAGGTTTAAACGAATTGGATTCTTCAAATAAAAAATGATTCATCGGTTCAATCTCAAATAAATAATTATCTTCAATCCCGTTTATTAAAACGGGTTTTTTATGGATCAACATTCAACTGCTTTTAAACCTAGCCTTCGCCTTATAGATGCTACAATGATTGTAGCAGGTTCAATGATAGGCTCAGGTATTTTTATTGTAAGCACCGATATTGTAAGAAATGTAGGTAGCGCTGGTTGGCTTATTGTTGTCTGGCTTATCAGTGGTTTGATGACTGTAATGGCAGCAGTAAGTTATGGAGAAATGAGTGGAATGTTTCCGAAAGCGGGAGGGCAGTACGTTTATTTAAAAGAAGCCTTTAATCCGTTGAGTGGGTTTTTATATGGATGGAGCTCTTTCACTGTAATTCAGACTGCAACAATTGCTGCAGTTGGCGTGGCTTTTAGCCGTTTTACTGCATATCTTATACCCGAAGTTGGAGAAAATGTTTTTCTTTTTTCCATCGGTAATTTTCATATTTCAGAAGCCCAGGTTTTAGCCATAGCGATGATTGTCTTTCTTACGTATACAAATACCCGGGGAATAAATGGCGGAAAAATTATTCAAACCTCTTTTACTTCGGTAAAACTTTTATCTCTCTTCGGATTAATCATTCTTGGCTTTCTTTTGGTCAAACATAGTTTTTGGCAAGAGAACTGGCAAACAGGGTTTCATGCTGTTCAATTGGAAAAATCAGCCGGGCAATTTATAAAGCATGGTAATTGGTTTCCCATCAGTGGAACTGTTTTAATTGGTGCCGTTGCAGCAGCAATGGTTGGTTCTCTTTTTAGTAGTGATGCATGGAATAACGTCACCTTTATTGCCGGAGAAATAAAAAATCCAAAGAGAAATATTGGCCTTAGTCTTTTTTTAGGAACCATGATCGTTTCAATTATTTACATCACCACCAACCTGATGTATTTAAATGCACTTTCCTTAGACCAGATTGCTTTTCCGGGTGGCGACAGAGTTGCTGTTGCCGCGTCCAATGCAATTTTTGGAAACGCGGGTGCTGTCATCATTGCTGTTATGATCATGGTTTCAACTTTTGGCTGCAATAACGGATTGATACTGGCGGGTGCAAGGGTTTATTACACCATGGCCAACGATGGTTTGTTCTTTAAGAAAGCGGGAATACTAAATAAGAAAGCGGTTCCTGAATGGGCACTTTGGGCGCAGGCTACAGTGGCTTCCATTTTGTGTTTAAGCGGCGGTTATAATGATTTGTTGGATATGATCGCTTTTGTAGTTGTAATTTTTTATGTACTTACCATAATCGGGATTTTTGTCCTGCGCAAGAGGAAACCAAATATTGACCGGCCTTACAAAGCTTTTGGTTATCCTTTTCTGCCAGGTTTATATATCCTTTTAGGATTGGTGTTTTGTGTTTTTCTTATCATCTTTAAACCACTTTACACTTTGTGGGGATTAGGCATTGTTTTGGCAGGCATACCTGTTTATTATATTACCGTACATAATCAGAAAAAACAAATTAGAATTGAATGAGTGTTGATATTGAAAAATTATTTGTTGGCTTTTCAAAAATGAAAGTTGCTGTTATTGGCGACCTGATGTTAGATACTTATTGGTGGGGAAATGTAGAAAGAATTTCTCCCGAAGCTCCCGTTCCTGTAGTGGCAGTTAGTAAAAGAGAAAAAAGAATTGGAGGAGCAGGGAATGTGGCATTAAATGTTCAGGCATTGGGCGCTTCTGTTGCAGTGCTTTCAATTTTAGGCGATGATGAAGATGGTGTTCAGTTAAAGCAATTGTTGCAGGAAAATAATATTGATACCCGTTTTATTCTTGAAAGTAAAAAAAGAATTACTACTAATAAAATCAGGATTATTAGTCGAAATCAGCATATGATGCGTCTTGACGCCGAAGTAGTTCATGATATTGACGATGTTGATGAGGAGAAATTACAAAATCAAATTGAAAAATATATCTCCACAGAAAAACCTGACATTATTATTTTTGAAGATTACAATAAAGGAATTCTTACAAAGAATATAATTACTAATACAATTTCTTTTTGCAATGAAAATAATGTAACAACAGCCGTAGATCCCAAAAGAAAGAATTTCTTTAGCTACCAGAATGCGACGCTGTTCAAACCAAACCTGGCAGAAGTTTTTGCAGGATTGAATTTATTGCCTGAGGATGTTTCTGAAGAATTGCTTTCTGAAATCCATTCGCAGTTGAAGGAAAAGTTAGGCCATAGGATTTCCTTAATTACCCTTTCTGAAAAGGGAATTTTTTACCAGGAAAATAATTTTAAAAATATTGTTCCCTCGCACAGGAGAAGTATTGCAGATGTGAGCGGTGCGGGTGATACCGTTATTGCAGTCGCCTCATTAGTTTATGCATCAACCAAAAATATTGACCTTGCTGCAAAAATTTCTAATATCGCAGGCGGTATTGTTTGCGAAGAGGTCGGAACTGTAGCTATTCAGAAAGACAAGCTTCTTGAAGAATGTAAAAAATTAATTATTGAATAAAATCATTCTCCTCCTTTTACCTTTTATTTTATCCAGTTCCGTTGTGATTTTTTAAAGTTTTAATTTTGCTGAAAGATACTGATCAAATTATAAAAAGAGGTATGAAGAAAATTGCATTGATAGTTGCTGCAGGGAATGGCTCAAGAATGAATAGTGATATCCCCAAACAGTTTTTAATTTTAAAAAATAAACCGGTTTTATATTACAGTATCAAAGCTTTTTTAGATGCTTATGAAGATATTGAAATCATTTTGGTTTTACCTGAAGAGCACATTGCAAAAGGACAAGAAATAATTGATGGCTATTTTGATTCATCAAAATTTAAAATTACTGCTGGTGGAAGAACACGTTTTCATTCTGTTCAAAAAGGACTTTCTTTAATCAATAATGAAGCGATCATATTTGTTCATGATGGCGTAAGGTGCTTTGTCACCAAAGATTTGATTAAAAAATGCTATAATTCTGCTCTTGAATTTGGTACTGCAGTTCCGGTTATTGATTCGGCTGATAGCGTAAGAATGATTACAAAAAACGGAAATAAAATTGTTGATAGAGATAAGGTAAAACTGGTGCAAACTCCGCAAACTTTTCATAGCGAGATTCTTTTGCCTGCTTTTGCAATTGATTATAAAGACTTTTTTACAGATGAAGCATCGGTGGTCGAAGCTTTCGGGTTAAAAATAAACTTAGTGGAAGGGGAAAAGAATAATATAAAAATCACCACACCACGTGACCTTGAACTGGCAAAGATTTTATTGCTTGAATAATTTAGCAATTACAAAAAGTCTATTCATTTTTATCCCGGGATATTTTTCTAATAATGAACCAAAACTTTTATAAAAAAAAGCAAGGCTTGGAATGTTGCTTCCTTCAAAATCAAGTACCAGGTTTTCACCGGCATGTTCTCTAATAAACGCATCTATCATTAAATGTGAAGCCCCGGAAGTTTTTCCGTCCGGATGATTTCCGACCAAAATATAATAAGCCCTGTTGTGAGAAAAAAAATAAACGCATGAGGCTACCAGCTTGTTTTGTGGAGAATAAACCCCATAAGTAGATGCTTGATTTTTTTCTTTAAGAAATTCGAATAAATTGGTAAAATCTGAATAAATTCTTTCCTCAATTGTTGAAAAATTCTTTGACTGTTCTTTTGAAAGTTGAATAACATCTCTAACCGGAATATTCTTTTTTACAACGTTTCCGTATTGAATGGATCTTTTAATGTTTCTTATATGACTGGTTGCATATTTACTTCTTAAAATTTCATAATTTTCTGAAAGCGGAAGAATATAATTACTTCTTTCATACATTGGAAAACCGGGAATTGAAAACCAATTATTCCGGTTAAGATAAAAATCCCAGTACTTAAATTTTGCAGGAATATTTTCTAAAAAAGATTTTACAATTTCTGCAGTAATATCATTTCCAAAGATGCCAAGAGATGCGGTAAAAAAAGGTTGATACAAATAATAGATCGTGTATTTTTTTTTCCAGGTTAATGGCATTACCGTTTCGTAATCATTCACTATGAGTGCATCCCAATTTTCACACAATGCATCCAGGTAAAATGAATAGCCATAGATTAATCCATTCTCTGCAGTATCAATACAGCGGTCCCATTTTGATTTATCAATATTAGCCTGCGGCAGATAAGAAATGTTCATGTGTATATTCTTTATTGTTTTTTATTTGCCACATGGAATTGCACATAAAAATTTTCATTGGATGGGTATAAGTTGCTCGAAAATTTTTATGCTACATTTCAAAAGAAATAATTTATTCTTCAAATGAAAGAAACTAAAGATCCGGTAAATTTATAAATTTATCCAAACGGAAATTTTGAATGTCAATACTGAATGAAATCGTTTTCCAGAATCTTTTGTTTCCTAATGTTGACTTATAATAATCACTATAAATTTTACTGTAAAGAACAGGGATATAAACGTTGACAAGATTTTTATATAAGCAGATCTGCAGACCGGCATCATAAAGAAATTTTCCGGTAACAGCATCTTTTTTCCACGCTTCTGCATACGTACCTACATCAAAAAATATTTTAAGTGGATTTGCAGCATTAAAAACCTGGAATGGATTCATTTGTTTTGGAAAATCAGAAGTTAAATTAAGAGCAGCAAGCCAGTTATCTGTTTTCCCTATTTTACTGGATAGCAGGTCTGACCGTACTTTGAAGCCGCCATCACGAATCATTATTTGCTGTGAAGGAGCACCTTCAAATTCATTTCTTCCAACAAAATAATTACTGTAAGTATAATCTTCATAACCATTTGCTCCTGTTAGATTGAGGTGATAGCGATCTGTAGCGAATTGCTTATAAATTGTCCGGGCACTTAAGTACACAAATTTTCCGGCAAATAAACGCGCATTCATTCCCCCACCTTTTGGGTAGTTGAAAAAATATTTTCCTTCGAATGAAAATCTTAAAAAATTGTTTGCCTGCTGTAAAACAACATTTGAAGAATAAGGATAAAGTGCGCGATTATCTTCTATAGTAAAATTTAATTGATTTAGATACCTGTTAATTTTAGGGTAGGTGATAATATCCTTTTGCAGCAGTGTGTCTCTTTGAAATGATAAAGCAGTTTCCCGAATAAAATAAGTTTTCCATTGAACCCATTTTTTTATCGTACTTGTCGCCTTCTTGTTTTTGAAAATGAACTTTACAGACGGAACGATTTTAGAAAAATCCAAATAATTTTTTGCGCCGGTTGAATCAGTAAATTCATCCATTGAAAATTTTTCTGCGCTTAAAGAGATTTCAGCTTTTCTTATCCAACCATAACTCATAATATCATAGCCGGCTCTTGCAATTCCATTTAACGTTTTACTGCCCGTAGCATACAGTGGAGCAACAAAAAAATGAAATTTTGGTTCTGGTAAGGTGTAATTATGAACCAGAGCTCCCAGCATTAATTTGTCGTAAAAATTATAACCTGCGGCAGGCGAAAGAAAAAGATAATTGTATTTATCAGTATTCTTAAAATTGAAGAATGAAGCAACTTTAAATTCTTTTTTTGGCGGCGGTTCCAATCGACCTTTTTTATTCAGTAGCGAAAAAATTGTATTCATATTTTTGCCGCTCAAATTTTCTACTACTTTTTCAAAATCTTCAGGATAAGGATGTTTGAATTTCCAAAGGTTATAATATTGATGAAGGCAACTGTCAAATACATTTTTACCCACAAAATCCTCCAGCTTTTTCATCCATAAACCGGTTTTGTAATAAGCGATCACATCATAATTTGTTTCGGAAAAATCCTGTGACGGCGTTTCAATCGGTTGGTCTTTTTTTGCAGCAAGCTGGGTTCTGTATTCAATATCTTCATCGTCTGCAGGAATTCTTTTCTCCAAAAAATCTTCTTTTTGTTCAATTTTTGGATATTTTAATTTTTTATAGCGATTGTCAAAATACGTATTCATTCCTTCGTCCATCCATGGATGGTCTCTTTCGTTGGTGGCTAAAATGCCGTAAACCCAGTTGTGACCTACTTCGTGTTCAATCGTCATGTCCAATGATTGCTGGTCAGGCATTGGAGAAATACTTGTGATTGTTGGGTATTCCATGCCACCTGAGAAACCCATTTTCGCTTCAACAGCAGTAACCGTATTATAAGGATATTCACCCAGCCATTTGCTTCTTGTTTTGATTGCGTCTTTAATGAACTCAATACTATTTCTCCAGATTACTGAATCGGCTGGAAGAAAAAATGACCAGGCATTTATTATTTTCCCAGAAGCCAACTGCAGGGTATCATTTCTGACGGTGAAGTTCTTATCTGCAAACCACGCAAAATCATGAATATCTTTTTGTTTATAAATCAGGGTTTTTGTTTTTTCAGGTATGAGCTTTGAGGTATCAGGGAGCAGGTTTGATATGGATTTTTTATTAATTGGTTTTATCTTTTTATGTGAAGGTTGATATTTCTTTTTTACTTTTTTCTTCCCTTTATGTAAATCATCTTCTTTGCCATTTATCAGTTGCCTATTGCTGATAGCCGATTGCTGATTGCCGGTTGCTTTTTCCTTTAGCCTAGTCTCCTCGTCTTTATTCTGTAATTCACCGGTGGCAGCTACAATATAATTTTTGGGAACAGTGATGTGAACCTCGTAATTTCCAAATTCACTATAAAATTCTCCCTGGTCGAGGTAAGGCATTGGATGCCATCCTTTAGTGTCGTATACTGCAGGTTTCGGATACCACTGCGTAATTTGATATGAGTGATCTACATGACCTCCCCGGGAAAAGTTAAAAGGTATTTTTTCATGAAAAGGCGTAGAGATTTTAATAGTTTCTCCGGATAGGAGTGGCGCAGGCAAAATTAGTTTTGCGACATCAATATACAACGAGTCGTCTTCAAGATTAGCGGTTGTGCCATTTACTTTAAAATCCAATCGATTGATATATCCACGTTTAGCTTCATCGCTAAAATAAAAATCAGTTCTTCCTAATTGAAGCAATTGTTCACTAAATGCCGTCCTGTCATTTTTATAAGCATTGGGCCACAGATGAAACCAAATGTAATGAAGTGTGTCCGGAGAATTATTGGTATAATTGATAATTTCAAAACCATCCAGTGTGTTTTCTATGTCATTTAAGGTTACATCAATTGAATAATTTACCTGCTGTTGAAAATATTTTGATTGGGCAAAGGTTACAGATAAGAGAAAATAAAAGAAGCCTGACAGGAAAATTTTTTTCAAAGCAATTATTTGATCAAATATAAAAAATAAAAACATCGCATATAGTGCAAAGTCTCCATGTAACCTAAAAAGTAACTGTTGAGGCAGTTAAGAAAGTAGTCAAATAAATTTGCTACAGTAACTTTTAATTATCATTATCAAAACCTCAACAGTCATGAATAAAGTTAATTCAAATTTCGAAGGTCAC
>JAGWRO010000093.1 GCA_028876495.1 Bacteroidota bacterium
GTAGGAATTTCGAAAAGCACAAGACGATAAGTTGAATAGCTCACGCTTTAGGGCGTGGGCTCTCTTATTCGTGCTTGGGCTCCTACGGCCTCTAATGCGGTAAGTTGAGACCTGCGCCCTTCATTATCTTCTGCTTTTTCCAAAGCACTGGTAAAAACCAGCCTCTTCTTAAAAACTCAACCGGTATTTCGTATTGTTAATGGTAATACTTATAAATTGGGTTCAAGCCAAAAAGATCAACAACTACCAAAAGCAAAAGGAGCAAAATCTTCTTCACTAACGTGTATCCATAAATGTAACCGGTACTTCATCCTGCATTACCTTTTTATGCAGCAAATAAAAGCTAAGGCTACACTTACTCCAATTGACACATTTCCTAGTGGCCTTCACAGCTATTTTTTAAATACCCGGTATAAAAACTTTCAATTAATAAGCCGCCTTAAAGGCGAGGCGCTTTGCGATATCAAAACCAAATTTTCAACCAAAAAAAGAAATCCCGAATAGCATTCCCCGTAACAAGCGTATAACGATCCTTGTGTTATACCTCACCGGCAGTGCTTTCTGATGTTTTCTTCTCATGTTTCAATTAGCGAAGCAATGGTTGCCGGCGCAGTATCCGGCTACCGGCTGCCGGTGTTCTTTAAAATAGATTAAAATTTAAAATAGGGTTTGATGCACCACTTTCGTTCCTTTTCGGTTTTTTTTACTAACGTTCATTGGCGCCGGCTGTGGAGTGATGCAGTAAAAAGCCTCATGCAAAAAAGGTACGAACAAAAGCCTAAAAACCCTGTATAACTTGCGTTTGTCCTTGTGTGTTATAGTCCGGCAGCTGCTCCTTCTCATGTAGTTAAGCAATCAAATAAGAGCAATGGCCGCCGGTAGTCTTACGGCGGCCTGCTGCCGGTTTTTGGAAACTCTTTTCGATGGTTAAAACATAATCTTTGATTGATGACTTTATTACCTAAAATATTTTGGAATGAACCATATTAACCCCGCTGCCACAGCTACTATCGCTTATTATTACCCGCTGCTGCTGCGGTATGCGACTATGATCATTGACGACCGTGACGAAGCGGAAAAAATAGCCCGCAAGGTGCTGGAAGACCAGTACCAGGTGAATGGCCTTGCGCCTTCAAAGCTGTTGCGCCTGGTGCTTAAAACCGATGTGCTGAACCGCTGCCTTTATTTTAAACAATTTCAAATATTCGACCGGCCACCCATTAAGGTACCGTTCAACAATTTTGTACCCAACGAAAATGAGGATGACAACAAAAACCCGCTGATAAATTGATAATTCCTATGCGAAATGTAATCAATACTGTAAAATGGCTCAAAGCCCTTTTTGAGTGTAAGCCCAAAGGCCCTACCTAGCAAGGCTTTGACCATACTGTAATACACTCAATTTTTCATCTTTAAACCAACTGCAATGAAAACAATTTATTGCTTAATGATACTCTTTTGGCCTTTGGTGAACCAGGGACAAACGGTGAAAGCACTCAATGTGGGAGAGGCTGTTCCGGCTATAACACTTACTAATATTTACAATTATCCTTCTTCAGCTCTTACACTGCCACAGCTTAAAGGAAAATTGGTCATTCTTGATTTTTGGGCTACGTGGTGTGGTAGCTGCATCCGTGAATTTCCGAAAATGCAGCACTTGCAACAACAGTTTGATGACAGGATGCAGATACTTATGGTAGATGCTGACACATCTGAAAGTGTAGCTCACGTAAGCGCCTTCCTTATGAAAAGAAAAGAAAGGACAGGAGAATCTTTTACCCTTCCTTATGCGCTTCATGACTATAGTATCAGCCTTTACTTTCCGCTAAAGGAAATACCGCATTATGTTTGGATAAATCCTTTTGGAAAAGTAGCAGGCATAACCAATGCTGAAGATGTAACTGCAGCAAATATTGAAAAGTTTTTATCAGATTCAACTTTTACCCTGGTAACTAAAAGGGACTTCCTGAGATTTAACCCCGACAAGCCCTTACTGATTGATGAAAATGGTGGAGATGATCCGGCAGGTTTTTTATACCGCTCTCTTATTACAGGCTTTAAGAAAAACCTTGGAGCAATGATAGGAATAAAAAGTAGTGATAATGGTCGTATCAGCAGGATGTATATGCTTAATTGCGATCTTCCTACCCTTCTTGCGATTGCCTACCCTTCCGTTTTTAAATCTTACGGGGCAAACAGGTTAATTGTTGAATCAAAAAAATATAATAAAAAAATATTTACCGATACATCTCTTGAAAAACTACCTGAAAACAGGTATTGCTATGAATTGATTACTCCGCCGGTTTCAAGAGAGGAAGCTTATCGATACATGCAACAGGATCTTTATCGCAATTTCAGGATATCGGCAAGGAATGAAACAAGGGTTATGGATTGCTATGTTTTGCAGGCAACAAAAAATACGGTACAATTAAAAACTACCGGAGGTAAACCATTTATTGATGTACAACAAAACACGTTGCATAAAGCCATACAAAATGAGTCTTCCTCCATGCTGGTAAGTCAGCTATTGCAGCCATTGTTTTCCGTTCCAGTTATAGATGAAACCAACCTGCCTTACAAAATAGACCTTTCTTTTCCTTTTGAAATTAACACTTATAACGCTGAAAAAATCATGCGTTTCCTTGCCGGCCATGGCCTCCGACTTGTGGCTGCTAAAAGAAAAATAGAAGCGATAATTATAAGTGACAGGCCTTTAAAAAATAATTACCAATAACAAGCTTTAAAAAATTTACACAATGAAAAAGTCTTATAAACAACTCACAGCGGCTATTGTTTTAATGCTCACTTTTTGTATCCTTGAAATTTCCGATTGCCAGGCACAGCATTCACAAAAAATAACGGTTACGGGTAAAAAGTCAATGAAAAAAATGAGCCCGTGGCGTCGACGGTAAGCGTTAAGGGAACACAACTGGCAACAGCAACATCGGATGATGGCAGCTTTAAACTAAAAAATGTGGATGCCAACGCGGTTTTGGAAATTACCGGCGTATCGGTTCAAACGGCAGAAGTGCAGGTAAAGGGACGGGGTAATATAGGAACGGTTATCACCACATCAAAGATTACCGAAGACAAAGAAGTGGTGGTAAATGCCAACACCGGATACCAAACGCTTAAGCCCAACGAGCTCAACGGATCTATTGCTGTTGTAGACAACAAAACATTAAATCAACAGGTGGGCACAAACATTTTAAACAGGCTTAATGGAGTTACTACCGGGTTATTGTTTTCAAATAAATCGAATAACAATCCGGAAAGCGATCTGAACCTCTCAATCAGGGGGCTCAGCACCATCAACGGGCCTTTAAATCCTGTAATTGTCCTTGATAATTTTATTTATGAGGGTGACATCAAAAATATCAACCCAAACGATATTGAATCGGTTTCTATACTCAAAGATGCAGCGGCTACTTCTATCTATGGCGCTAAAGGTGGTAACAGTGTTATTGTAATCACTACCAAAAAAGGGAAATATAACCAACCCCTGCAGGTGGAGTTCAACAGTACGCTTACTGTGGCAGACAAGCCCGATCTCTTTTATCCGTCACAGATATCCTCTTCTGATTATATTGAAGCCGAGCAATTTCTATACAAAAACGGTTTTTATAACGACCAGGTGAGGTTCGACTGGTATTACCATACGCCCTTTACACCGGCCCTCCAAATATTTGTTGACCGTAACCGGGGTTTGATAACTCAGCAGGATTCAATAGCTAAAATTAACCAGCTTAAAACCCAGGACGTGCGGAATGATTATAATAAATACTTTTACACCAATGCAGTTTCGCAACAGTATGGCATAAACCTTAGGGGAGGTTCTAATACCAATGCCTATACCCTCGGCATCAATTATGACCGCAACAGGGGAACACTTTACGACCGGTTTGATAAATTAAACATCCATATTCTCAACACTTTTAAGCCCGTTAAAAACCTGCAGCTTTCTGTGGGCGCCTACTATACCAACAGCACTGCAATCTCAGGAAGGCCGTCATCAGTAACTTTAAATGGAAAAAATGTACCGTATATTCAATTAACGGACAGCAATGGAAATCCGGCGGCTGTTGCACAAAATTACAGCTCCAGCTATACGGATACGATCGGAGGAGGAAACCTGCTTAACTGGAATTATTATCCTCTTGATGATTACAAACACAATCAGCTAAAAACCACTATTGAAGAAATCAACGCAAATCTTGCTTTAAGTTACAAGATAATAAATGGGCTGGATCTTGATATCCGTTATCAATATGAAAGACAAACCAGCGATGCCATAAGGAATGCTGATATTGAAAGTTTTTACACACGAAACCTGGTCAACCAGTTTTCTCAAATTGATTACAGTACCGGGAATATTAATTATATCGTTCCTGCTAATGGAATTCAAATGCGGTACAACGAAGTGTTGAATTCACAAAATTTCAGGAGCCAGCTTAACTTCAATAAACAATGGCAAAAGAATGCCGTCCTGGCCATAGCGGGCTTTGAAATAAGACAGATCACCAACAAGGGTTTTAGCAACAGCGTCTATGGGTACAATGAAGATCCTCTTTACTCCGCAAAAATTGATTATGCAAATCAATATCCCACATTGCCCTTTGGAAGTTTAAGCAATATTCCCGGCAGTCCTAACTTGTCAGCTACAGTGAACCGATACGTATCGGCTTATTCAAACGCTTCCTACATTTTTAAAAACAGGTACTCATTATCGGGCAGTGTAAGAAAAGACGGAGCTAATATTTTTGGCGTTAATACCAACGATAAATGGAAACCACTTTGGTCAGCAGGAGCCGGTTGGGAAATTTCGGGGGAAAATTTTTACCGGGTGAAGATGATGCCGTATCTGAGGCTGCGCGCATCTTATGGGTTTAGTGGTAACGTAGATCCTTCCCGGTCTGCCCTTCCGATTGCCAATTATTTTAATAATCCTACTACTAACCTTCCCTACACAAGGATTCAGACACTCAATAATCCTGATTTAAGATGGGAGCAATCACGCCAGATAAATTTTGGACTGGACTTCAGAAGCGCCAGGGATGTAATATCCGGAACATTTGAGTATTACCTTAAAAAAGGATCCGATCTGTATGGATTAACCTATTACGATTATACAACATGGGGGTATGCTTCCCAGATAACAAAAAATGTGGCGGGTATGTCAGGTAAAGGGATTGACCTGAGGTTAGAATCGAAAAACTTTGATAAAAAATTTAAATGGATAACAGACCTTTTATGGAGCTTCAACAAAAGTAAGGTAACGCATTATTATACAGATGCTGCTTTAAATGGAAGCAGCCTTTTAGGCAGTAGTGGCTTAACTATTACTCCTGTTGTTGGCAAACCACTATATGCAATAGCTGCTTATAAATGGGAAGGGCTGAATGACCAGGGAGACCCACAGGGTTTGCTGGATGGAAAGAAATCGACAGATTACTATGCAATGAGCGCGAATGTTGATAAAAATGGATTGATCAATAATGAAGGTGTCGTATTCATTGGGCCTGCAACGCCTGTCGTCTTTGGTTCCCTGATCAATACTTTTTCATGGAAAAAATTTTCTGCCTCAGTCAACATTTCCTATAAGCTTGGGTACTACTTTAAAAAATCAACTTTTTCCTATTATAATCTTTTTTATAACGGGGGAACTACTGCCGATTTCAGCAACCGCTGGCAAAAGCCGGGAGATGAAAATAAAACTAACATTCCAGCAATGGTATACACCAGGTATCCCCAGTTTTCGGCAAGGGACGCCTTTTTTGCCGCCTCGGAAATTAACGTGTTAAAAGGCGATCATATCCGCCTGGAGTATATAAACATTTCTTATGAAATCAGGCAACATGAAAATAAGGAGCATAAGCCTGGATTGAGAATATATGCAAACATTTCAAATCTCGGAATATTATGGCGGGCTAATAAAGAAATGATTGATCCCGATTTTCCTTATTCAATACCTGCTCCCAAAACATACGCCATAGGATTGCAGGCAACATTTTAATCAACTAAAAAAATTATTTTATGCAAACAAGTAATAAATTCCTGCCACTATATATTTGGTTGGCTGTCATCGTACCAATCTTTTTTTTATCATGCAAAAAATACCTTGAAAAAAAGCCTGATAGTTCATTGACTGTACCCAAAACACTGGACGAACTACAGGGACTGTTTAATGATGCGCAGCTCATGAATTTCCAGGTGACACCTTCCTTTGGCGAAACATCAGCTGATGATTATTTTTTGCCCCAGTCGACATATGACTACCTCCCTACCGAACCTCAACAACAATACATCTGGGCTTTAAAATCATACAAATTTGCGAATGACTGGTCTGCCGGTTACCTGCCTGTTTATAATTCCAATTACACCTTGGAAACACTTAAAGAAATTTCGCGTACGCCGGCTAATCAAAATCAATGGGACAAGGTCAAAGGCTATGCTCTGTTTACCAGGGCATACAGTTTTTTAAACCTATCGTGGGATTATGCCAAAAGCTATAATAAAGCTACAGCTGAAACTGATCTTGGAATTGTGATCAGAACCACTTCAGATTTTAATACTCCTTCAAAAAGAGCATCAGTAAACGAAACCTACCAGCATATTATTTCAGATGCGGAAGAAGCTGCACAGTTACTCCCAGAACTTTCTGCCAACGTTCTGCTTCCTTCAAAAGCAGCTTGCTACGGGCTGCTTGCAAGAACGTTTCTTTCAATGAATGAATTTGACAGCGCTTTAAAATACAGCAGTCTTTGCCTGGATTTGAAAAGCGACCTCCTTGATTATAATGGAGTATCACTTGACAGCGATATCCCCTTTTCCAATTTTGATAACCCTGAGGTGATCTATTATACCGAAATGAACACGTATAATACGGATCATTATCCCTTCAATGCGTATGTCGATTCCACTCTTTATGCAGGCTATGACGAAAACGATCTGAGAAAGACCGGCTTTTTCAGGTTTGACAACGGGTATTACCGATTTAAAGGTGCCTATACCGCAGACTATATTAATTTATTCTCAGGTATTGCCACCGATGAAATGTTCCTGGTGAGGTCTGAATGTTATGCCCGTTTAGGGATGCTGGAAAAAGCAATGGCTGATCTGAATACTTTAATGAAAGAAAGATGGAACAACAACGTTCCGTATCCGGAAATCAACGAAACAGATAAGGCAACCGCTATCAATAAAATATTATCAGAACGCCGCAAGGAATTATTATTACGCGGCATAAGATGGAGCGATATAAAAAGGTTGAATATTTTAGGAGCCAATATCACACCTACAAGAATCATAAATGGCCAAACGTATACTTTACCACCAAACGACAGCCGCTATGCACTTCCGATACCAATTGACATCATAACAAGTACCGGAATGGTACAGAATTAATAAAAAAAAGAGCAGTGGTTTCCCGCTGCTCTTTTGTCTTCAAACGCCTTAAAACGTTTTGTTGTGAATCGTGCCGGAAGAAATTCCGTTCACATAGAAAACGCCTGTAGATCCATATTGTTGGGCACTAATGGAAAAGGAAGATTTAAGGCTGTTATCAGGATTTAACTGACTATCATCCACATCCATTTCACAAGCCCGCTGATTAACATTTGAAGGACAGTTGGCTGATCCGGTTATCAGGACCCAGTTGCCATTATCCTGGACATTAGGTTGTGAATAAGATCCGCCCGGAGCTGAATAGCGGAACAACTTAGTCCCTAGTTTTTTATTTACAGGGTTGGTAAACGCAAAAGCGCCAACAGCAATAATAATGGCCAAAAGGCCGGTTCCATATTTCTTTATCATAATAATGGATGCTTTTATGATTCAAAAAGCAACAAAAACTTTATGGTTAAATAATGTGATGAAAGAGCAATGCGGGAGGCATTGTTTTATTGTATTAATAATATCGCTTACTCTGTTAAAGGTTTTCAGCTTACTTCCTTTGTATTAGTACTAATGCGTTTAGTTCTTTGTTTAAAGTGATCAATAAGGGCCACCCATGAGAGGCACATGAAAAAGAAATTAAAGATCAAATGCTCCTTCCACGTCAACTGTGCAATTACACCACCGCAACTGCAGGGCAACGAGCTTTGATAAAGGAGCATGTCGGCTACATAGATTGTAAAAGCAGTCATTAGAAAAGTACCCGATAGCAGGCCTAAAAGAAGCGTCTGGTCAAACAGGATGAACAGAGAGGTAAGGACTTCAGCTACCGGCAACAACCAGGAAAGAAAAAGAGAGATGGGCGCAAGATGGGGCTGCAAGCTTAACTGTGCCGCAAATTGCTCATGACCTGAGAGTTTACTGATACCTGTGTAAGTAAAAACCAGGATGAGCAGAAACTTTGCGACCTGGGAAACCGTTTTTGAAATTTGATGCTTCATTTTCGGGAGCTACTTTTTATAACAACAAAGCTCCCGGTTAATCCTTATTCGTTTGGACGCAATCATTATTCAAACGGGTTTATTTTTTAAGGATAGTAAATATCAGCAACAAGTATGGCGGACAGGAATGCACTAAATAATTCTAGTGAGATCATAGTGACAAGTATTCTAAAAAACACAAACATCATGGCCAGAAATATTAACGGGAAACTATAAATGGGATACAAAGACAACCAAAACATTCAAGGAAATTAGATTTAAGCCTTGTTAAGTTTGAATTTCCGAACATTAATGAACAGAAAATAGCTCCCTATATTTACCGGGAGTTAATCCATGGTAAGCGGTAAAGGCCTTGGTAAAATTGGAGGCATACTTAAAGCCAATATCTCCGGCTATTTGTTTTATAGTTCTCCGGGTTTCGGCCATCAGTTCAGCTGCCTTAATCATTCTCTGTTTGCGTAAATAGCTATACAATCCCATGCCATAATACTGCCTGAATCCAATCGTGAGCTTCGTTTTCCCTATTGTTGCTTTGACCGCAATAAATTCAATGGTAAAATGCGTTCCCAGGTTGGCATCAATGAGTTCTTTTGCCTTATTAATACATTCAATATCATAATCAGTAAGATGCAAAGTTTAGGAGAGTTCGTGTTCCTCAAATTTGGTAATATTTCATATTCGATTAATCAGTATAAAAGCTGATTTTAATCAAAGCTTGAATGTATTTTTTACGTAAGTGTTTACACTGAGTGATCTCAGTTTTCATAGAATAAAAATGGAGGAATTTTAATTTGCATTTTGCATTTACTTGGTTTCATCTTCAAACTCTTCCATCATTTTTTTACTTCCAATAAAAAAAGGGGAACGCTCATGTAATTCTGCAGGCTCTTTCTCAAGGATCCTTTGTTTTCCATCAGTAGCTTTTCCGCCTGCTATTTCAATAATGTAAGCCAGGGGATTACATTCATATAACAACCTTAGCTTGCCATTGGGCCTTTGTTGTGTACCAGGATACAAAAATATGCCGCCTTTTATTAAGTTGCGGTGTACGTCAGCAACCATACTGCCGATATATCTTTGCGTATAAGGTCCACCGTTAGTTTCATTCTTTTGCTGGCAGTCGGCGAGGTATTGCTGAACCCTGGTGCCAAACTGAAAAAAATTACCGTGGTTTACTGAATATATTTTCCCGCTTTCAGGGCAATGAATGCCAGGATGGCTTAAACAAAATTCACCAATTGACTGGTCCAGCGTAAATCCGTTTACGCCTCTTTTGGTAGCGTACACAAGTATGGTAGAGGAGCCATAAATGATATAACCCGCGGCAACCTGCCTGATCCCCGGCTGGAGAAAATCTTCACGCTTTACCAGGGCCCCTGTGTCGGTAACCCTGCGGTAAACAGTAAAAATAGTTCCGATAGATACATTGACATCTATATTACTGCTTCCGTCAAGAGGGTCAAACATGCAAATATATTTTGAATTCCTGCTGATGGCATTGTCAAAGCCTACGATATCATCAAGTTCTTCACTGGCAATTCCCGCACAACTTATTCCATGCCTCAAAACGCCGGTGAACTGGCTATTGGCATATTCATCCAATTTTTTCACCTCTTCCCCTTGCGCGTTGATATCTCCGGTGTTTCCCAGGATATCTACCAACCCTGCTTTATTTACTTCTACATTTACACGTTTGGCTGCCAGCCCTATATCTCTTAAAAGGCCTGCCAGTTCGCCTGTAGCCCTGGGGAATGCGTGCATTTCCCTGAGCGTAAATTCATCCAATGTCAATACATTCCTGTTAACCATATATTCCAATTTTTAATTAATTTTTGGCCCTGCCGAAATGATCTCGCTGCTTAGCAATCCACTATATTTTTCAAAATTCTTTATAAAATAACCGGCAAGCTGGTTAGCTGCATCCAGGTAGCATTCTTTATTTTCCCAGGTTAGTTCAAGATCCAATACCATGGAAGGGACACCCGGGCATAATGTTGGTGTCATTAATCCAAACAAGTTATGAGGTCGGTAGCTTACTTTTTCCAGTTTTCCTTCAAGGGCAGCTTTAACCATTGCCCTTGTATATTCAAGCTTCATTCTTTTTCCCACTCCATATCCCCCACCAGTCCATCCGGTATTTATCAGCCAAACACACGGCTGATATTCATTTATTTTTTTCTCCAACATGGCAGCATAAACAACAGGATGCAAAGGCAGGAATGGCGCTCCAAAGCAGGCGCTGAAAGTTGGTTTAGGTTCTATAACCCCTTCTTCTGTACCAGCAACTTTAGCAGTGTATCCGCTGATAAAATAATACATCGCCTGTGAAACGGAGAGTTTACTTATGGGCGGCAAAACCCCAAAAGCGTCCGCAGTTAAAAAAAAGATATTAGCCGGAATGCTGCCAACAGAAGGTTGTAAAGCATTGCTTATATAATCTATTGGGTAGCTTACCCGTGTATTCTCTGTTATTTTTTTGCAGAAAAAATCAACAGTATTGGTACCCTTTAAAAAAGAAACGTTTTCCACCACGGCCCCAAACCTGACGGCTTTATAAATTTCTGGTTCTTTTGCCGCTTCGAGATTAATGGCCTTGGCATAACATCCCCCTTCGATATTAAATATCGAATAATCGTCCCATCCATGTTCATCATCGCCAATCAATTTTCTTTCACGGGTAGCGCTAAGGGTTGTTTTACCAGTGCCACTCAATCCAAAAAAAAGAGCGGTGTCTCCTTGTTTTCCTACATTGGCAGCACAATGCATGCTCAATACATTTTTTTCCTTTGGCAGGATAAAGTTTAAAATGCTGAATACCGATTTCTTTATTTCTCCGGTGTATTGGGTGCCACCTATGAGAATTATTTTTTCAGTAAAATTGATTATCACAAAATTTTTGCGGGGTACTCCATCTGTTTCAGGGTCTGCAAAAAAGTGCGGAAGCTGAATTAAATGCCAGTCAATCTTTATATTTTTTAATTCCTCTTTTTGAGGTCTGAGAAACATATTGTAAGCAAAAAGATTGCAGCAGGGATTTTCATTGATCACCCTTACGTTTAGCCTGAAATCAGTATTTGCACAAACGCAGGAGTCACGGATCCATAATTTTTTACCTTTTATGTATTCCAACATTTTCTTAAGCAGTAAAGCGAAGTATTCATGCGCTATAGGTTGGTTAAAACCGTTCCAGTCAATTGTTTTTTCGGTTACATCATCTTTAACGATAAACCTGTCTTTTGGGCTTCTGCCGGTAAATTCACCGGTATCTATTACCAATGACCCGGTACTACTTAAAACGCCTTCACCCATTTCAACTGCCTGTCTTACCAGGTCTTCCGGTAATAGTTGATAAAATATATTTTCGGAATTGCCGGTAGTTACTTTAAAATATTCGGTAACCTGAAGCATAGCTGAACCTTTTGTTGTTTGAAAATTATCCATGAGTAAATCTTTACAGTGAAAATTAATATATGCTGGTAAAAAAAATTTGGAAGGAATGGATCTTGAAATAATGTATTAAAGTATAAGTAGCTTAATATCTGGTAAAAGGAATTATAAAATCAGGAGGAATGTTATTACCTAATTATAATAATTACCAATAATTCTGGATTGTACTTTAGATACTAATTAAATTGAGGTAAAGGATTGGCAGCAAGAGCTTGCATCAAACAGCTATAGTTGTCTGATTTGTCATTAAAAATTTTGGAAGGATAATCCGGCCTCATAATTTTAAAAAACGCAATTTAAAATAAATTATGATATCCACTAAAATAAAGTTGATAATGAATGTTTTTTGCTAATAACCTGGATTGGAAAAAAATCCTTTTTAGAAAATGTGTATCCTTTTTTAAAATTTTAATGGCAATATTGGTTATAACACAGAAAAGAATTGAACAAGTTGCCTCTACATTTATCAACTTAACTTATTAGAAGAAAAGGTAAAATAAAAATTTGTAGGGTAAATTGTAGGGTAAATAAAAAAACCACTTACAAGTAAATTTATGTAAGTGGCTGATTATCATTGTGGGAGCACACGGGTTCGAACCGCGGACCCTCTGCTTGTAAGGCAGATGCTCTAAACCAACTGAGCTATGCTCCCTTATTTTTGGGAGTGCAAATATAGGAGATGAATTGGAATTTTGAAAAAATAAAAATGGAATTTTATGTAAAAGAATAAAAGTGAATTTTTATAGGCTATTGCGAAATGCCGCTCTTATTGGCTTCCCTCTTAATTTCCTGGTGGCCTGGATGTATGGCTTCTGGAGTAGTAAACGCACCATCATTATACCAACCCTGCTTACAGCGGCAGCGATGTTGGGATTTATATTGGCAGGGAATTCCATTATTCAACATCCAATGTGGCTTTACATATTACTTATCATTCCTATCTGGGGTATAAGTTCATTAATCTCTGTTTTGTCTGCTTACGCTGCCGAGATTTATCCTACCAGCATCCGGTCGCGAGGTAGTGGTGGTATTGCCGGTTTCAGCAAATTTGGAGGTGTGCTTGTGATAGCCCTGGTTGTTGTTGCGATAGCCCCGCCATCAATTGCTGTAAGCGCTTTGATTGGAGCAGGACCACTGATATTTGCTGCGATAGCAATCGGTTTCTTTGGAGTTGAGACCAGGAAACGCCAATTGGAAGAAATTACTGCAGAACAATTAGGTAACCTAAATATTCACCCAGTGTGATAAAATTAGAGTCTTTCGTCAAGTGCTTACGGCTATCCGCTTTCTGCGTTTTGTAAGTAAAAAGAAGATTACTATTCCGGCTAAAAAACCTCCGATCGAGAAAAGCAATAAATCGCCTGCCGGTTTTATGATTAAAATAGCCCCTATAAACTGTACGAGGATTATAAAGCAGAGAAAATTTATAATATGGAGTCGTTTCGCTTTACTTACCACATAAGCTCCCATGGGTGCGCCTAAGAGACAAACAGGAATACAAACCAGCCAATAATTGTAGACGACAGGCGCAATATCCCCGATAATAAACTGGTGCAAAAAGAAACCTACAAGTGCATTAGAAGCCATGAGCACCACAGAAGTAGGGGTTGCTACCTTTTCAGATAATTTATATTTCATGGTAACGAATGCAAACGTGCAAATATCAATGCCACTCCCTAATATTGCACTTAAGATTCCACCTACCAGCCCAATGATAACCAATTCAATCTTCTGGGTTTTATTTAAATCCGGAAGATGATCCTGCACATTACGTTTGCGATAGTAAGTAACAATAAATAAAGTAATACCAAAGCTTAGCCAAAAAGAAACAAAAAGCATTTTTGCATAAGCAGGCGATGTATAAGGTGCGATAAAATAGCTACCTAAAATAATACCGGCCGTGCCCCCGATAGCTGCCAATCTCAGGTAGGTTTTTTCAAGAGGAATTTTACGCGCAATTATCCACAACGTAGCCGCCGTCATACCCACACTTTGAATTGCAAGACTGAAATTCCTTGCTTCGGCAGGATGAATTTTAAATAGAAGTGTCATTACAGGAAACGCAATAGCACCCCCACCTTCTGAACTTGCGCCTGCCACAAAAGAACCGAACATCATGGTGATGCTCATGTAAAAATAGTGGTAAAAAAGTTTCCAACTATTGGTGGCGAACATATAAAAAGCCCAAACTATGTAGGTAGCCAGTACGGGTAATATGAAAATTAAAATCCTGTTCGACCTGGAATTGCCGGTTCTGTTTTTCAAGCAAATTAAGTTTGGAGCGAATAAGTTTGTTTACTGTCGAATGCCATTACATTCTCTTTCTTTGCATTCCTTTTCAGATCAATAAACTTAGCAAGGGGTCCCACAAGGAAAAGTGCATAGAAAGGCGCGTAAATAAAGCTGTTTAACCTCAAAACAAATTCAACGAGGGCAATAAGAATGGCAACAATTATCCGTCCCTTTCTTGTAGATACAGAAGTAGGCGGATCTGTCATCATAAAAAATATAAATAGCTGGTACATGGGACCGGTTAACGGCGACACCTCTGCCAGGAAAGTATCTCCAACAATAAGACTGCGTATATAGGCCAGAATTATAAAGCTAATTACATAGGTGATCGTAACATGAAATCTCTTTGCCCGGTAAACAATTACAAGGCCTAATACCCAAATGACTGCCAATCCCAAAAAATTACTTCCCCATTGAATACTTAATCCTGCTACATCCAAAGGAGCCATAAACAACATCCAGGAAACACCAAAATTAGAAGGGTTCCATAGGTGTTTGCCTTTATATCTTAACACATATTTTGACATAATGGAAAGTACGGCTGTAATAATGTAAGGCCAAATCATCGTGGAGCGAATTAAAATTCCAACGCTTATTCCACTAATATAAGCGCTGGAAAGACTTTTCCATTTGCCCAGCAAGACTCTTGACAAAATCATCTCTGTAAGCATGGCTGCGCAAACAGAAACAACTACGTTTATATAACTATCCAACACACCAAAACTCAATTGTCCAATCAACAACAATAATGTAATGAATGCAGGCGGTACATATTGAAAATATCCTTTTGGGCGGTCAACGATCCAGGGCATATTTTGGGAGAGTTTAAATTTGTATTATTTTTATTTATAAAGTTGAACAGTCTGTTTTTCTTCCTTTCCGTTAGTCTCTTTTACTATAAGTAGTTTATCAATTTCAGGATTATTAATAACAGTTTGTTTCCCGGAAGGCCAATTGATAGTTATGTGATCCACCTTGGTGCTTTTGCCAATTCCGAAATGGAGCCTGTGTTCGTTTTGAGAAGAAAATCCCATTCCCCCGGTAACTACCTGTACCTGCTTCATGCCATTCCACTCAAGTATCACTTTTGCCCCTACCGCATCTGCATTACTCAATGTTCCTTGCAGGTCAATCTCTATCCAGTGGTTACCATTTTCAAGGTCATTTTTATACACCAAAGGAATGTTGTTTTGATTAGCTACAATAATATCCAATTTTCCGTTATTAAAAAGATCGGCCATGGCAACTGACCTGCTATCGTACGTGGCATAGGGACATACCTCGTCAGACACATCTTCAAATGAACCGTTGCCCTGGTTCAGCCATATTTTATTTTGTTCATAACCTGACTGACTTTTACCTTTCATATCAGGCCAGTTATTGGCATCTTCAATTATTGAACTGTTGCCTCCTGTAACTTTTGAGTAATCATACCAATAAGAAGTTCCCTTTTTTGCTGAAATGAATCCATTAGCTACATAAAGATCCATATTTCCATCATTATTTAAATCTCCGAACTGCGCGCCGTAACTCCAGCCCGCATTATTAATACCGGCCAGTTGAGCTAAATTTACAAATCGCGGATAGGAATTATCTGTCTGATCTTTCTCAGGTTCCCAATAATTGTTATCCTGTATCAAAATTCCTTTTTCGGTGATAGTGGTATTATAAATTCCAAGAATACCCTTATTATTAATATCACCAAAGGATACACTCATACCACTTTTTGGAATATTACCAATTCCTGCTTGCCTGCCAACTTCCGTAAATTTTTTGCCTTTATCATTAATATACAGTTCATTTACATTATAATCATTGGCTATGAACAAATCAGGGTAGCCATCACCGTTAAAATCTGCTGAAGCCGCCGCCAATGTCCACTTGGTAGAATTTAAACCATATTCACTTGTTACATCTTTAAATTTGCCATTTCCCATATTTTCCAAAAGATATTTTCTGCCGCCGTTATTGGCATAGCGAAAACTTTCGGGCATTATTTTCGTTGTAGTAAGATGGCTCAGATCAAACTTTTCACTATAATACCCGCCCAAAAAAAGATCAAGTAAACCATCGTTATTAAAATCAAGCCATATCGCGCTATTGGCGTTAACCCACGCGGGTAAACCACTTCCTTCAGTTACATTTACAAATCCTTTACCGGCAACATTATGAAACAACTCCGGCTTGCCCCATTTGTACAAAAACAAGTCATCATAGCCATCATTATCATAATCGCCCCAGATGGCTCCCATTGAAACGCCCGTACCTTCTTTATTTACATCTGCAATTCCCAATTGAGCAGCCACGTTTTCAAATTTGCCATTTCGCAAATTATGGTAAAGAGCATTCTGACTTCCATCACGGCTATTGGTAAAATAAATATCTTCCCATCCGTCTTTATCATAATCAACAATGGAAACCGATGCGCCCATAGAAGCGATTTGAGGTTCAATGTGTCTTATTTTAGGGTCAAGTTGAGGACATAAGTGACGGAAATCTATACCGGTTTCTTTATTAACCGGTTCAAGATAAAATCCGTATTTTTTTAACGACAATTCCTTTTGCTTTGCACCAGAAGGATGAAAGGAACGTTTCACTGATGAAAGTGCGGTGCCAATAAGTAAACCCGCAAATATTATTATCGTTATAATTTTCGGTATTCTTTTTTGCCAATTCATATAAAGAGTAAACAGATTATTTTATCAAGCTTCCATTTTAAAATTTCTCAAAAACCTTAGCAAGTTAAAAAATAAATCGGGCTTTAAGCCAGTGAAACGACATATTCCTGTAATTTTACTTTCAATATTTGCCAATTATTCACCCAATAGATAAAATGTTTGCTTTTTTAAATTTCCGCAAAAGTTTTTTACATAGCTTTTTTACTTTTTTTGTTATAAGTATTCTTGTATTCGCGTTTGCAGGATGCGTTTCAAAGACCAAGGATAATAACGACACCTCCAAAGCGAATCCGAAAGACCTTGCACTGCAATATCTTTCTCAAAATCATCTTGATGAAGCTGTGGCGGCTTTTCAACAAGCTATAAAAATGAGTCCTGATGATATATCAAGTTATCTTGGGCTTACCCGGCTTTATCTCTTGCAAAAAAATTATACTGACGCTGAAGACCTGGCTAAGAAGGGATTAAAAATAAAGCCCGATAACGTAGACTTGAAGTTATTGTTGGCAGATATATATAGCCTGAAAAATGATAAAGAAAACGCAGTAAGCGTATTAAATGAAATAATTGAAAAAGATCCAAAAAATGTAATTGCTTATTATACATTGGCTGAACTTGATACCAGCAGTTCTGATGAAGAATTAAGAAAAAATTATTTATTGAAAGTCCAGAGTTTGGTGCCGGCAAATATTGTTCCGCGTGTGCACTTAACGGAACTTTTTGCCAGGGAAGGTAAAACTGATTCATCCCTTTTTTATCTTCAAAGCATTAAAAAAATAGCGGTTGGTTTTACCGATGCTGCAGAAAAGGCATATGCTAAATCCGCTTCCTTATTAGAAGCCAGTCAGCCAACTGCTGCTTTACCCTATCTACAGCAATTTCATGAGCTTATGAAAATTTCTCCTGAATATGCATCAGGAATTGATGAAATTGAAATTCCAAAAATGGTTGCCGGATATTTTGATTTCGACACCAACATAGCTGTGTCTGCTTTTGATAGCACTAGCGGATCTCATCCAAAAGATAATAGTTCTCTCAAAGCCCCTTTAACTTTTAAGGTAGTTTCGGGCATACCCGGATCTGTAATTGAAAACGGTTCCAAAGCTGAAAATGGAGTATTAGCTGTTGCAGATTATGATGTACAAGGAAATATGTACATCTATTCAAGTTACGTAGCTACAGGCACGTCTACTTCCAAAGCATATTTATCAGTTAACCAGGGCGGCACCTTTAAAGAATGTACCGTTAATGGAGGAATCGCCCATAAAGGCCAGGATTTGGACGCCACCTTTGCCGATTATGACAATGACGGTTACCAGGATCTTTTTGTGGCTACTACTGATGGAATTATTGTATACAAAAACAAAGGTGATGGCTCCTTTGACAGGATAACCGAAAATATAGGATTAAATAATTCGGCGAATGCCAACAAAATTCTCTTTGCAGATTTTGACCAGGACGGTGATCTTGATATGTATGTAGCAGGAAAGGGAGGAAATAAGCTTTTTCGTAATAATGGTGATGGAACTTTTACTGAAAATGCAGCGGCCATGAACCTCACAGGAGATAAAAAAGGCACAGTGAGCATGGATTTCGGGGATTGGGATGATGATGGCGATCTCGATATTTTTACACTCGGAGAAGATGGGAGTATTCATTTACTGAACAATAACAGGCATTCAAATTTTAGTGATATCAGTAAAACAGTAGGATTAAACAATCCCCAATTTACAGGCACTGCATTAACCTTAGGCGATTACAATAATGATGGAACCCTTGATATTCTTGTTGCAGGAGGGCCCGGAGGTAAGTGTTTTTTGCTTAAAAATGAAGCAGGGCATTTTGTTCCTGATGAAAAAGCCTCAGAACAGTTAAGTAATTCACTAATGGGAATTAAAGTGTATGATGTAGCTTTTGTAGATTATGACAATGACGGTCACCAGGATATCGTAATCGCGGGTATTAATGATAATAACTCAGAAAAGGGAATAAAATTATTTCACAATGATGGGGCAAAAGGATTTTCTGATGCCAGTTCTCTGCTACCTGATAATGTGATGCAGGCCTACAAAATCTCAATTGCAGACTTTAATTTTGACGGCGACAGAGACTTGTTTTTTGCCGGCCCTAACGGAGTACAATTAGCAAGAAATGATGGAGGCAATTACAGCAATTATGTTCAGGTTCAACTTACCGGCCTTTCATTTGGCAGCAGTAAAAATAACAGGTTGGGAATCGGGGCACAAGTAGAGCTAAAGTCAGGCGACTTATATCAACTTAAAACCATCAAAGGGCCACTTACCGAATTTGGGGTAGGTTCCAGAACTCAAATTGATGCATTACGTATTATTTGGCCTAACGGAGTTCCGCAAACTATTGTAGATCCAACCCGAAAGCAAAGAGCCTTGGAACAGGCAGAACTGAAAGGCTCTTGTCCATTTTTATTCACCTGGAACGGTAAAGAATTTGTATTCCTCAAGGATATGTTATGGAGAAGTGCACTCGGGATGCCGGTGGCCATTCATGGCAAGGATACGACATTTGCCTATAGTGAGCCATCCAAAGAATACCTCATGATTCCCGGTGATAAATTGCAACCGCGCAACGGACTATACACCTTAAAGATCAGTGAAGAACTTTGGGAAGCAGTTTATTTTGATAAAGCGCAATTATTCGCAGTAGATCATCCTGATTCTGTTGATGCCTATGTTGATGAGCGATTCGTTGCGCCGCCATATCCGGGCAAAAAGGTTTACCTGGTTTCTCATCAACATTTACCTGTTTCAGCAACCGATGGAAAAGGAAACAATGTACTTCCTAAATTGGAAAAATATGATTTTCAATACGTGTCTAATTTTTCAATGGGCAAATACCAGGGTGTTGCTAAAGAACATGATTTGATTTTAGACCTGGGAAAGAAAGCAGAAACTAACAGTTTATTGCTATATATGAGAGGATGGATTTTTCCTCCTGATGCAAGCATCAATACTGAGCTTACACAAACCAACAAATACCAGCTTCAGGCGCCATCGTTGCAGGTAATCAATAAAGAAGGCAAATGGCAGACTGTTATCCCCAATATTGGATATCCCATGGGAAGGGATAAAATGGTGATTGTTAACCTTACCAATAAATTTCTTACGCCACACGACAGGCGTGTTAGAATCCGCACTACCATGCAAATTTATTGGGATCATATATTCTTCTCCACAGGAAAAGTAAAAGCTCCTGCAAAAACTTATGACTTAAAAATGATGGCTGCAAATTTGGATTTCCGCGGTTACTCAGCTTCCTATCACAAAGGCGGACCTTACGGCCCGCAATGGTTTAACTATTATGATGTAACCAAAGGGCAAAAATGGAGAGATCTAACGGGCAACTATACACGCTATGGAGATGTTTTGCCTTTGTTGAAAAAAGCCGATGACCAATACATCATTTGTGACGGAGGCGACGAAGTAACGATCGATTTTGATGCAACCCATCTGCCTGCTTTACCCAAAGGATGGAAACGGGATTTTATTATTTACAGCGAAGGATGGGTAAAAGATGGCGATATGAACACTGCATACGGACAAACAGTAGCTCCATTGCCGTTTCACGATATGCCTTCTTATCCTTACAGTAAAAATGTTCACTACCCAACAGATAAAGAACATAGAGAATACCAGGAGAAGTATAATACAAGAAAAGTTTCTACCGAAGCTTTCAGAAACGCAATTAAATTAGGCAGTTTTGCAAATGAAAAGAATTAAATTTCTTCAGCATAAATAATAAAAGGGAGCTATAGTAAACCAACAAATAATGCGGATTTCTGTTTGTAGAGCATCCATGCTAACTTTATCAAAATTTATAAATCATGTTTGATACTTTAAGTAATGAGCAAATAATAGATGTTGTTTCTAATAGTCTTGTAGGAAGGTTAGGCTGCCATGCAGACGGTAAAACTTATGTTGTGCCTATAAGCTATGCTTATGATGGAGATTATATTTATGCAAGATCATTTGAAGGGATGAAATTAACTATGATGCGAAAAAATCCAAATGTTTGTTTCCAGGTTGATAAAATGGAAAGTATGTCAGATTGGGAATCGGTAATTATTTGGGGAACTTTTGAGGAGCTTACGGATAAAAAAGAAAGAGAAAAGGGGTTAAAAATATTACTTTCAAGAATTCTTCCCAATGTATCAAGCAGAACTGTAAAGTTTACTCCTGAGTGGCCTTTCCCGACCAATGATTTTGAGAGGATTGATGGTATTGTTTTTAGAATCCGCATCAATGAGATGACAGGTCGGTGCGAAGAACTGCATTCGGATTCTTTTAGAAAATAAAAAACGATTGTAGTAAAGCGTTTTTTTTGTGAATACAATTGCCTTCCCCATGTTATTACCTGAAATCATAACACCGCAACCGTGTGGTGATACATATTTTTTGATGCGGGATCAAGGAGGCCGGCTATATTAAAAGGTTGAATTCTTTCTTTTACAAGATTGGTAAAATCTCTAATTTCTTCAGTTGAAGGCGCTTTTGAAGAAATTATTTTCAGCAAATCATCATAAGAATTATAAACCATTTTCCTGATGTTAGGATCATCCGCATTTAAAAAATATCCGGGAGCTTTATTTTTTAACCTTCGCTGTTCGTGGGCAATGGTTGCCGCAAAATAAAACATGGACCATACATTGAAAAGTTCAAAATGGGCCATTGTTTTATAGCATCCAGCAATAAGACAATCCGCCAGTTTTAATTCCTCAAAAACTTTGTGTTCGTATTCTTGTAAGCTTTTGTAAAATAATGTGTCGTTGCCCCAAAACTGTTTGATACTATCAACCAGTTTTTCAACTCCTGAAAGCGTGTGAGCGATTCCTGAACTAAACAACGGATCCACAAAACCAACTGTATGCGGTAATGCAACCCAACCTTCTCCAAAACAATGATTTAATTTTCTTTGCAATCTTGCAGAGCGGATAATTTTTCCCGGCATCTTTGCTAATGTAGCGTCTTTGAAAATAGTTTTGATAGACGGATATTTTGCAAGTAAGTCATTCCATATTTCCTCTGTTGACAATTTATCATACGCTCCTTCACTATCATCAATGACAAAGCCCAAACTTGTAAGATCATTGTTAAATCGAAGCATCCACAACCAGCCTTCATCAAGGATTTGATGCAAAGCCGAATGATCAGGATTATAAGGAAAATCATTAATCGGGATGTTGAATTTTTTGAGCATTTCCTTCCAAAGAGGAACATGATCAAAATGAGAAAACAGGGCAAATGAATTGGTGAAAAAACCAGAAGAAGAAGATTCAATTTCAAACAATCTCCCGGCTAAATCACCGCTACCGGTAGCATCAATAAAAAAAGAAGAATAGATCACCTCATTTTTATCAGAACGGCTGACACGAAATTCCCATTCGCCAATCCGTGTAGCTGTCGTAATCTCAGCAAGATCAAAATAATCAATACCGCTTTCTTTTACTTTGCTTACCAAGAAAGCATCAAAATCAGCGCGCAGCCAATTAGTGTCTGATTCAATATCACTTGAACTGGCAGCCACCAAAAGTTCGTTTTTATGATTTTCATCTGTTGTAAATTCTTCTCCCGGATAGTGCTTAAAAAAACTAAATCCTCTTTTGATGCCGCAAACAATTTCCGGGTGCGATTGTTGCCACGTGCCATATCTTGAAAAATCATACAGCCAGGGAAGATCATAGGTCGATGACAATTTTCGCAAAATCATATCTGCCACCGGTGTGGAAGATTCACCGATTGTAAAACGCGGATGCTGTCCTTTCTCCAGTAAACCAACTTTAAAGCCTGATTTTTGTAATATCAATGCAGTAAGCGAACCGGCGAAACCAGCTCCTGCTATCAAAATATCATAGTGATTTTCACTTCTGTTCTCCATCTAATAATTACAGTTACAATTTATAGGTTGTTGAAATTGTTGCGTAAGATTCATTTGTTCCAAACGATGTTTCCGGGCTTCGAAACATTGAGGACAATCTGATAAAAAACCAATATCCCAGGTATCTACCAACACTCGTCCCTGTTGCAACGCAAGCGATCGTTCAAATACTTCTTCCAAAGCATCTAATGTTGGTGTAACGTATTCTCCCATTTGTTTTAAAACCTCCATTATACCGTTTCCTGGCCGGGTAGGAATAATGGAACAGCAATCTACGCCACATTCAAAAGCAAACTGCACCGTTTTAAAAGTCCATTCAATATTTTCTCTTTGATCAGTTAGAAAAGGAGGATTTAAAAGAATGAAAGCACGCATTTGGATTTTGTTTCTTCCCAAAAAACCGGTTGCTTCTCTAAAATCTTCGGGAGTAAGTTTCTTGTTTAGTTTAGGCAAAACATCAGGATGAATGGTTTCAAGCCCCATGGCTATTTCGAGAGTTCCACCAAGTTTTTCGTTAAATTCTACACAAGCATTGCCACAAAGATTGGGATGATTTTCAACAATCACTTTTTTGTATGATTGAAGCCGATCAATAATTCCCGGATAATCTGAAATTGGAATAGCTTTTTGGTCGAAGAAATTGCTGCTGTTATAAAGTTTAATCGCAGTGGCTTTTGGAAGCCTCGCTAAAGCATAGTCTATCTGTTTTAAAATCGCTCCAGCCGGAGTTAAAGTTGTGAGTGTATTTTTCCATAGATCGCACATGGTACATTCAAAAGCACATTCTTTACCGGTAAGAAAAATGGTATTTACCTGCTGCAAATTACCATGCTCATCCGGCTCCTCTTCATGGAGAAAATGATAAGGTATTTCAGGATTTACTTTGTTTCTTTCCGGACGAAGCTTTTTAATATCATAGCTGTCAGGCATAGAGCGAATTGAAATAAGTGCGGTATTCCATTTCATCGTCGGAAAACATTTGCTTAAATGTATTTTCATCTGCCGCACCGCGCTGAAACCGGCGTTTCTCAAATACAGGCATATCGAAGCCGGTAACCGCCTTTATGCCTCTCCTGACAATTTCACCTTTGAGGGCATACAATTCTTCTTCTTTCCAATTGGTCAATTCAATGAAAGGAATTCCTTCGGCCACTTCAATAACATTGGGCAATGCATAAGGACTAAACCCTTTGAATCCTAATAAACGTGACGGGGCATAAGAACGTACATGTCCTCTGCTTTGTCCGCCTGTATAAGTAAGAGAATGTTTTATTTTATCAACGCCCCACCCTTCCTGGTAAAGCATCGTGTTGTTTAGCACGCTTCGTATAGTAAGTTCAGTATTTTCTTCAATTGGATAATCCTTCAGGTTTTCATCACCTCCATCTCCATCGGCCATGTATTTCCAATCAGGATAAAGTTTGCGTATTTGTTTGCACAATGCCAGCGCCATTGTGGCTGATTCAATGTCGAGCGGCTTATAATCTTCCACCACTTTAATGGCATCTTTATAATTAACTGCAGATTGTGGTACATCCAACACTTCGAGGAAAAGCGATAATCCTAACTGATCCAAAAACTGGTACGCCTGTTCCGCGTCCGGTCCGTTGTTTACTGAAAGTGTGAACGCTTTTAAACGCTGCGGAGAAAGGCCCATTTTCAGCATCAGATGGTAAAGCACCAGGAAAACCGAACCACTGTCAATTCCTCCCGAGAATAATACACCGATCGGCTCATTTTCCGGAATCATTTTCAACCATTTCTGGCACTCATTAGCCAACGCGCCTATATAGGCTTTTCCTATCTCATCGAGGTTATTGGTTAAGCGATTTCTTTGCGGAGCAAAAAAGCGTGTGTACACAGGGTTAGGATCAGGGCAGCCAATTACTTCCAATCTTACCACAAAATGTGCAGGAACCATCCTGGTGTAAGAAGGATGGAACTGCGAATGCAAATTTTTGGTTTTAAGAAATTCGTAAATTTCATCCATTCGTTCTGCAACAATAAGTAAGGGACCTGCAACTTGTTTAGCCAAAAAATACCGCATCGGCCTTCCGATAGAACGCGCCATAAATACCTCCTGACCTACTTTTTCTACGATCGCAAACTGGCCTTCGATTTCACGAACTCGGCTTGCATCACCGGAAATAATTGCTGCGGTAACTTCTTCCGGCGACATGTTGAAAATGATATTGTTCTTATAATCAAGGAGGTTTACAAAGTTTTGAACGGTTTGGGATTTATTATCCATTTTATTTATGCTTTAGATTTAAAAGGTTGAAAATTGAAACTGATTTTGAGCCTTTTAGTTTTTAAAATTTTAGTTTTCAGATTGAAGAGTTGCAAGTTATAAAAAAAACACTTTGTTATTTTTTCATTTTTTATCTTATCAGCTTTTACTTTGTTAAAATGAACTTTTCCTCAAAAAAATCAACATTCAGCAGTAAAAAAAACAAATAGGAAAGAATCTTATTCGCATAAATCATTAAACCTTTAGAAGAAGGCAATTTAATGATGTAATAAACGTTACTAAATTGCTAAATGCTCCTTTTTAAAAATATTATTATTATTAGATAAATATAAAAAGGGCGAAAGTTGTAGTTATAAATTAATTGAATACTTTTGTACTAATGAATTTGTACTATTGAAAAAAATTTTCTACATATTTATTTTTATTGCCGGTTTTCAGTTGAGCAGCAATGCCCAGGTGAGGCATGTTTCAAACGATGATACAAAAACAGTAAAGTTTTACCCTAATCCAGCATCAAGTTTTATCAATTTTGAGTTTGCCGAAAATTACAACGACTCTTATACTCTGGTAATTTTTAATTTTATTGGAAAAAAAGTAGAAGATTTCAAAGTAACTGATCAAAAAATTACCGTCTCTCTTACCGATTTTTACCGTGGTTTGTATATTTTTCAGCTTCGCGATAAGCAAGGAAATATTGTCGAATCCGGTAAATTCCAGGTCGTTAAATAATTTCTTTAACAAATACCACACGCTTCCTCTCTTCTCTTAGTGTCATTTTGTCTAATTTTTAATATTGGCAAAAAGTTTGACTGTAGTACCTTTGCAGCCAATTTAGTAACGGATAAAAAAACAAGAAAGATATGCAAGAAAATGACTTCAAAAATCAAACAGAAGAAGAGGAATTACCTATGGAAGTAAATGAAGAAAACGCGTCTGAAACTGATGAAGCAAAAGAAGAAGAGGTGCAGGAAACTTCTGATAAAGGTAGCAGCAATATTGAAAAATTAAAATCTGAATTAGCAGAACAAAAAGATAAATACATTCGGCTTTTTGCAGAGTTCGACAACTACAAAAGACGTACTTCGAAAGAAGCAATCGAACTAAGACAAACTGCAGGTAAAGAAGTGATTATTTCCATGTTGGATATTTTAGATGATATGGACAGAGCAGAGCAACAACTGCAGGAAAGTGACATGGAGAACTCAATCAAAGAAGGGGTATTATTGGTATTTGATAAGTTCAGAAAAACATTGCAGGCAAAGGGATTGAAACCATTAAATACATTGCATTCTGAATTTGATGTTGAAAAAGATGAAGCAGTTTCTGAGATTGATGTTCATGATAAAAAATTAAAAGGTAAAGTAGTTGCTGAATTACAAAAAGGATATTACCTTAACGATAAACTGATACGATTTGCAAAAGTAGTGGTAGGAAAATAATCATTCCTCAAAATACAAAATTCTAATAACCGTAAATGCCCGTTGATGGCAGTTTACAATAAATATTATGGCAAATACAATGTCTTCAAAAAGAGATTATTACGAAATTCTGGGTGTAAGTAAAAGTTCCACCGCTGATGAAATTAAAAAAGCTTACCGAAAAGTTGCTATGAAATTTCATCCTGATAGAAACCCGGGAGATCATACAGCAGAAGAAAAATTTAAAGAAGCTGCAGAAGCTTACGAAATTTTAAGCGACTCTGATAAGCGCGCGCAATACGATCGCTTTGGCCATAACGCATTTGGTCCCGGGCGCGGCGGCGGCTTCTCAGGCCATGGCATGAACATGGATGATATCTTCAGCCAGTTTGGAGATATTTTTGGCGATGATATGTTTGGCAGTTTCTTTAGTGGAGGATCAAGAGGGGGAGGATCAAGAAGAAGCCGTGGTACAAGGGGTAGCAATCTTCGAGTAAGAATAAAAGTCAATTACGAAGAGATCGCCAAAGGAACTACAAAAACCATCAAGGTAAAAAAATACATTATCTGCAACACTTGTGGTGGCTCGGGCGCTAAAGATAAAAACAGTGCTCAAACTTGCAGAACCTGCGGTGGTAACGGGCAAGTACGTAGAGTTCAAAATACATTTTTAGGGCAAATGCAAACGGTAACTACCTGCCCTGATTGTAATGGCGAAGGAAGTGTGATCACCAGCAAATGTACCGCATGCAGGGGCGAAGGAAGAGTGTATGGAGAAGAAACGGTAACGCTTGAGATACCTGCCGGCGTACAGGAAGGAATGCAATTAAGCATGAGCGGAAAAGGAAACATGGGAGAAAGAGGAGGTGGCCCCGGCGACCTGGTGATCTTAATTGAAGAAGAACCACATCCATTTTTACATCGTGAAGGATTGAATGTAGCTTATGACCTGCACATTTCTTTTCCTGAAGTTGTTTTTGGTACTCAAATAGAAGTACCCACTATAGATGGTCGTGCAAAAATTAAAATTCCGTCTGGCACACAAAGTGGAAAAATTTTCAGATTAAAAGGGAAAGGTTTTCCTTCTATCAACAGCCATGAAAAAGGAGATCAGCTTATCCAGGTAAATGTATGGACGCCGCAAAATATTTCTGAAGTGGAAAAAATAGCGCTTGAAAGTTTGCAGGACAGTGAAAACTTTAAGCCTAAGCCTGATAAAAACGACAAAACTTTCTGGGAAAAAATAAGAGAAACTTTTAGTTGATATAAGAGAAATTTTAAAATCAGGCTTACAGTAAAGCAACCAATTTTAAGGTTTACTGTTTAAAAAACTGATATAATTTTATAAGTAAGCCACAGCAGAAAATACATGACGTGGCTTACTTATTTTGTTGAAAAAAATGTTGAATCTTTTTGGGTGATAAAGTAATTGTAATTATTTTATCTCAAGAGAAAGCACAAGTTCTTTTTCAAAATATCCTTCAAGTACATCACCCACAATACACTCTCCTACTCCTGCGGGCGTACCGGTATAGACAAGATCTCCGATATTAATTGAAAAATAATTAGAAATGTTGGCAACAACCTGGTCAATAGAAAAAATCATTTCCGATGAATTCACCTTTTGTACGACTTCTTTATTTTTTGTAAGCGAAAAATTGATATTCTTTTTATTCATCGCAGGTGTTATCTCCATAAATTTTCCTACAGCCGCTGAATTGTCAAAAGCTTTCGCCTTTTCCCACGGCAAACCTTTTTCTTTTAATTGCTTTTGAATATCACGTGCAGTAAAATCAATACCTACAGAAATTGCGTTGTAATAATTAGATGCGTGTTTTTCCTGTATATATTTTCCGTTTTTGCTGATACGCACTACCAGTTCAGCTTCATAATGAAGTTCGTTAGTAAACTCGGGATAATAAAAGGGAGTATGGCCCTGAACGAGCGCACTCTTGGGTTTCATAAATATTATGGGTTCTTCCGGAACGTCGCTACCCATTTCCTTAGCATGTTTGGCATAATTACGCCCTATACAAAATATTTTCATTTCAATCAGGTTTAGTCAGGGCTTTTCAAAGGTTGTGCGAAAATATAAAAAACAAATCTAAAAAAGAATTTATCTAACGATTTAATTACTTATTAGAAATTTAAAAATTCAAGTGATTTACTTCACTCATTGTTCTGTCAATTCCAATAGTTGCAAACATCTCAATTATCTCTGAACATTTTTCAATTTTAGTTTTTACAACCGGAACTTCCTCCTTCAGCCATCGGCTTAATACAAATTCAACCTGCATCCCCCTTGGAAACTGGTTGCCAATTCCAAAACGTAATTTAGGAAATTCGTCGGTACCCAAAATATTTTGAATATCGCGCAAACCGTTATGACCTGCATCACTGCCTCGTTTCCTTAACCGCAGTTTACTCAAAGGAAGCGCCAGGTCATCAACTATTGTCAAAGAATGTTCTACAGCAATCTTTTCTTTATCCAGCCAATATTTTATCGCTCTGCCACTAAGATTCATAAATGTAGTTGGTTTTATACAAACGAATATTTTTCCTTTAAATTTTATCTCGGCCAAATCTGCCAGGCGTGATGATTGAAAAAAAGCATTGTGTTTTAATACAAATGCATTTAAAACATCAAAACCGATATTGTGCCTTGTATTCACATATTCATTTCCGGGATTACCTAACCCAATAATTAAAAACTTCGACATAAGAACGAAGATAAATTGATTGAAGTATTTTCAAACGAAGATTCAGGTTTTTTTTGCAAGGCTTTATTAAAGTAGTAAACAAACATTTAAACCAGCTTTTAATTTTCTACACGTAGTTATACGATTTTTTTAAATCGTTAAACTACTTTTTGAACAGTAAATACAATACTTGCAAAAAAAGGCAATAGTGCTCTTGCGCAGGGAGCCCGGGCTCTATATCTTTGTTCCAGAAATTGATTGATGGCTAACAAACATTAATCAAACAATCCAAATCCATTGAAAAAAACGTTTCCTTTAATCCGGGAAAAACCAAAAAAATCTGATACCTAAGAAGACTAACCATTTCCGTTGAAAACCCGGCTTTAAAATCCAAGCTGAAAAAGTATCCTGAAAAAAACCAAACCCTGGAAATTAAATCGTTAAACTTCTGCCCCGAAAGCAGAAGTTTTTTTTATCTTCTGTTTTTTAAATTCCAGTAAACAAATAAAATATACTGATTTTCATTTTACTTTCTTTCAAATCATCCAAGCAGTTTATTTAATTTGTATTTTGAATATCGAGCAAGAAAAATAATTGTTCGTATTTCTACTAATCGCAGTATTCGTTAATTTACGGTCAATTCGGTAAATACAATAGTTCTAAAATTAAGCAGTCCTGCCCTTGTGCACAGGTTGCTGACTCTCTATCTTTGTTCCAGAAGTTGATTGATGTTCAATAAACATTAATCACAATCCAAATCCGATGAAATGACTTTTCCCTTTATCCAGGAAAAACCAACAATAATCCGATATCAATCAACTTCTTTTGTTTTTAAATCAATATCTGAGAAAAATATAAATCCTATGAAATCCAGCCTGTAAGATGGCTTAAACTTTAACCCTGAAAAACTAAAAAACCCAGGTTTAAATCTTTAAAAAGCTTCCGCGAAACACGCGGAAGCTTTTTTTATTGAAAACTTATAACTTTACGTGGTATCTCATTTATTTCATTCTTTAAAAATTATTTTTATGATTGAAACTATTTCGGGTTTTCCACCTTACGTTGCCGCATTTAATGCCACAGAGAATATAACAGGAAAAGATTATGATGAAATAATTAATCCTCTGGTAAGTAAAATTTATAAAGAACATGGAAAAATAAATTATCTGCTCGTTCTCAATACATCATTGAGCAATTACAGTTTAGAAGCCTGGCTAAAAGATGCCCTTTTAGGATTTGTATATTTTACCGAATGGAAAAAGATCGGTATCGTTTCAAATCAAAAAAGTATAAAAAATTTTACCGATTTATTTGGCCATCTATTGCCCGGTACTACAAAAGGATTTTTAATGGAAGACCTGGACGAAGCCAAACTTTGGATTGCAGCAAAATAAATAAAGAATGTTGAAGCTTCAATGCTGCCCACAGATTACAGGTAATTTTTACTTTAATTATTTCTATTCCTGTTTCATTTTAAGTAAAAATTAAAGTTAAGAAGGAAAAACACGCCTTGTTGGCACAAGAGTAAAATGAGGTACTAATTTTGATAGTGTGATACCTGCTAATAAACTATGACTTTCAATATTTGAAAATTTTAGTTTATTATCTCTTAATTTTATCACCTATAATTTCTAAGCTAAAATAAGAAAATGGATTTTGTTGATTACTATAAAACATTGGGCGTCGCAAAAAACGCATCTGCAGAAGATATCAAAAAAGCATACCGAAAGCTGGCACGAAAACTTCATCCTGATGTAAATCCGAATGACAAAGAAGCACACAAAAAATTCCAACAGATCAATGAGGCCAACGAGGTTTTAAGCGATACGGAAAAAAGAAAAAAGTACGACCAGTATGGCGAAAACTGGAAAAATGCTGACCAATATGAAAAAGCAAGGCAGCAACAGGGACAGCAAGCCGGTGGAGGCTTTGGTGGCTTCGGAGGTTTTGGTGGAGGCTTCGGTGGCGGAGAATATACCTACTCTTCAGGTGAAGAAGGAAATTTTTCTGATTTTTTTGAATCCCTTTTTGGTGGATCCAGGGGCAGAAGAAGCCAGGCAAAATACCGCGGACAGGATTATAATGCGGAGCTACAGGTATCGTTAAGAGATGCATTTGCAACTCATAAACAAACATTGACGATTAATGGAAAAAATGTGCGCATTACCATTCCCGCTGGCGTAGAAAACGGACAAAAAATAAGATTAAAAGGATATGGAAGCCCCGGAGCTAATGGTGGCCCAAATGGAGATCTTTTCATAACTTTCATTATTCCAAATGAACCTGATTTGAAACGCGAAGGAAATAATTTATATAAAACTGAAGACCTGGATCTGTATACCGCTTTGCTGGGTGGCGAAAAAACCATTGACACATTAAGTGGGAAAATAAAATTAAAAGTACAGCCTGAAACACAGAATGGCACTAAAGTACGTTTAAAAGGAAAAGGTTTCCCGGTTTATAAAAATGAAAGCCAGTTTGGTGATTTGTATATTACATGGAACATTAAACTGCCCACCAATTTAACCGAAAAACAAAAAGAATTATTTACTGAATTATCAAAATTATCATCCTAAAATTTTTGATATGCAAAAGGACGAATTAATTCCGGCAGAAGATTTTTGTATTTATCACAACATTGAATATTCTTTTATCAGTTCCCTTGAAGATTCAGGATTGATAAGCGTTACATCGGTTGAGCAATCTACTTATATTCCTGCAGAGGAATTACAAAAGTTAGAAAAGTTTGTGCGGCTTCATTATGATCTTGATATAAATATAGCAGGAATAGAAACGATCAATCATCTTCTTGAAAGAATAGAGGAAATGCAAAGGGAAATTTTACAATTAAAAAGCGTAGCAGTAATAAATGATCTTCCAGGATAAAAATCTTCTTTATTTGTTTGCTTACTGGTTTTCAGGAATTGCAAAAGGCCATTCTTTTTGAATCTTTGCTTTAATAAAATAAACGATCTCTCCAAGAAAAATTACAATCACTCCACTGAACATTAATTTAGTTCCTGTAGAAATAAGGATAAACAGCCACATGGCGATAGCAACAATAACAGGCAAAGGAAACAAAGGCATCTTAAAAGGAAAATCTGAACCATTTTTCTTACTCCTTAAAATTAACAAACCTACAGCCTGACCTATAAACTGGATCATAATGCGCATAGCCAGTATGGCGCTAATCGTTTCACTCAATTTAAAAAGCATACTAAAAATAAACGCTACCCCTCCCAGAAACAATAAAGAGATATAAGGAAAATTTTTCGTCGGATGAAGCTTCGCAAAAATTTTAAAAAACTCTCCATCCTCAGCCGCCGCATACGGAATACGGCTATAGCCAAGCGTAGCAGAAAAAACAGAAGCAAAAGCCACCCACAAAATAAGACAGGTAACGATCGTTGCAGCTGTGTGTCCCAGCAAAACCTGCATAAATTCACTAATAACAAATTCACTGTCTTTAGCCTGCTGCCATGGGATAACACTTACTACACTTATGTTCATAAGCAGGTATAAAATAGCGATTCCGATAATGGAAATGAAAATGCTACGAGGGATATTTTTAGAAGGGTTTTTTATTTCACTTCCAAGATGACAAATATTGTAGTAGCCCAGGTAACTATAAACAGATTTCACACTGGCAAACCCAATCGCGGTAACAAAGGCGTAGTCAACATTTAATCCTGAATTTATATTTTTGATCGGCATTAAAAAATTCCCGTGCAATATTCCTCCGCCTATGATCCAGAACATGGTAATGATAACGCCACTCCATAAAAAAATGCTGATCTTTCCTATCGCTTCAATTTTTCTATATAATAAAATGATGATTAAAATAATCACTCCCCCACTCACCAATTTTTCAGTGAGAGGTGTGAGAGGAACAATAAAAGAGAAATATTTAGAAAAGCCAATTGCGGCAGAAGCTATTACCAGCGGCGCTTGAATCATGGTTTGCCATACAAACAAAAAACTCATCATCCGGCCCGCCCCTTTTTTGCCATATGCCTCTTTTAAAAAATTATAACTACCCCCCGCACGAGGAAAAGCAGCACCTAATTCACTCCAAACCATTCCGTCTACAATGGATAAAAAAGCCCCGGCGATCCATGCATACAAAAAGTAAGGACCGTTCATCATTCCAATTACCATTGGTAAAGTAATGAAGGGGCCAATACCAACCATATCTGTCATATTAATAGCAGATGCCTGCCACAGCCCAAGCTTTCTATCCATTACAGCCATAAAATGAATTAAATGAAAAAAAATAAGCAGTGATCCATTAAAAAAAAACCAATTTAGCGATAAAAATACAATTCAAAAAAGAGGATATTTTTTAAGTAAAAAAATTATTGTTAGCATAAAAGTTATTTTTTCCAAAAACATTTTTTTCAAAAAAAGTTTGTTTACTATTCTTTTTTACATTTGGAAAAATTTCTTACATGCTTAACAGAAGAAAATTCTTACAACTTTCAACACTTGCCACTCCGCTACTTTCATTCAAAAATGTACTTACTAACGGCAAGGCACCCACGAAACCAATAGTTGTTTCAACATGGAATAACGGTAAAGAGGTAAACGCAGAAGCCTGGAAAATCCTTTCAAATAACGGCCGCGCCCTGGATGCCGTGGAAGCCGGCGCCCGATATGTAGAAGATACAATTGATTGCTGCATTGGCCTGGGCGGCTACCCTGACAGGGACGGGATTGTAACCCTTGATTCGTGCATCATGGATGAAAATGCAAATTGCGGTTCCGTTGGTGCTATTGAACAAATCAAGCATCCTATTTCGGTAGCAAGAAAAATAATGGAAACCACGCCGCACATCATGTTGGTAGGCGATGGCGCTCAGCAATTTGCTCTTGAAAATGGTTTTGAAAAGCAGCAGCAAGTGCTTTCTGACCCTGCAAAAAAAGCTTATGACAACTGGTTGAAAAAAAGTGAATACAAGCCTGAAATAAATATCGAAAATAAAGAAGCTGTAGAGAAAAGTAAAAAAGGTAATGGCCCTTTTGCTCCCCAATATTTTGATGATGGAAGGATCAACCACGACACAATGGGTTTGGTGGCATTGGATGCGTCAGGAAATATGAGCGGTGCAGTAACCACCAGCGGGATGGCTTTTAAAATCCATGGCCGTGTAGGAGATTCTGCTATTATTGGCGACGGACTTTTTGTAGATAATGAAGTGGGTGCAGCAACTTCCAGCGGCATGGGTGAAGAAGTAATGCGTATTTGCGGAACTCATGTGGTAGTAGAATATATGCGACAAGGTTATTCGCCTGAGGTAGCCTGCAAAAAAGCAATCGAGCGCATCATTCATCGAAGCGAAGAGAAAGCCAAGAAAGTACAGGTTGGTTTTTTAGCATTAAATAATAAAGGAGAATATGGCGCTTATGCTATCCAAAAAGGTTTCGTGTTTGCAGTAAAAAGCAATGGCGAAGAAAAGATTTATCCGGCCAAATATTTTTATGACCTTGGCGTTACCTGATCAATTACTTAAAAAATTCTATGAAATTAGAGATCATCGGTTTTAATATTGAAAGTTGTATCGCAGCCCAGTCAGCCGGTGCGGATAGGATTGAATTGTGCGCAGGCCCCGGAGAAGGCGGCACTACGCCTTCTTATGCTTTTATACAAACTGCAAGAGAAAAACTAAAAATTGATTTATATGTAATGATTCGGCCGCGTGGTGGTGATTTTTTATATAGCGATGAAGATTTTGAGATCATGAAAAAGGACGTAGCGGTTTGCAAAAAACTAGGCTGCGATGGAATCGTAACGGGGATACTAAAAGCTGATGGTAACGTCGACAAAAAAAGATGTAAGGAATTGATTGAACTTGCTTATCCTTTAGAAGCAACTTTTCATCGTGCATTCGATCGCGTAAAAGATCCTTTTGAATCTTTGGAAGAGGTTATTGAATCAGGATTTGAAAGAATTTTAACTTCAGGATTGAAACCAAAAGCTATTGAAAGTACCGATCTCCTTGCCAAATTAATTAAGCAGGCAAATGAAAGAATCATTATCATGCCGGGATCAGGAGTAAATGCTGACAATATCATTTCTATTGCTGAAAGTACCGGCGCTAAAGAGTTTCATAGCTCTGCTACCATTTCAAAAGAAACTGAAATGAAATTTACAAATACGCAAATGAAAGAATCACTTACCCACATTTCTGTAAATAAAGAAGACGTAAAAAAAATGAGGCAGCTTTTAGATGACTACCATGCTAAAAATGCTCTTTAATTCCCTCAATACAATAATCTTACTTTTATGGTATCCTTCACACCTTTTAGTAATTGAAGCGCTTCTTTTGAAAGACTTTTATTTACATCCAATACTACATATCCAATATCATCATTCGTTTTTAAATATTGTGCCAGGATATTTATTTTATGAGAAGAAAGTTGCGTGTTGATTTCAGACAAAACGCCTGGTACATTCTTATGAATGTGTAAAATACGATGCGTATTCTCATTAGGCGGAAGATTTAATGGAGGAACAGAATGAGAACCGGTTGTAATACCTCTTTCCAGGAAATTAAATAATTTGTTACTTACATCTTCACCAATATTTTGTTGTGCTTCTTCTGTAGAGCCACCAATATGAGGAGTTAAAATAACATTGCTTAATCCCTGCAAGGGAGTTGTAAATGGATCACCGTTTTTTGCAGGTTCTTTCGGAAACACATCTATAGCTGCACCCCCCAGTTCATTTTTTTGGAGGGCCTTTCTTAATTCGTCCAGGTCAACTACACCCCCCCTCGCATAATTAATAAGAATCCCTGTTTTTTTGAAATATTTGATATTATTTTTATTAATTAAATTCCGGGTAGAAGGAAGATCAGGCACATGAAGCGTTACAATATCTGCCTCCTTTAACAGATCTTTCAATGTTTTTTTACTCTCCGCATTACCAAGAGGCATTTTTGTTTCTGTATCGTAAAAAATCACTTTCATTCCAAGTGCTTCTGCGAGTACACTTACCTGCGAACCAATGTTTCCATACCCGATAATGCCTAAAATTTTCCCTCTGAGTTCATGGCTGCCCGTTGAGTCTTTTAGCCAAGTACCTTCATGAGCAGCTTTGTTTTTGTCTGGTATTTTACGGATCAACATAATAGAAGAAGCCATTACCAATTCAGCAACAGAGCGGGTGTTGGAATAAGGGGCGTTAAACACCGCAACGCCATTATTCGTTGCCTCTTTCATGTTTACCTGGTTGGTGCCAATACAAAAACAGCCGATGGCTTGTAGTTTTTTTGCATTTTTTAACACTTCGGCAGTGATCTTTGATTTGGAACGAATGCCCAACAAATGAACATTTTTAATTTCTTTAATTAACTCGGCTTCAGACAATGCTCCTGGCAATCTTTTAACTGATGTATAACCTGCGTCCAAAAACTTTTCAGCTGCAGCTGAACTAATGTTTTCTAAAAAAAGAATATTTATTTTTTCTTTAGGATAACTGGTGATTTTTTTCTCTGGCATATTAAAATAGTAATGTAATATTGCAAATATAACCCCTTAATCCTTGAATATTTTTTGATGAGACTTAGAAATTTTTTTGCAATATTTATAGTTTTATTTTTTTTTATTTCCTCGTGCAGTTCGCACAGCATTAAAGCAAAACCAACTTCAAAAGACACTACAGGTTATATAGCACCTGACCTTGGTAAACTTCCCCCTAACCAGTTGGAAGTTTACCGAAATGAGGTGGAAAATTTTTATTATAACAAATTACTCCGAACGGGATTCAACGGCGCCATTCTTGTAGCCAAGAAAGGACAGGTGATATTTGAAGCTTACCATGGATATTATAATCTTAGGAAAAAAGATTCTCTCACAAGGCACAGCGCTTTTCACATCGCTTCCGTTTCAAAAACCTTTACTGCGATGGCTACTTTGAAACTGGCACAAATGGGGAAACTTTCTCTTGATGATGATGTGAAAAAATTTCTTCCCGCCTTTCCATACGATAATGTTAGAGTAAAAGATTTGCTAAGCCACAGAAGTGGTTTACCCAACTACCTTTATTTTATGGACAAGTTAGGCTGGGATACCAAGCAACATGTAACCAATAAGGATGTGCTTGATTATCTGATAAAATTTAAACCACCCGCTACAAAACCCAATACGCATTTTACCTATTGCAATACCAATTATGCCTTGCTGGGATTAATTATTGAAAAGGCTTCTGGAGAATCTTACGCTGATTTTTTAAAGCAACAGTTTTTTACGCCACTACATATGGATGACACCTATGTTTGGAACATAAGTGACAGCGCTACTGCGATGCCTTCTTACGATTACCGGGGAAGACAGGAAGCCTTTACTTTTTTAGATTGCGGGTTTGGTGATAAAAATATTTACAGTACCCCTGAAGACTTGCTTAAATGGGACCAGGCTTTATACACGAATGAGATCCTTAGTAAAGAAATGCTTGAAAAAGCGTATACGCCTTACAGCAATGAAAAGCCGGGAATAAGAAATTATGGTTACGGATGGCGAATGAATGTATATCCTGATGGCCGTAAAATCATTTATCATAATGGCTGGTGGCATGGCAATAATGCAGTGTTTATAAGGATGATCCAGGACTCAGTAACGATTATTGTACTCGGCAATAAATATAATCGCAATATTTACGAGGCTAAGGAAATGGAGAAGTATTTTAATGGAAAAGATACTTCACCCAACGATGAAGAAAATGCTGAAATGCCGCAGGAAGAAACAATAAGTAAAGCAACTCCAAAAGCCAAAGCTCATACTTCACTAACCCGAAAAAAAGTAGTAAAAAAATCAATTGTAAAAAGGAAAAGATAATAACGCTTTATTTAAGCTAACACATTAGACCATATTCTAATTAGTCTTTTGAATATTTCAGTTCAGCGGATAATTTATTTTACAGTAAGCAAATAAATAATCGGTTTTTTAATTCTTGTTTTAAAACCTGTTTGAACGGGTAAAGGTATTTTCACAATTAATCCACCATCACCACATGTTATTTATCTTTAAGCAATGACCCGGTAATTTCAGCCAATTGGGCCCAATTTCTTTTCACTACCAATTAACCCGCTTTATACAATAATAATCATGTATAAACCGCATTATACCGCATAAATTTAATTATTGTTACCATTGTGAGCCCATATTACTTTAACAGAATGGTTTGTCATCATAAATCACTTTTATTCTACTTAAAATCCTTTTATAATAAGAATTAGAGGGTATAACTACTCGCGAAATTTTGCCCAAAAACCTAAAAAGTTATTAACATTTTTGCGTTTTTTTGCCTATTTAAGTAATAAAATGCAAATAAATATTGCACGCTGTGAATTTTCTGTTAAAAAAAGTAATAAGTTTGCTTATAAACATAAACTAACAAATGCTTAGAATTGATAGACACGCCTTTATTATTCACCAGGTCAATCTGCATAACAAAGTTTTGTCAACAGATCTTAGTAAGCAATTAAAGGTATCCGATGACACAGTTCGCAGAGATATACAACAATTAGCAGAGGCTGGAAAAATTATAAAAGTTCATGGTGGTGCATTGTCAAGATCATTTCATAATACATACACTACTTCAGACGATGTTTATGCTTACAAACAAAAAAAGATCATTGCTGAAAAAGCGATTTCATTAATTAAAGATGGAATGTGCGTTTTGACAACAGGTGGAACCACCATCATCGAAATGGCGCGGGCACTACCAACTGAACTACATGCCACTTTTATTTCAGGAAGTATTCCGGCTTTGGCAGAATATATCATCCATCCGAACATAGAGGTAATTGCTATTGGTGACAAAATTTCCAAAGATTCCAAACTTACCGTGGGAGCTGATGCAATTGCGCGAATTAAGGAATTGAAAGTAGACTTGTGCTTTTTAGGCGTCTCAGCCATCAACCTCGAGAATGGAGTTTCAGACAATGATTGGGAGGTAGTTCAAATAAAAAAAGCAATGGTTGAAGCATCGAAAAAACTGATTTGTTTAACCATTTCAGAAAAGATCAATTCTCAACAGCCTTTCCAGGTATGTGATAGCAAAAAGATCCATACACTTATAACAGAATTATCACCGGATGATCCATTATTAAGCCCTTACAAAGAAGCAGGTATAACTGTATTATAAAAAAATCTTAATTAACTCAAAAAAATATCATTTACCAACCAACAAAAACAGAATAACCAATTCCCAAAATATATATTGGAATAATTTTTTAAAAAACCCTTTAATCTTAAAATTTCGCACATGAGAAAACTTTTAACGGCATTTTTTGCATTATTATTAATGCATGTAAGCCAAACAACGTTTGCACAGGAACGAACAATCACCGGAACCATATTGACATCCGATGATACACCTGTGCCAGGTGCAAGCGTCCTCATCAAAGGAAGCGGCTCCGGAACACAGACAGACAGTAAGGGACACTTTTCCATTAAAGCCAGGATTGGAGATGTCTTGGTAATAAGTGCAATTGGCTTTACTGCCCGGGAAGTCAAAGTCGGAAGCTCTTCTCCCGGCACTATTACCCTGGAAAAAAGCAACGATCAGTTACAGGAAGTCGTTGTAACGGCCCTGGGTATTAAAAAAGAACGGAAGGCGTTAGGCTATTCTGTTTCTGAGTTAGATGCGAAGGAATTGATGAAAAATAAGAATACTAATGTGATTAATTCTTTAGCAGGTAAAGTTCCTGGTGTAAACATTACTCAATTTAGTGGGGCAGCAGGTGCCGGAGCATCTATAACTATTCGCGGTGGTAATTCTACATCGGAGGGAAGGCAAAATCAGCCGTTATTTGTTGTAGATGGTATTATATATGATAATTCTACATCTGTTACCGGTAACACCGGTACTGATGGCCTTTCCCGCAGCAATACCACCTACTCCGATCGTATCATGGATATTAACCCGGAAGATATTCAGAGCTTATCAGTTTTAAAAGGTGCAGCTGCAGCTGCATTGTATGGATCACGGGCAGCTGATGGAGTTGTTATTATTACTACAAAGCAAGGACAAGAAGGCAGAGTAACAGTAAATGTCAATAGCAAGATGAGTACTTCCTGGGCAGATAAATTGCCTCAAGCTCAAACCACATTTGGACCCGGAAACTATTCCAGCAATGGCGTATTAAACGATGTTACTTATGGTTCATGGGGACCGAAAATTCCGTCTGACAGTACTATATATGATAACATTGGTAATTTCTTTCAAAACGGCGTTATATATGATAATAACGTAAACGTATCCGGTGGTTCAAAAAACGGTACTTTTTATCTATCGGGATCTAACTTTAAGCAAACAGGTATCATTCCCGGCACAGATTATGATAAAACCACTTTCCGTTTTAATGGTGATCAGAAATACGGACGTTTGACACTGAATGCAAATGCTGCCTATTCTATTGCCAATACCAACAGAACCTTGACTACTTCAGGCTTGTATGGAGGCGGTGGCAATGGAACAATGGGGGCTGTATATAGCTGGCCACAGACATTCAATATGGCAAATTACATAAACCCGGATGGAACACAATATCGCAAATTTGCAGGCACTATACCTTTAGAAAGCGATATTGACAATCCTAATTGGATAATAAACCAGGATAATCTAACGTCAAAAACCAACCGGTTCACCGGAGGCATAAACGGCAATTTTAAAATTGCAAGCTGGTGGGATATTACAGGACGTGTGGGTTATGACCAATACACCACTAACGATTATACCTTCATTGCTCCGGGTTCTGCTGTTATTCCATTATATCAAACCGGGCGTTTGAGTAAAGACCAGCTTAATTATACTTACATGTCAACAACGGTGATGAGTAATTTTCATAAAACATTTGGAGATTTTGATACGCACCTGATGTTGGGAACCACTTCAGAAAGTACCGAATGGCTAAATCAGAATCATTGGGGATACAACTTTATTACTGCCGGCACTATCAGCTTTAATAATATTTCCACCGATAATAAATTTTTTACGGATGGTACCACTAAAAAGCGACTGGTAGGAGGATATGGAGAATTTGGCATATCTTATAAAGATCTTATCTATCTAACTGCAACAGGGCGAAACGATTGGTCGTCCACCTTGCCTATCCAAAATAGGTCTTATTTTTATCCATCTATAAGCGGTTCTTTTGTTTTCACCCAATTGTTACCAGCAAACAATATTCTTTCTTTCGGTAAAATTCGCGGAAGTTGGGCACAGGTTGGTAAGGACGCCAATGCTTATGCTACAAATACTTATGTTAATCCCCCGATCACCATTGGCTCTTTTACCGGGGTGGGTAATCAGTACTATGCCGGTAATCCTATATTGAAACCGGAAATTCAAAATTCCTGGGAAGTTGGAGGAGAGTTTAGATTTTTGAATGGACGCCTTGGTTTGGATTATACGTATTATCATAGTCAAACAAAGAATCAAATTGCCCAACCACGTTTAGCTCAATCCGGCGGGTTCATTTTCAGCTCCCTCAATAGTGGCTCTGTCATTAACAAGGGTATGGAAATAGCGGTTACGGGTAAACCTATAGTTAGAAAGGATTTCTCGTGGGATATGATGTTGAATTTTTCCTACAATAAAGGCAGATTAGGTGCGTTCCTTCCGGGCATAGCATACTTCTACCCCACAGATGCCCAGTTTGGAACAGTAAAAGCCGCCTCAATTCCTAACGGTGGTTATTTTCTGGGGATGACTGGTCAGCCTTATTTGCGCGAAGTTGACACAACCGGGAAAGAAATTCCAAACGGACCCTACCAGGTGGATCCCACAACGGGCTTATATAAGCTAAACACTACTAATCCCGTAGTAGGTAACCGTGAACCGGATTTCATAGCTGGCTTTAGTAATACTTTACGTTATAAAAACTTCACGTTATCATTCCTTCTCGATATCCGCAAGGGTGGAGATGTATTCAACGGTACAGAGTATTCTATGGTTGTTAATGGTTTAAGCAAAAAAACTTTACTAAATGATCGACAGTCAGTTACAGTAACAGGTGTCAATAGCCAGACAGGGGGAGATTATACTCAAACTTACAATGCAGATCAGTCTTATACGATTAATGGAACAACTTATTCCGGTCAGTATATGATTGAAAGGTATTGGGCAAACTATGCAGCTAATTCCGAAAACTTTATTACTTCTGTAAATTGGCTGAAACTGCGTTCTTTGTCATTAACGTATGACTTCACCAATATGTTGAAGAACCAAAAAATTATTAAAGGAATTTCAGCAACTGCGGTGGGCACTAATTTATTTACAATAACAAACTACAAAGGAATGGATCCCGAAGTAAGCGCAGCGGGGGGAACAGGAGGTTCGGGTTCTACAGGTATTGATTACCTTGGAGTGCCTGCGGTATCTACTTTCACCTTCGGAATAAATCTTAGATTTTAACCACCAAAAAAATAAAGTTATGAAAAATATAAAATATATAATATTAGTTTGTATCGTCGTCCTGTTAGGTTCCTCTTCATGTAAAAAGTGGCTTGATGTAAATACGGATCCCGATAATCCAAACAACCAAAGTGTATTAATTCAAAACCGGTTGCCCTGGATTGAACACTTTTATCAGTACACATCTGGCGTTACCAACTATCGTACCTCATTACAGGCAGGAGTTTTCTATACCACCCTCGCGGCCGGCAATACTTTTAGCACTACATGGCAATGCTCTACCGGCAACGTTACAACTCCCTATCAAACCTGGTTTATTGAAGTATCTTCGAATGTGATTGATTTGTATAATTCTGCTGAGAAACAAGGTGCCTATCAATATATGGCTGCGGCTGATGTCTTCCATGCATTGGGTTTTATGGAAATGCTGGATTTGTATGGCGAAATGCCCTACACACAGGCAGCAACAGGAAACCCAAGTCCTAAACCTGATGACGGTAAAACTATTTACAACGGATGTATGGCAAAATTGAATGAAGCTATCAGCCTGTTCGGTAAAACACAGGAGGCCGGAGCACCTGCATTTGCCAGCGGAGATTTGTGGAATAACGGAGATGTTAGCAAATGGATAAAACTATGCTGGGGATTAAAAGCCAGGTACATGCTCAAGCTGTCAAAAAAATCAGACCTGTATAATGCGGATTCTATTCTATATTGTTTGTCCAAAGGTCCACAATCTAATGCCGACAATACATTTGGGCCTGGCTACAACAACAGTACTGTAACCGATTATTTGTACGGTGATCCTGTTGTAACAAATGGCATTTTTGATTATGCGGCGTATGGTAGTGGCCAACGTATTTCCGAGTATTATTACAACTTATTGACCAATTTGCGTGGCTCAGGGGTAACAGATCCCAGGATGAGCAAAATTGTTCCTGCTGTCATGTCCAATATTCACCTTGATGGCAGTGGTAAGGTCATTTCTTATACCTGGAACCGTTCAAAAGGTGTTGATTCTTATGGCCCGTCTACCCGGTTGCTGAAAGGAGGTCCTACTTCTATTGCATTAACAAGTTATGCCGCTACAAATACTAATAAAACATATAGCATTACCGATGCAACGGACCGTGCCAACTTTATTGCCGCTCAGGACTCAGTAGGGCGACCTTACACAGTTAATGGCAATAACGTAACAGTAACTTATCCGGCAGGCTCCATGTATATCAACAGTACGAACTACATATATGCAGGAGATACTGCTTATGTAAATCTGCGTAGTTTTGCTCTTGCTACAGGTGGAGTAGATCCATTGGATGTTGACTGGTATCCTTCAGCGGCAGCCATGGCGGCAGGAGCCGTTGGTTCCACTGGATCGTTCCAGACACGACCTGTTTCAGACCAGGATATTTTGACTTACCATGAAATGTGCTTTATTAAAGCTGAAGTTTATATGAGGAAAGGTGATAAGGGGGATGCTTATACGGCGTATATGAATGGTATACAGGCAAACCTGGATATGATGCAGGCTAAATTAAACGAATGGCAGGCTGAGGGTTATACTAAAACAAATCCCGATATGGCTCCAATGGACCAAAATGATATCAATACTTATCTTTCCAGCAGTGCGGTTTGCCAGGATGCAGGTTCTTTGACTATGTCAGACATAATGCTGCAAAAATACATTGCTATGGGTTGCAGTATTGAAAACTGGAACGATATGCGCCGGTTCGACTATAGTGCCGGTGATATAGCAAGCTTTGGCGTTGTTTACCCGGGTTATCAAAGGGGGCCCTTATTTACAGGTCAGGCTCAGTTGACAGGTGGTTCCCCAACAGATCCGAGGTATTGGATGCGCCGTTGGTATTTACCTCCAACCTACGAAATAAATTACAACTCGGTAAATACTCTTACCTTAAATCCCCATGCCGCAGATCCAAACATTTGGAGCATGCCTGTTTGGTGGGATACTCCAACAGATGATGTGTACTATGGATACCTCAAGTAGTAAGAGGTTTATATATTTCCGGTTATAATAAAAAGGCTGTCTCAAAATTCAAATTGAGACAGCCTTTTTAGTTTTAGAAAATTGAGTAATATAATATTCATTGCAAATGATTTAAAAAGTGCTCTAACACTTGCCTTTGCCGATATGCGTTCCGGCAGATACCAATCCTGATCAAAAAATAAAGTGATTGTTACCACAATGGATGGTAGGTGAGCTGTATTAAATTTTAAAAATCAGACAGGGAATTAAAATCAGTCGTAGTTATTCTACAGTAACCTAACAAATATTCCTGATTTTTATTTTCGGAGGAACCATTACCAACTGCTTCCTCCCCCACCGCCAAAACCGCCGCCGGAGAAACCTCCGCCGCCACTAAAACTGCCACCACTAGTGCCGCTGCTGCTTGGGGCGCTGTAAAAAGTTTGCGTCATTTCATTCATTGAATGATCGAGGCTGTTCATAAACATGAGCGTATTAAAATTAGCGCTGCCATAATTTCCGTAATACCATTTTGGTGGCGGTACATCAAGTCCTTTTAATTTGTCTTTCCATTTATCTGCCATATCAAAAACAATGGCATAAGGCAAAACTTTATCAAAATAATTTTCATCCTGTTTTAAAAATTCCTGCAACCGGTCTTTTTCAACAGATTTTATAAACTCTTTAAATCCTAATAATTTTTGATAAAGCAAGGTTCCCTTTTTTGTTTTCTTCGTCATAAAAACACCGAAAAAAACCAATATAATTCCGCTGGCAATAAGGGCGCTGCCTAACCAGAGTTTTTGCTGCCAATCATCTACCAAAGCAAAAAAACCAATTGCAGCAACAAGTATTCCCAAAAAAGGAAAAACACACCCCATGCTTCTCGAAAACATCACATAATAATCTTCTTTATTAATTTCTGATTCAAGTTGTGATTTAGCCTTATTCATGGTTGTATAAAGTACATTTTTAAGATCACTCAGTTTTACTTTTTCGCCTGTTTCAAATATGCCATCAAACAAAGTTTTTTCAAATTGCGGCACAGTTGCGGGCAACTCTTTCAGCTTTACAAATTCGTAATCTTTTGATTTTATAATTCCTAACAAAGAACTCTTTTCAATTTCGATTACGCGTAAATAACCTCCCGCTCCCCAGTAAGGAACCAAGGCCGTAAGATCACGCCGGTTAAGTTTATTATCGATAATATACCCGGAAATACCTGGACTTATATTTTCAGGCGGATAATATTCTGTTTGCACCGTCACCTCTTCGTCCTTACCCCATCTTTTCCAAACCTGGTACATCGCTATTAATATTAAAACAGGTAGAAAAAGCCACCAAATTCCACGAAGTGTATAATTCGGTTTTATAAAAAACCCATTGGGGAAACTGATGCCAACCGTTAATCCTTCATGCGGATTTAATTTTTGTGTGGTGTAGCCGTAGAGTATTCGGTTCGCAGACCAATGGGTAAGGGTATTATTTTCCTTTGATCCAAAAACTCCTGTGGCAACAAAATAATAAGGCGTTTCTGGAAGAGCCTGCGGTAATTCAATTTCAAAATCTACAGAATCAATTGAAGTGTACCACCCTTCACCTATTATATTGAAATACAATTCTGAATGGTTTTTAAAAAAATTGATCGCATTGAGAATAGTATATTTAATAGTGTAATGCTGATCGCCATCAACATATTTATCGGCCGAACCGATCTTTATGTTTTCATAATCACCACTTTTGCTGGTACTGAATTTATAACCGGGGACTTTTACATTTTCAATAAAGGTTCTCGTATAGCCATTGGCGTGCATTTGCCTCTCAGCCCTTTCAACACCTGCCGGAAGTTTTTCCATTGGGTATTTATAGGGAATTGAACGTATAATTCCATGTCTTTGCTCTGTAAAATGGACGTCTAAATTTTCAGTAATATCAAGCGAAGCGTTTTTGTTTACTTTTAAATTGATATGATAATGTGTAATAGTAAAGGCTTCCTGCGCTTCAGAATATTTGCAAAAAAAAACAAAGAAAATAAGTGCAACAATTCTTTTCATTTGCAATATTTAAAACTTAACTTCTACGTTTTTTGCTTCATCCTGGTTTTCTAATTCGTAAAACTCACGTGCAGTAAATCCAGACATGTTCGCAATAATTACACCTGGAAATTGTTGGATGGTCGTATTATAATCTCTTACAGTTGCATTGTAATAACGCCGCGCATTTCCAAGATCTCCTTCGATAGATTGTAGTGCGCTTTGCAGTTCCAGGAAATTTTGATTCGCTTTTAATTCGGGATAATTTTCCGCTACAGCCAGCAATCCTCTCAAAGCACCACCTAAAACCTGGTTAGCCTGTACGGCGCCTTGGACATCATTCGGAGGAACCGCTGCCGCTGCGTTTCGAGCCTCCGTAACCTTTTCAAAAGTTTCACGCTCATGAGCGGCATATCCTTTTACTGTGTTTACCAGGTTAGGAATAAGATCATAACGTTTCTTCAAATAAACACGGATATCGCTCCAACTGTTATCAACTTTTATTTTAAGTTTTATAAACCCGTTGTACATGCTAATGATCCATACGATCAATAAAACTACCAGTGAAACAATAATAATTAGTACCATAAAAAAGTATTTTAAAATATAAAAATGAATTTGATTATTTAAAACACAATTTAAAATAAATAATAATATAAACCATGGTTAAATTTAACTCAAAAAAATGAAAATTGATATTCAGTACAGTAAACAAACTAATATCATCAATTTTTATTTTTGGGGCTCAAAATTGAATCCTTTAAATCACCTGGAAACCAAGCGCATAAGGATCATCTATCTCATCAATAGAAATGGTGTTGTAACCATAAATCTTTGCCCAGCCTTCTATTGACGGGCGTATAGCAGGTTTGCCCGCAACAATTAATTCTTCTTCAATGCGGCCGATAAATTTACTCCCGATAATACTTTCGTGAATAAACTCCTCTCCTTTCTTTAATTTTCCTTTTGTATACCATTGGGCCATACGTGCCGAAGTGCCCGTGCCGCAAGGTGAGCGGTCAATTGCTTTATCGCCATAAAAAACGGCGTTGCGGGCGGTCGAATTTTTATCCAAAACTTTCCCCGTCCATAAAATATGTGAACAGGAATTGATAGTTGGATTTTCTGGATGAATAAATTCATTTTTATCATTTATCCATTTTCTCATTTCCCTGCTCCATGAAATCAACTGGCCGGCAGAATAATTTTCAATCCCCGAAAAATTTTCCTGTACATCTACAATTGCATAAAAATTTCCTCCGTAAGAAACATCCACTTTTAATTTTCCCAAACCAGGGCAATCTACTCCGATATTTTCTGCTGCAAGAAAGGATGGCACATTGGTAAACTTTACTGAAGAAACCTTTCTATTTTTTCGTTTATACGTAACCGTTACCAATCCCGCAGGTGTTTCCATAAGTACGACGCCAGGTATTTTTGGCTTGATTAATTCTTCTTCTATCGCAATGGTAATTGTTCCGATCGTACCATGGCCACACATCGGAAGGCAACCACTTGTTTCAATAAATAATACGGCCACATCATTTTCAGGATCGCATGGCGGATACAAAATACTACCACTCATCATATCGTGGCCCCGCGGTTCAAACATTAATCCTTTTCTTATCCAATCATATTCTTTTAAAAAATGTTGCCGCCTTTCACTCATCGTATTACCTTCCAAAGCAGGCCCGCCATCGGCAACCAGGCGAACCGGATTGCCGCATGTATGCGCATCTATGCAATGAAATACAGAACCGCCAAATCGTTTTACAGATGAATTGGGATATTTTTTTGTAATGGGTTTTGATAACATGGAGAAAGAATAATTTTAATGAATCACCTCCTTTGTAAGTTCATTGTTAACTGTCCGCCAAATTCCTAATAGATTTTCATTTTTCAATTCGTCAGGCAAAAGGCTATTCGGCCAGTTTTGAAAAGCCATTGGCCTGGCAAAACGTTTAATCCCGTCTGCGCCGACAGATGTAAACCGCGAATCTGTGGTCGCCGGGAAAGGGCCGCCATGCTGCATACTGAGGCAAACCTCAACACCTGTAGGAACACCATTCAAAATAAATCTTCCGCAAATATTTTTTACAGCTTCTATTAATTTATCATTTTCAAGAATATCTTTTTCAGTTGCCATTAATGTAGAAGTTAACTGACCTTCCAAATGTTGGGCAACGCCGACCATTTCTTTCATGTCTTTACAGGCAATTACTAAAGAATAAGGTCCGAAAACTTCCTGGTGCAAAACAGGGTTGCTGAGAAAAACTTCTCCGGTTGCAGTTGCGATGGTCGGTGTACCTTCATTTTCTTTTTTTAGAATACCTGAAACAGAAACTGTTGTTACGTTATTTTGATGCAAAGCAGTATTTCTTTTTTCCTCAAATGCTTTTGCTATTCCCGGATGCAACATTTTTGCAGGCGCAATTTTTTCTATTTCATTTCCAAGTTCAGAAATGAATTTCTGCAGATCATCGTTTTCAATTCCAATGATTAATCCCGGATTGGTACAAAATTGCCCAACACCGAGAGTAATCGAACCGGCATACGCTTTAGCAATCTCTTCTGAAGATTGTTTTAATTTTTCAGGCAATAAAAAAACGGGATTGATACTTCCCATTTCTGAAAATACAGGGATAGGAACTTTACGCTGGTTGCCCCAATCAAATAATTGTTTTCCGCCGGCAAGTGAACCTGTAAACCCAACCGCTTTTGTATATTCATGCATTACCAAAGCTTTTCCCACTTCTATTCCTGCTCCATGAAGGTGTGCAAAAATCCCTTTCGGCATATTGCATTTGTCAGCCGCTTTTAAAATTGCTCCGGCAACTTTTTCAGATGTTTCTGCGTGAGCAGGATGGGCTTTTACAATCACCGGGCAACCTGCAGCAAAGGCGCACGCAGTATCTCCGCCCGCAGTAGAATAAGCAAAAGGAAAATTACTGGCGCCAAAAACAACAACAGGCCCCAATGGTACCAACATTTTCCGGATATCAAGCTTGGGTGGATTTTTATCAGGAACGGCAGTATCTATCCTTACTTCCAGCCATTCGCCTCTTTCTGCAGCTTCGCCATATTGATTTAATTGAAAAATGGTTCTTGCTAATTCTCCCTTTAATCTTGCTTCAGGCAAATTGGTTTCTTTCATCGCTGACTGCACTAATTCATCCTCATTATTTTTTAATTCATCCCCTATAGCTCGCATAAAATCAGCACGGGATTTTAATGGCAGTTTCCTATATTGATGAAATGCCAGCCACGCTTCTTTCATCGCACTATTTATTTCTTCTGAAGTTGCATCTGTAAACATTTTGTATATTTTTTTGGGTAAAAAAATCCGACCCAGGTTATTAAATCTCTATTGACAAATAATCAGGAAGTTCCGGACGGGTCGCCATTCCATCATTGATAATTTTTAAAATCGTTTCACGCTCCTCTCCTTCCAAAATAAGCCGCGGAGCTCGTACAGCCTCACTTCCAATACCTTCCTGCTCTTCTGCCAGTTTTATATATTGCAACAGTTTTGGGTGAATATCCATTTCGAGCAAAGGCATAAACCAACGATAAATTTTGGTAGCTTCTTCAATCCGCCCTGCTTTCACCAACCGGTAAATCGCTACGGTTTCTTTTGGAAAAGCACAAACTAATCCTGCTACCCAGCCATCAGCACCAAGGCAAAGTTCCTCCATCGCCAGCGTGTCTACTCCGCATAAAATTTTGTAGCGATTTCCAAAGCGATTTCTTAACCTGGTAACATTAGTTACGTCCCTTGTAGATTCTTTTATCGCCTGGATATTTTTACATTCTTCTAATTCATCAAACATCTCCAAAGTGATCAATATCTTATAATCTATAGGATTATTATAAATTATTATTGGCAAATCAGTAGCGTTGGCAATGGTTTTAAACCATTGAACGGTTTCCCTGTGATCGCTCTTATAACGCATAGGTGGCAAAGCCATCAAACCCTGAGCTCCCCAATGTTTGGCATACTCTGACTGTTGCAAGGCTTCCCTCGTACTCCCTTCCGCGATGTTTAAAATCACAGGTATTTTTCCATCCACTTTTTCAAGAGCAAACTTTACCAATTTTCCTTTTTCTTCTGTAGAAAGAACACTTGACTCTCCTAATGTTCCTCCCAAAATAATGCCACCAATACCCGCATCTAATTGCGCTTTTAAATTTTTTGCAAACAAGTCAAGGTCAAGTTCATCCGATGATGTAAACTTCGTAGTAAGTGCGGGGTAAATCCCTTTCCAGTTAACTTCCATAATTTTATTTTTAATCAGGTTCTAATTGCAAAATTTATGCAGTTTTTTTTTAAAATAATCTTGAAATGCCTTTTTCAAAAAATCCCCAGAAAGCTTTTTTGGGTTTCATGTATTTCAATCCAAACGCCATGATGCTTTTTTCTTTGATGTATTTGATAGCATCAGGAATAGAATCGGTGAGGTAATAAAGTTTGGCTTCATGTTCGGATATAGTTCCCGCTTCCAGCATTTTTTGATTATGCTCTATAATATTCCGATAAAAATCTTTATCAAAAATGATAATAGGAAACATTTCCATCTTTCTTGTTTCGATCAAAGTAATGGTTCCGAAAAACTCATCTAAAGTTCCAAATCCACCGGGCATTACCATGAAGGCATAAGAATATTTTATCAACAGCATTTTCCTCAGAAAAAAATATTTGATATCTACCCACTTATCAAGATACGGATTGTGATGTTGTTCCTTAGGTAGTATAATATTACAACCCACACTTCTTCCGCCTACATCTTTAGCACCGCGGTTGGCAGCTTCCATAATACCCGGTCCACCGCCGGTCATAATGGTGAATCCCAACTTCGCAATTTCTCCTGAAAGCTCTCTTGCCTGTTTGTAAAAAGGGTGATCTTCCTTAAAACGCGCCGAACCAAAAACGGTAACACACGGGCCTACAAAATGCAATGCCCGGAAGCCTTTTATAAACTCAAAAAAAACGCTTACTGCATATTTAAAATTTTTCCAACGACTTTGAGGCCCTTCAAAAAACTGGATTTCTTTTTTATTATTTTTATCTTGCTGTTCCATTCTTTTTCTTCAAACTTAATTGATTTGCCATTTCCTTCATAGAAATATTAAATAAAAAAAATAAAATTATCAGTGGTTGGGGTTTGGGGAAAATAAAAAATCACCGCTTTTGTTTGTTTACTACGAAAATTATTTAAGACCCTTTCTTAACTAAAGGGTTGAGTTCTTCTATTGATTAACTTACATCCACAATTAAAAAAAATGGCTGAGGAAAAAACACCTAAAGTCAAACGAAATAAACTGCAGAAATTTTTTTCAATTCTTGGCCCCGGGCTTACCACCGGCGCAGCTGATGATGATCCATCCGGTATTGCTACCTATTCCCAAACAGGTGCCCAGTTTGGTTATGGACAATTGTGGACCGCGCTTTATATGCTTCCTTTTATGATTGGCGTACAGGAAGCCTGTGCCAGAATAGGAATAGTGACCGGCAAAGGGATTACGGCAAATATGAAGGCACATTACAGCCCAAAAGTGGTGTATTTTACAGTGAGCCTTTTAGTAGTTGCCAATGTGCTTAATATCGGGGCAGACATTGGCGCCATGGCAGCGGCCGCCAGGTTAATTCTCCCATTGCCATTTGTAGTATGGACTTTACTTTTTACTGTAAGCATTTTGATCCTGGAAATATTTACAACTTATAAAGTTTATGCGAGAATATTGAAATGGCTGGCGCTTTCATTGCTTGCTTATCCGGTTACTATTTTTATTATTCACATGCCATGGCTTGCAGTGATGAAAGCAACATTTATCCCTCATATTGAATTTAATTTTGCGTTCTTTTTTATTATCACAGGAGTGCTCGGAACGACCATTTCTCCCTACATGTTTTTTTGGCAAACTTCCCAGGAAGTAGAACAATTAAAAGAAAAAAATTGGATAAATAACGGAATACCTTCCATCCGAAAAAGTAATATACGCTCCATGCGTATTGACAATAATGCCGGAATGATTATTTCTGAAATTACCACCTGGAGCATTATAGTGGTTGCAGGAACCGTTTTACACAATAGTGGAATTACCGACATACAAACTGCTGCAGATGCGGCTAAAGCGATTGAACCATTGGTACATTCTTTTCCGCATTCGGGCTATTTATCAAAAGTTATTTTTTCTATTGGGATCATCGGCCTGGGATTTTTGGCAATCCCTGTTCTCTCCGGTTCCGCTGCCTACGCGGTTTCCGAAGCCGTAAACTGGGAAGCAGGATTAAATTTGAAATTAAAAAAAGCGCATGGGTTTTATGGCATTATCACTATTGCTACGCTTATTGGTTTGATCATCAATTTTGTTGGAATTAATCCGGTAAAAGCGCTCGTGTACGTTGCGGTGCTAAATGGCGTGGCTGCAGTCCCGCTGATTTTTTTAATCATTAAAATCTCCACCAATAAAGCCATCATGGGAAAATACAAAAGCGGCCTGCTTTCAAAGACCTTTTTATGGATTACTTTCCTGGCAATGGCTTTAGCGGCGATTGCAACGCTTATTATATTGGTGAATGGTTAGTAGATGCTAATTGCCCTTTTCTCATTGCTCTTCTCCGATATCTATTTCTTCTCCACCAGCACTTTCAATTCAGCTGCATTTTTTACAGCATTACAACCGATATCGTTATTGAAATAAATGAAGACCTTTTGGGTTTTCTTTGATGCGCGATTTTTTTTTACCATCTTTTTCAGGTCAGAAGTTGAGTACGGAGACCTTTATAATGAAAGCCGGAACATCCGATGTGCCATTCTATCATGCTGCTGAGATTAGATTTTGCAAATCTCAAATAACATGCCTATAGAGTGTTTTAGAGTAAATTAAAAATCATTGGATTTTGTTTGTTGTTCAGGCCTCACCCCAACCCCGCAAAGGAGAGGAACCCGAAGATTGGGAAGTGGACAATAACTAATAATTCAATAATTCAATAATCAGCTTACTCACTTTTTCTGCATTGGGCAGCATGGCATTTTCCAGAATCAAATTCATAGGAATTGCAGGAAGATTTAAAGCGCCGAGCACGCGGACCGGCGCGTCTAAAAATTGAAAACATTCTTTCGAAATACGCCCTGCAAGCGCTTCTGCAAAGGAATTATTTTGTTGCTCTTCTGTAAGAACCAAACATTTTCCATGCTTTTTCACCGTTGAAAAAATCAATTCTTCATCCAACGGAAACAGCGTTCTTACATCTATAACTTCTACCTGGGCTGGAAAGTTTTTTGCCGCGGCTTTTGCCCAATAAACACCCATTCCATAAGTGATGACACAGCAAGTTTCACCGGAGTTGATTTTATTTTCATCAGCCTTCAAAACTACATTTCCCTTACCTAACGGTAATACATAATCGCGGGAAGGCTCGGCAGTTTTTGCTTCTTCCGTTCCGGGAACTTTACTCCAGTAAAGTCCTTTGTGTTCCAGCATGATAACAGGATTCGGATCAAGAAAAGCGGCCTTCATTAAACCTTTCATGTCTGCAGCATTGGACGGATAAGCAATTTTTATTCCTTTAATAGCAAGCAAAAAAGTTTCAATACTTCCACTGTGATAAGGGCCGCCGCCTCCGTAAGCTCCTATCGGTACACGAATTACCGTTTGCACCGGAAATTTTCCGTTACTTAAATAACAACTCTTGGCAACTTCTGTATACAATTGATTAAAACCCGGAAAAATATAATCCGCAAACTGAACTTCAACAATGGGCTTAACACCGCTTGCGCTCATGCCAACAGCAGAACCGATAATGTATGCTTCCTGGATGGCGGTATTAAAAACCCGGTGATCTCCAAATTCTTCTCCTAATGTAGCTGCCTCTCTAAAAACCCCGCCAAGTCTTTGTCCTACATCCTGTCCGTATAAAACAGCTTCAGGAAATTCTTCCATAATTTCACGAATGGCAAACAACGCCGCATCTACCATTACTACTTTTTCTTTTCCTTCAGGATGGCGTTCTCCTTTTTCTTCTGTAACAGTGGTAGGTGCAAAAATATGCTCTGCGACTTTTGAAGGATCGGGTTCCGGAGCCGATTTCGCGCTTTCAAACTGTTGCGCCACCGCATCTGCTACAATCGCCTCTATTTCATTTAAATCATTTTCTGCAATACCAGAATGAAGCAGCCGGGTTTTTAATTTAGGTAGCGGATCGTCTTCAGCGTGTTTTGCAAGATCTTCTTCTGAACGATAAAATTCTCGTCTAACGCCGCTTGTATGATGACCAAGCAGCGGCACTTTGGCATGAACTAAAAAAGGTTCAGAATTTTCACGTACCTGGCCTACCACATTTTTCATCACTTCATAGCTTTGAAAAAAATCACTACCGTCTATGCTTATACGCTGCATGCCTTTAAATCCCTTTGCAAACTCAGAAGCGTTCATAGTTCTTGCTTCAGACGAGGTAACACTAATTCCCCAGCCATTATCCTGTACCAGGTAAATGATGCGAAGTTTTTTTAAAACCGCCACCTGCATGGCTTCTGACACTTCGCCTTCTGTAAGGCTTGCATCGCCAAGCGAACAAATAACAATGGGAGTTTCTCCATCTTTTCCTTTTTTATAAAGAGGAGAATCAATCGATTGTAAATATTGTAATCCTTGTGCAACACCTGTGGTGGGAATTGCCTGCATTCCTGTAGCGCTGCTTTGATGAATGATGGTTGGTTTATCTTCTCCGCGATAATTTGGATGAGAATAATATTCTCTCCCTCCCGTAAAAATATCATCACGTTTCGCCAGCAATTGCAACATTAAAGTATAAGGGGTAAAACCTAATCCAAGTAGCAAACTTTCATCACGATAATAAGGGCTTACAAAGTCACACGGCAATAACTGAAAAGCAGTTGCTAATTGAATCGCTTCATGCCCGCGGGAAGTGGAATGGACATATTTGCAAACCTGCCTGTTGGCTTCATACGTTCGGGCCATTGCGCCCGCTGTGCACATTAAGCGAAAAGCGTTGAGAAGAATTTCTTTATCCATAATTAATTAGCTGATTTGCAAATTAGCTAATTAATTTCTTAATGGGTAATGATTGAGACGCGATCAGTTATTCAAATTATTCCTTACATTAGTGTCGAATTAATTCATATCTAAATTGATCGCTCATGCTGTTTCCCCGCATTTTAAAAATCAGCATTCCTATGATGTTAGCAATCTTTTGCACTTTAGGTATAAAAGACCTTTCATCAATTAAGAATAACCTGGCAGAAAATGAAATTTTCCTGAATTTCGATTATCTGAAGTTTAATAACAATGGCAAATTGCAGGCAATTAAATATTCAGTTAAATACAAAACCGTTGGTGGAGCAGATGAATCAAAAGATATGAAAAAGGAACTGGGATTTATCGTTAATACAGATTCAAATCCACATGCTAAATATGGGATTATAGTCGGTTTTAAAGATCAAATTGAAAAACGCAGGATAGAAATAGAAAGAGGGGAATTTCCTCCAAAGAATTGAATCAATTTGTCTTAAAGAATTGCCTTCTCAACGAAACCTCCTGCTTCGGCAGTGGCTACCTCTTTAAAAGATTCCCGCGGTTTTAAACCAAGCAATTGGAACATCGCATTGTCTTCTTCAAAACCGGGATTTGGAGTAGTCAATAATTTCTCTCCCGAAAAAATGGAATTGGCACCTGCCATAAAACACAAGGCCTGTTCGGCAACTGTCATTTCAGTTCTTCCGGCGCTCAATCGAACCATCGCTTTAGGCATAATGATTCTTGCAGTAGCGATCATACGTATCATATCCCAAACATCTACTTTTTCATTTCCTTCCAGCGGCGTTCCTTTTACTCTTACCAGCGCGTTTATCGGAACGCTTCCGGGATGAACGGGCAGCGTTGACAAGGTGTGCAACATTCCGATTCTGTCTTCATGCGTTTCTCCCAAACCGATAATGCCGCCGCTGCAAACACTTATACCTGCTTTGCGCACATTACCCAATGTTTTTAAACGATCATTGTAAGTGCGGGTAGAAATTATATCCGCATAATGTTCTTCCGAAGTATCAACATTGTGGTTGTAGGCGTACAATCCTGCGGCCTGTAATTTTTCCGCCTGGCTTTCGGTAAGCATGCCCATTGTGCAACAAACTTCCATACCCAATTCATTTACGCCTTTTACCATTTCCAATACACGATCAAAATCCCTGTTGTCTCTCACTTCGCGCCAGGCAGCACCCATGCAAAATCTTGTTGATCCTGCATGTTTCGCCTTTTGTGCATATGCCAACACTTCTTCTTTCTTCATTAATGCCTGCACATCCACGCCTGTGTTGTATCTCGCTGCCTGGGGGCAATACGCACAATCTTCAGGGCAGCCACCGGTCTTGATAGAAAGTAACGTACACACCTGTACTTCGCCGGTTGCCTGGTACTCACGGTGAACCACAGACGCTTCATAGATCAGTTCCAGCAAAGGCATATTATAGATTTCAGAAATTTCCTCTTTTGTCCAGTTGTTTCTTAACGACATTTATTTAAATGGATTTATAATAATTAGTGTATTTTCGATTTTTTGTTTATGATGCAAATCTTCTGAGTATAAGATGGAACAACCATTCTCCAGGGCAGATAAAATTATTAAAGAATCGTAATAAGAGAATTTGTATTTGAAATGAACCCGAAGTGCTGTTGTTACAGTTTCTACATTATTAATAGCAATTAAAAAATTGCTACTCATCTCCGATAAAGCGCGGGAGATGGAAAGGTCATCCATCTTAAATTTTTTAATTAAAATATTGCACATTTCCTGGAGTACCTGGGTACTTATTACGCCATTGGAATCTAAAATAAGTCTTTTAGCCATATCCTTTTTTGGCTCAGATTTATATGAGTAAGAATATAAAATAATGTTTGTATCAAAAAAAACTTCATCGCTCATTGGCTTCTTCCCTGTTAAATTTAAATCCTGTAAGATCTAATGTAATTGCATCAAAACTTTTCTTCCTGGGGTCTCTTGAAACCTTTTGCTTTTCCTCCAATTCAAATGCGAGTACTTCAATTTTTTTTCCAATAAAATGATCAGGAATGGTCAACTCTATTTTATTGTTTTCAGGAATAACAATTTCTCTTATTGATTCCATATAATAAATTTTGTTCGTTAAAAATAACTCAAATTCGTTTTAGGCGTTAACGCCAGTAAGCTTTCATACATAAGCCTGATCGTGCTTTCAACATCTGCTTTATTGATCATTTCTACAGTTGTATGCATGTAACGCAAAGGAATTGAAATTAACGCGGAAGGACAACCATCATTTGCATAAGCAAAAGAATCTGTATCAGTTCCGGTGCTGCGGCTAACTGCAGACAACTGGTACGGAATTTTATTTTTGATCGCCGTTTCTTCTATCACGGCGAGTAGTTTATTATGAACCGCTGGTCCATACGTTAAGGCCGGTCCTTTACCGCATACACATTCTCCCTCTTTATTTTTGTTGATCATCGGCGTTGTTGAATCGTGCGTTACATCGGTAACGATCGCTACATCAGGTTTAATTCTTCTTGCAATCATCTCTGCACCACGCAAACCGATTTCTTCCTGAACTGCGTTTACGACATACAATGAGTAAGGAAGATCTTTCTTATTTTCCTTTAATAAACGGGCCACTTCAGCAATCATAAAACCACCGATGCGATTGTCGAAAGCACGGCCAATAAGATTATCATAAGCGATCTCATCATAACCTTCGGAATAAGTACACGCAGCGCCTACATGCACACCGAGGTCTTCTACTTCTTTCTTATTTCGTGCTCCGCAATCGAGAAACAGTGTTTCCACTTTAGGTTGATTTTCCTTATCTCCGTTTCCTGAACGTGTATGAATAGCGGGCCATCCAAAAACTGCCTTTACCGGTCCTTTTTTACCGTGAATAATTACCCTTTGTGAAGGCGCGATTTGCTGATCAACACCACCGTTTCTTTTCAGGTAAATCAGTCCTTCAGGATTAATATAATTTACAAACCAACTGATCTCATCGGCATGTGCTTCAATTACAACTTTAAATTTTTTATCAGGATTGATTACACCAACAGCCGTTCCGTAGGGATCTGTAAAAGTAGTGTCTACATATTTTTTTATATAATTAAGCCACACCTTTTGACCGTTGAATTCAAGGCCAATTGGCGATGCCGTATTCATGTAAGTTTTCAAAAATTCTTTGGATTGATCAGAAATACCAAAAGGTGATTTTTTATTTTTTGCCATATATTATTATTTGAATTCTTTATTAAGTATTTGCAAATTTAAAGGTTTAAACTGAAAAGATAAACCAGCAGCGCCTGCAACAACATCATTCCGTCGATGCCGGCGAGATAAATAAAATCGGTGTTGGTTTTCTTGGTTCTTTGAATGACTACAAACGTAATCAGGCAAGAAACTATCATGGCAATAAAAAACGATAATTGGGGAAGATAGAGATATTGCAGCAAGGCGATTGCCAAAAACAGTAACAGCAAAACATAGGATAAAGTGTAGCACTGCTCCTTACCAAGCATTACAGCAAGGGTGTTAATCTTTTCTCTACGATCAATCTCAATATCCCTAACATCGAATAGTAAACAAAGAATAAACATGAAAATAAATCTTTTGACAAAAACAAACGCAAAAAGCAGGCTATTTACCGGAACGGTGTTTACGGGGAACCAAACGGTTACCAATGTCCATAAAAGAGAGAGTGTAACAATTTTTAATAACCCGTAATCTTTGATGCGTCTTTTTTTTCCAAAAGGCAGAAAGGGAAAAGAATATAAAAATGAGATCGCTGCGAGGCAGCCAAGAATAAGAAAATGTTTAAGATGAAAACTGAAAAAACTAAAAAGGATGAGTAAGGCGCCAACCACCAGGAGAAATAAATGAGTTTTTTTGTTGCTGAGTGACCACCGAAGTCTTTCAGAATTGTTAACCGCAATTTTTTTAGTGGAGTAATGAAGATTGTACTGGAGCAATGTGGCTCCGAAAACAAAACAATAAAAACTAAATGAATTAAGCGGCAGGCCTAAAAGTATATTGGTTTCGATACAAAAACCTACGGCACAAGCCGCTATAAAAATGCTGCTGAATAAAATAAATTCCAGTATTTTTTTCAAATACACTTTTATTGATAATATAAAATAATTGGCGGTGAAGATACAGTGTCGCTAACATGGTTGGCTTTATCCTTGATAGCAAAACGAAAAACAGCAGTATCATTTCTTTGGCATTGCGGAGAAATATTTTCCAAAGAACTTACATTATTTCCGAAAGTAACTACGATATCCCCTTTCTGATTTTTGGTAGCCGGGAAAGAAGGAATCGAATCCGTTTCGCTAAAACTGCTGGCAGAGCAGGTCGGTTCATTTTTTTCAATATATACAGAGCCTGAAACATCGCCTTCTGCATCTGTAAATGTCAAGGTAAACTTAACAACTGAACCCGGAGGAACACGAGTGGAACTGACGGATTTAAAAGTAAGGGAAGGGGTGGATTTATACTTATCCTTCTTGCAACCGGTTAAAATTGCAAATAAGAATATTGAAAATAAAACAGTGTATCGCATCTTTGTGGTTTATTTTTTCAAATTTAATTATTAAAAACTGAATAATAAGTTAGAAATAGCGGAATGGGAAAATAAAATCTTCGATGCCTCTTATTACAATTTTAATAACCTGGCATTAGAGATATTTTCTTTCCAGTATCAGAATAATGAGCTGTACCAAACTTATGTAAGATCAATTGGCGTTATTCCTTCATCAGTTGATAGCGTTGAAAAAATCCCGTTCCTTCCCATTTCATTTTTTAAAACGCATGAAGTAAAAACAACTGATTTTGAACCTGAAATTATTTTTGAAAGCAGTGGAACTACCGGGGCCAACACAAGCCGCCATTTTGTAAAAAGTGCAGCACTTTATCAAAGAAGTTTTTTAAAAGCATTTCATTTATTTTACGGTAATCCTTCCGAATGGTGCATCCTGGCCTTATTGCCCGGCTATCTTGAAAGGGAAAATTCTTCTTTGGTTTACATGGTTAATGACCTGATAAAGAAAACAAATAATCCGGGAAGCGGGTTTTATTTACACAACTACACCAAACTTTACCAGGCGTTGGTGCGAAATGAAATTATGGCAAAACCCACTTTGCTTATCGGCGTAACCTATGCCTTACTTGATTTTGCAGAACAACATTCCATGAAATTGAAGAGCAACTTTGTGATGGAAACCGGCGGAATGAAAGGAAAAAGAGAAGAAATAACCCGTGAAGAAGTACACGAAACCTTAAAAGAGAAATTAGGATTACAAAGCATTCATTCAGAATATGGAATGACAGAATTACTTTCACAGGCGTATTCAGATGGTAACGGAAAATTTCGTTCGCCGCCATGGATGAGGGTTTTAATCCGGGAATACAATGATCCTTTTGCTATTAAGGCTGCTTCGGAAGGTACAAAACCGGTAAATGGTCTCATAAATATTATTGACCTTGCTAATTTATATTCCTGCAGTTTTATTGCCACAGACGATGTAGGCAGATTGTATAAGAATAATAGTTTTGAAGTGATAGGGAGAAGGGATATGAGCGATTTGCGGGGTTGTAGTTTATTGACTTTGTAGCTTATATAGTAATCCAACAAAAAAATCGAATTCCTGTTTTGTTTTAAACATTATTTTATGCAGTTGGCTAAAAAGTTTGAGTAATCAGACTCAAACTTTTTATTTATACAAATGGCTGAGGTATGATGCAGAACAAATGTTAAAGCTATTTTAAAAAATAATGCATGCAGCAACCTTCCACTTTAAAAGCGCATTTTTATTGATATAAACTAACGTTCACAAATGTGGCGCAACTGGTACCTCATTATTTTTATTTTTCTATCTGCCAAAGTAAATGCGCAATCGCATAAACTTTTTGGAAAAATAACCAATGCCAAACTTGAACCACTTGCTTTTGTAAGTGTTGAGGTAAGAGAAACCAAAAGGGGAACAATTACCAAAGAAGATGGAACGTACCGGTTGTGGCTGGATGAAGGGAAATATGATCTCGTGGTCAGCATGATAGGCTATAAACCACAGGTACTTACTGTTATTATCGGAAAAACTGACGTAGAGAAAAATATCATCATGGAAAACGACGATTCCAAAGGACTTGCTGAAGTTGTTGTAAAAGGAAGAGACCAGGCAGAGGAAATCATAAGAAATGTGATACGGCATAAAGAGGAAATAAATGCGGCTCACGGCGCATACTCATGTAACATGTATATAAAAGCGGTAGAGCAGGATTCTTCTCTCGCAAAAAAAAGAATTGCTAAAAAAGATTCGTCCGATACTATTAATTCAGATCTGAAACAAATGGCTATGACCGAAGTGGCGCTCAGGTATGATTATGAATCGCCTGAACGAACGAAAGAAGAAAGAATTGGGGTTACAAGAGGGAAAAAAGCCGACGGACTTTTTTATTTATCCACTACTGATGGCGATTTTAATTTTTACAACAATCTTGTAAAAGTTCCTGCTGTTTCAGAAGTACCTATTCTTTCGCCGGTAAGTTACAGTGGCTTACTGGCCTATAAATTCAAAACGCTTGCCATAAAAAGTGAAGGAGACAGAAAAATTTTCACGATCAGTGTAAAACCGCGCCAGCTAAGCAATGCAACAGTAGAAGGAGAAATCACCATTACTGACAGTTCGTGGGTAATTCTTCATACACAATTTAACTTTCCAAAATATCATTTACCCGAGTATGATTTTTTTAAAGTAGAACAGAATTATTCTTTTGTAAAAAATACTGCCTGGATGATCACCCAACAAAAATTCACTTATTTCTCAAAAGCCGGAAAGAAAACGCTGTCAGGAAATACAACTGTCACCTACAAAGAATTTCAGCTTAATAAAACTTTTGATAAGAAATATTTTGGTGCTGAAGTGAGTACAACGGCTCAATCGGCTTATGAAAAAGACACCACCTTCTGGCAAACGGAAAGAACAGTTCCGTTAACACAAAAAGAGGTTCGTTACATTCATTATAAAGACAGCATTTATACCGCCACTCATGCCACAACTTACCTCGATTCAATGGATAGAGTGATCAATAAAATCACCTTAAAAAAGCTTTTCTTAACAGGCCTTCAGTTTAATGATCATCATAAAGAAAGGCGATGGTATATTCAACCGATTACCGCTTTTTATCAGCCCTTTCAATTTGGAGGCACACGCATTAATCTATCTTTCTTATATACAAAAATTTACCAGTCGAAGAAATCGATTTCTTTGTGGAACAATTTAAGTTATGGTATCCGCAATCGTGATGTAAATGGAAGTATCAGGTTCTCTAAATTATACAATCCTTTTAACCGGTCTTATTTCAACATTACTTTAGAAAGAAACTTTCAATATATTTTTCAGGGAGATGCATGGATTAACATGTTGAAGCGAAGTAATATTTACCTGAATAACGGTATAGGTATAGGTCATAGTTTTGAAATGGTAAACGGGTTGTATTTGTTTACTGATATCAATATGGCTTTGCGCCGGTCTGTCAGCAATTATAAAACCAATCCCAAAGTTGACAGTCTTTTCGGTAATATCCTTACTGATAATCAAGCGGTAAGTTTTGAACCTTACAATGCACTCTATGGGCAAATAAGATTAGAATATACTCCGCACCAACGCTACATCCGTGAGCCAAAAGAGAAAATAATTCTTGGTTCCAAATGGCCTTCTTTTTATACCACGTGGCGCAAAGGAATTCCCGGCATTTTAAACAGTAAAGTTGAGTTTGATTATCTCGAATTTGGAATTACCCAGGAAATAAAATTGGGCCTTTTAGGTGTTTCCAATTATACTTTGCGTACCGGATCTTTTCTAAGCCGAAAAGATTTACGGCTTGTTGATTATAAGTTTCAGCGCCAGGGCGATCCTCTTTTATTTTTAAACCCAAATGAAGCTTTTCAATCTCTTGATTCCACCTTCCCGGTATTCAATCGTTTTTATGAAGCACATTATGTTCATAATTTTAATGGTGCTATCATCAACAAAATTCCTTTGCTGAAAAAATTACAATTGCGTGAAGTAGCAGGTGCGGGGTTTTTAATTGCCCCCGAACGTAACCTTCGCTATGTGGAAGGTTTTGCAGGAATTGAACGGGTGATCAAATGGCCTTTTAACCCGTTAACAAAATTTAAATTAGGCGTATATATTGTCGGTTCAGCAGCTAATAAATTCCATAATCCTGTTCAATTTAAAATTGGCATAACCTCATGGGATAAAGTGAGAAACAAATGGTATTAGTTTTAAAAATTATACTTGCCCGGATTCAGCAAAATAATAATCATTCAAAAAGGTTGGTTTACCATAAAATGGCATAGGATTTTAAAAAACAGGCTTTTTTACAGGCATCACTGTTCAGTTCTAAAAGTAAACAAACAAATCTTATAAATTCCTGTTTTGGTTGAAATAGCAGTAATAAGTAAACGCAATAATAGAGGTTAGTCCAGCACTACAATCTCAATGATTTTTGCCTGTGATTTTGTTGGAATGATCAGGTTGAGTTCCAATCCTGCTGATTCAAAAAGAGTACCAAATTCTTTTTCGGTTCTCTCTGCTCCACCGAGCATTACCTGCATATGCAAATCGTAAAAAAGTTCCCTTGCGTTATAAGGTTTCTCCACCACCTGCTCGATGAGAAGAATCCTTCCATCCTTCTTTAATGCTTTTCGGCAATTCATCAATATTTTAAGGGCGTTTTCATCATTCCAGTCATGAATTATTGATTTCAATAGTAAACAATCTGCAGCAGGAATATCATCAAAAAAACTTCCTGGAATTATTTGGGTACGGCTGGCTGTTTCGCCCAGTACATTACCCGTCACAGCACTTTCCATATCAAACAAAATCCCCTTTGCTTTCGGCGCGGTTTCCAAAACCGCTTTAAGCAAGGTACCTTGCCCACCACCCACATCACAAATGGAATCGAATCCACTAAAATCATAAACTTCAATAATAGCAGGAATGATTCTGCTTGTCATTTCAGTCATATAATCATTAAACGCTCCACCAAAATCTTTATGGCTGTCAAGGTAATCAAAGTAAGGCATGCCAAATGCATGATCGAAAGCTGGTTCTCCGGTTTCAAGGCTGTAACGAAAGTTATTCCAGGCATCGCGCCATGGCGCAGAACCTATAAAAGATCCCGGAATTTTCAAACTTCCCGGATGCTCTTGAAGAAAACATTTTCCAGTCTCACTTAAGGAATATTTATCATCATCAAAATTTACAACACCGATAAAAGAAGCATATCGTAAAGTTCTTGCCAATACATTTTTATTAAGTTTACATTCAGTGGCAAGTTCTTCTACTTTCTTTGAACCTTCGCCAAGAATTTCAATAACGTTGGTAGTAATCAGGTTCGTAATTACCTGGGTATTCGCTACTCCGGTGAATAAAGAAAATGCTTGCCTTTGTGCCGCTATAAGATCATGATGTTGCATTTATTTTAATTGATGTTTTCTTTTTTCTAAATGTACAACGTTTTTATATGAGAGATGACCTTCTTTTGATGAAACAATTTTAAGTTTTTGAACAGAAAAATTGACAAACCTCAAAATTTAAAAACATTTTTGTGAATACAAGTCTCTTTTACATCTTTGCACGTTCATGCAAGAGACCAACAGTAAACATGCGCCGTTAATAAAAGTGATCATTGCTTTTGCCATTGTATACATTGTATGGGGTTCCACTTACTTTTTTGTTCAGGCAGCAGAAAGAGACTTCCCTCCTTTTATTTTGGGCGCTTTTCGTTTTATCGCCTCAGGCTGTTTACTGATGGCATGGTGTGCAATAAAAGGATATAAATTAATAAACCGTTCTCAACTTAAAACTTCATTTGTTGTTGGTATCCTATTGCTGTTTATTGGCAACGGTTCAATTATTTGGGCCGAAGAAGCACTTCCCAGTTCGCTGGTAGCTGTTTTGATTTCTGCAGCACCATTATGGTTTGTTTTATTCGATAGCCAAAACCTTAAAGCCAACTTAAGCAATAAATTTATCATTACGGGTATTTTAACAGGGTTAGCAGGTGTGATACTGTTATTTAGTGAAAAAATATTTTATGACATCTCTCCTTCAACCGGAATAATTCAAATTGTTGCTCTTATAGCCGTGGTGGCCGGCAGTGTCAGTTGGGCGGTAGGTTCGCTATATTCGAAATACAATAGCAAAGGAAATACTACGGTTGCTGCCGCATGGCAAATGTTGTTTGCCGGACTGTCATTTTTGATTGTGTCTTCTTTTAATGGAGAAATTTCCCATTTTTATTTCCAGCAAATCCATATTCGTGCATGGCTATCCGTTATATATCTTATTTTCATGGGATCAGTGGCGGGTTATAGCGCTTATATCTGGTTATTACAGGTAAGGCCGGCTACGCAGGTAAGTACCAATGCGTATGTAAATCCTGTAGTTGCCGTTTTGCTCGGTGTTTTTTTTGGAGGCGAAACAGTAAATAGTTTGCAAATAGGAGGTTTAGCTATCATCCTGGCAAGTGTATTTATTATAAATTTTGAAAAGTATAAAAGCAACTGATCTGCCCTGGTAATGAAATGTAAGCTTGTTTTATTGCAAGTGCGGCGAAATACAATACCATTAATTAATAGCTATTGCTAATGTGCCTATAGTAATCATGCATTACATACCACGCTTGCTTTTTTTGTCCCTTATCACTTAACAACCCTTTCCTGTTCCATCCTTGCTGATAGACAGGTTGCAGCCGTGTTTCTGAACGAAAATCAGCCAAAACCCACGGACAGGTTCCTCTCAGAAAAGGAATATTTTTAAACATACTGATTTGATCTTTAAAAACCTGTGCCTGCCGCTCTTCCGCCCAAAAGCCATTTGTTTCTGCACTACCGTGTTGCCCATATTTGGCTTCCGCACCAAACTCTGACATAATCAGCGGTTTGTTATAAGGATTTTCCCAAACCATATCTTCAGGCTTTGCGGGCCATGGTACATACCAGCCAAGGTATTCGTTTACTCCTACAACATCCAATACTTTACACAATGAGTCGTCAATAGTGATTGTATTCTTATCATAACGTACATGGTTAATCGCAGAAGTTACAAGGCGGGTACTGTCCAGGCTTCTTACATAACCAGCCATCGCAGTGAGCGTTTTGTTGCGATCAACTGAAGGAGAAGTTTCGTTAGATAAACTCCACATGATGATGGAACAACGGTTCTTATCTCTTGTAATCATTTCTTTCAACATCGTATCTGCTTTGTTCAAAATTTCAGGATTGCCGAATTGAATATTTTGCCAAAGCGGGACTTCTTCCCACAACATGATGCCCCATTTATCCGCCAGGCGAACCATATATTCATTGTGAGGATAATGAGTAAGACGCACAAAATTACACCCAAGATCCTTCGCCCATTTCAACAACATTTCTGCATCGGCTTCACTATAAGCGCGGCGCTTCTCCTGTGGAATTTCTTCATGTATATTAACGCCTTTTAAAAATACCGGTTTACCATTCAGCAGTATTTCTGTTCCCTTTACTTGTATCGTTCTGAAGCCGATCATTTCATGGACAGTGTCGGTTGGCGAGCTTATGATCACATCATACAATTGCGGATCGGCCGGCGACCAAAGATGAGGTTTGGCTGCAATTTTAAAAAACGCTTTTCCATCGTTGGCTGTAGTGGTATGGTAATTCAAATGCAGTTGGGGGATATTTATCAAGACAGGTTCAGAAAGATTATTTCCTCCCACTGCAAGCCAGCCTGCAATTGTATCAACGCTATTTTTTGCCAGTTGTACATTATAATCTTTAATATAATTTACCGGCGTTTCAATTAAAGAAACGTCTCTTGTAATACCGCCGTAATTCCACCAGTCAAAATTCATCGCAGGAATATTTTCAGGCTTTCGCCGGTTATTTACTCTTACAATCACTGAATTGGTGTCTTTCAACTTACCGGTGATTTCAAACTGAAAAGGAGTAAATCCTCCTTCGTGGCTACCTAAGTATTGGTTATTCAGATAAACGTCGCATTTATAATTAACAGCACTGAAATATAAAAACGCTCTTTTATTTTTTTGCGGCTTATGCACAAATGTTTTTTTGTACCAAATGGTGCCTTCATAATACGTAAGTTCCGGTTTTTGATGGTTCCAGTCACCGGGCACCTGTAAGGTTTTGGAAGGAACAAAACCATATTCATAAAAATCGTATTTGCCGGTTGGCTTCTGATCTTTCCACACAGCTTTTCCGTTACCTGCGCCGCCATTAAAAGGATCAATAATCACTTGCCATTTACCATTAAGGCTTTGAAGCTTTCGCCCATGAACATTTGCTAAAAGAGATGCATATTGTGCTTTTACAGCAAATGAAGACAATACCAATAAACTAACGGTTAGAACTTTTTTCATTTTACTAATCTATACAAATTATGGGAGATAGAAATATTGTACCGTCAGCAAACAGTAAAGCTACAATCTACCTGGTTTTTTATTTTGTATTAAATCGAAGTTGATTTGAAAATCCTGAAAAGCAGAACCCTTAACGTTTACAGAAAATAAATTAAGATTGATGGGGTTCTAAAAGCCGACAATAAAAATTTACCAGATTGTTCTCCAGTTCTTAATTATTTTTTGCCCTTTCACCAGCATTCTTAAACCACTTCTTTTTAACGAAATATCCGGGCCTTTTTTTTCATGTTCTTCTGCTCTCGTTTTATAACTGGCGATAATATTTTGATAGGATAACAACCCGGTTATTTTATTATTCACAGAAACAACCGGCAATACATCAACATTTTCTTTTGCCATCAATTCCACTGCTTCTCTTAACGAAGCGTTAGCAGCCACTGAAGCACTTCTTCGCCTGATAAGCGTTCCGGTGAGCGTGTCCGAATGGTTGATCTTGTTATAAAGATTAGATGAACTTACAATTCCTTTATATGTTCCTTCGGTATCAGAAACTATGAAATAATTGTTTTTGAATTCCGGTTCTTTCTCAAGCCAATCCAATACCTCATTTATGGGCGTGTCCTCGCTTAACACCAGGCCATTTTTCTGCATTACTTCTCCCACGGCAACTGTTTCAAGAATATCTGCCTCAAAAGAATCAGGCGTTTTAACTCCCCTGCGCGAAATCTTTTCCGTCATTATCGTGCTGCCCATAAAGAAATACGAAATGATAAAAGAGGCGCCGCAAGTTGCCAGCAATGGTAATAAAGCATTTGCCTGTCCGGTAGATTCAAGCGCAAAAATAACCGATGTGATAAAAGCACGGGAAGCTCCGGCAAATAAAGCGGCCATACCTACCAACGCTGCCAGGGGCAAAGTAAGCCCTGCTGAAGGGAAAAAATAAAGAATCAAAGCTGCTAATAAAGCACCTGTAGCACCGCCAATCGTGAGTAATGGCGCCAGTGTTCCGCCCGATGTGCCGCTGCCAAGCGCTATTGCCCACGAAATAAATTTAAGCAGGCATAAACTTAGTACAATGTGCATCCCCAAAGAACCGGCAAGAATATCTGTAATGTTGTTGTACCCAACTCCCAAGGTTCGCGGCGAAAAATAGCCAATGACTCCAACGGCCAAACCGCCGATTGCAGGCCACCACATCCAGTGGACCGGCAATTTTTCAAATGCATCTTCAATGAGATAAATAATTTTGGTGACTCCTACGGAAAGAAACCCTATTACTATCCCGATGAAACTATAGATTGCAATGGCCGTATTGCCGGGAGGTGCTATCACAGCGGCGGTAGCGAAAACCGGCCCCGTTCCAAACAACAGGTGATGGCCTGCGGCGCCGGTAATACAAGCCAGTGAAACAGGAATGATAGAACGTGGAGAAAACTCGAAAAGCAATAGTTCTATTGCCAGGAAAATCGCGGAAACAGGAGTGCCAAAAATGGCCGCCATGCCTGCAGTTGCCCCGGCAGCCAGCAGAATTTTCCTTTCATGATGGGTAATATGCACTAACTGTCCCAACATACTACCTAAAGCGCCACCGGTTGCAATTATCGGTCCCTCAGCGCCAAACGGACCGCCGGTGCCGATAGCAATGGCAGAGGAAATAGGTTTTAAATACGTGATGGTTGGTTTGATCTTACTTTGGTTGGTTAAAATTTGTTCCATCGCCTCCGGAATACCGTGTCCGCGAATGGCTTCAGATCCATAAATAGCCATCAGTCCAATAATAATTCCCCCAAGCGCGGGTATCACAATTACAAAAAGTCCGAGAGAATTACCCGCTGGCGTAGCGTGAGCGATTGACCATTTACCATAAAAAGAAAGGTTAGTTACCAGGTAAATCAAATAAACCAGGAATTTGGCAATAAAGCTTATACAAATGGCAACAACAATTGAAAGGGCAGAAATAAGCAACACCCGGTTTTTATGTTGCGGTTGCGGAGCAGATGCGGCCATATCTTCCGCTTCAAGCGCAGGTTGTAAAGATAGGGAAACCGGGATGGCTTTACCATGATTTGGATACATCTTCATAAATAATAAAATCCTTCTTTTCGGGCAAAAGTATGATATAAATCATATTTTTAAAAGTATTTGGGTGCAAAAACATTCAAAACCATAGAATAAAACAGTTTAATCTTATTTTTACAAAATGAAAAGCATAAGGCAAGGTTGCGATTTAAAAAGTTGTTTTTTTTGCAATAACTGTATGAAAGATTGGCTGTCAGCCATTGATTCACGCAGACAAACGCTGGCTTACAAAAAAGGTGAAACTATTTTTGAGGAAGGTATGCCCGTAAAAGGCATTTATTTTCTCAACAGCGGAAAGGTAAAAATTTACAGAAGGTGGGGACATCAGAAACAGTTGATATTGCATTTCGCAAAAGAGGGCGACATCATCGGTTACCGTGGATTGTCTAATGAAAATGTATATCCAGTGTCGGCAATGGCTTTAGAACCCAGCGCTCTATGCTTTGTTGATACCGTTTTTTTTGAAACTACCTTACGGGTAAATAACGAACTCACTTATAAGCTAATGCAGTTTTATATTAATGAGCTCCAATATGCAGAGAGAAGAATGCGAAATCTTGTCCACATGGACGTAAAAGGACGGGTGGCAGAAACACTGCTGATGTTGAAAAAGGACTTTGGTGAAAATAAAGAGGGGTCTATAAATATTACGCTCACTAAACAAGATCTTGCCTCTTTTGCCGGAACCACTTATGAAACTTTTTTCAGAACGATTAATGAATTGGCGAAACAAAAGATCGTGTGGCTATCCGGTAAAGAGATAGCTGTTTTAAAAGCGAGAAAACTGGAAGAACTTTGTACGATGAAATAAAAAATACCCATTTATTTATCATAGATTCTTTAAATACTCGACCATTTTTTTTCGCAAATTTTCGTCCGGCAAAAGATCGCTGCCTGCTTTTACATTATCGGCATGGTGATCCGGATTCGCTGTAGCAGGAATAACGCAGGTAACAGCAGGATGAGCAATAATATATTTTAAAAAATAGGCTGCCCAGTTGTCTATCCCATTCTCCTTAGCCCAAGCCGGCAATGCCTTTCCTTTTACCAAACTGAACAAATTACCGGTACCAAAAGGCCGGTTAATGAGCGTTGCAATACCCAAATCGCGGGCAACATCAAGCAATCTCTTTTCTGCGTGCCGGCTCGTAATAGAATAATTGAATTGAACAAAATCAGGCTTTTCTGTTTTCATCACCCGTTCCAAATCCCCATGATGTTCATCCGTGTAATGGGTAATCCCGATGTACCGGATCTTTACTTCTTCTTTCCATTTGCGCAAATGAACCAGGTGCGTTTTCCAGTCTACCAGGTTGTGAATTTGCACAAGATCTATCGTTTCCCTTTGCATCTTTTCCATAGAAGCCTGCATTTGCCGAATCCCTTGCTCAGATCCGTTTGTCCACACTTTTGTTGCATAAAAAAAATCATCGCCGGTTTCCATGCCGGAAGTAACATCGCCGATTGCTTTTTCAGCCTTGGCGTACATTGGCGAAGTGTCAATCAAAGTTCCGCCGCCCTTGTGGAGCACATCCAGTACATTTTCAACCACCGGATATTTATCAGTGCTAACATCAAAAACCTGCCACGTTCCAATTCCTATTATTGGCAGATCTTCACCGGAAGAAGGGATTGTTCGTTTTATCATCAGATAAAATTACAAATAGTTTTTTACCCAGTAGTTGCACTGCATAATGTGGAATCCAGTATTGAAAAATAAATCCTGAAATGAGCTTAACGGTAAAAACAAAGTGTGAGAAATTAGTTTTATTAAAGTGATGCAGAATTGATATCAAACTTACAATTCATTGCCGGTGGCTAAAGTTACCTTCCTATTTCCGGAAAGATTCATTAACAATAATCCGGCAAATAAAACGGTCGCGGCAAATAAAAGCGCTTCATTAATGTAAGGTACCACATCATAAACCAGGTCAGCAATTCCCTGTGCCAATAAAAAAACTTCGTTTAAAATAATGCCCGCCACAAAGATCTTTACGCCGGTAATATTAATTTTATTGAACACTAATTTACGGGTTGACATACAGTAGGTAATAATAAAAAGAGAAATTACACCTAAGAGTACAAGATGCAAATAACCGATAACAATTGGTCTGAAACCGTAAGTAAGAAAGCTCAATGAAGGAATTGCAGAGGCAGCCTGCAGCAATAGTTTGAGCGTAAATGCAATGGCACAGAGAAAGAAAAGCGTGTACACGGTTGAACTGGTTTTTGTTTTTAACAGAGGCCCATTTTTTAGAAGAGACCTCACAATAATCATCCACCCTAATAACTGCGAAAGAACGGCTAAGATCACAATCACATATATCCATTCGGGCATAGGAATCCAAAGGGCTGATAATAAATAAGCAGGAATACAGGCACCGGCGAAAAGATAAAAAACCGTTTTTAGTTGCTTTACTGAAAGTAGCAATCCTTCGGCCCAGTATGCAAGCAATCCCATACAGGCAAATAAAAACCACCCGTTGTATTGAAAATGCAAAAAGAAATAAAGTGACGCCAGTTGGTAGTCCTGGTTCATGTTTTTGGTTGCCATTAAAAAAGCCAGTGTAAAAACGCCTACTGAAGAAAGAACATTAAAGAATAAACCCGCTTTGAAAAAAAGGTTGGCTAACGGCTTTGAGTTCATCTTATTGAGATCTCGCCAGTATTTAACCGCGAATGCATATCCTGTAAATAAAGAAACAGACGAAAAAAATATAGACGGTAACGCGTACCCCATAAACGGAAATGTGAACAGCATTCCGTAGGAAGAAATAAGGTTGGCCCACAAGATCCAGCGATATTTTACAAATTGATCCGAATTGGTTTTATCTGCCAGGTATTTAATCATTAAGGCCATCAAAGCCTGCGTTACCCACCCGGAAAAAGCGAAGTGAGAGTGGGCGTGCAATAAAAATTTTTGATTAACTATCGGTAACGAGTAAGCTATTTTATAGCGTAACAGGCTGCCTAAAACAGAGACCAACAGCAAATTAAATAAAGAAACCGATAACCATTTATGTAACGAACGATCCATTTTGGCGGCAAAGTAACAATAGAATTATAATTTACATTATGACCCTAATCATAAATCTATCAATAGAATACCTTTCCTTTGTTGATCTGCAACTTACCTGTTTCCTGCAGATGACGAATGCTGCGGATAACCGTTTCAACGCGTAAGCCGGTCATATCCGCAATTTGTTGACGGGTAAGTTGAACTAAATTGCATTTAGAGCAGATGTATTTTTTTTGTTCTTTAAAATAACCAAGCAAACTGCATATTTTATCTTCCGGTTTATTACTGGCCAGGTTTTTTGAGAGCAGAAAGCGAAAACGCAACCGCTCCACCAATAATTTCGAAAAGGCAAAATGCAAATCCGGATCATCTTTAAGTAATTGCTGGAAAATATTCCTAGGCAACCGCATCACTTCGCATTCATTACTTGCAATGGCAGAAGCTGCGTACGGCCTTTCATCAAATAACGGAAATTCGCCAAAGCATTCACCAGGTTCTATCATATCCTGAACAAATTCTTTTCCATCTTCACTGACTTGTAGCCAACGAACAGATCCTGAAACCAATTGATAATAATAATAACATTCAGTGCCTTCCTCAAAAATAATTTCATTTGAGTTATATTTTTTTGTGGAAGCACCTAAATCCAATAATCTGTCTACATTAACCATAATATATTTTATCTTAAGTAAATAACGAACTTTTTTCAATTGCCCCACACGCATTCACACTGATATTAAATAGTCCCCAGTATGATTATCCTCATATTTCGAACTCCCCCAAAAAATGAACAACCCTATAAAACCCTTTACCAGTAACTATTCCGAAAGATTTTTACAGATCGTACCATTTTTAGAAAAGAATATCCGGAATTTCAATTATGACTACACGCATAAAATGCCGGAAGTGCCCATGGTAATTTTGTGTTCTCAATTTACAACATAAAACCAAAATTTTAAAAGATGAAAAAACTAATGTATGTAAGCGTTCTGGCCTTATTCTTATTTGCATGTAACAGCAGCTCGAATAATGACAGCAATAATACAGCGGATGACACAACAACCACTGCTACAGACCAGACCGCAGATGCAAACGCAAATCCATCCTATGATCCCAACCGTGGCGAAGGAAAATTTACTCATGTGTACATAAGTCCGAAACTTGACAATGAAAAAGCTGAGGCCGGAGAAAAAATCTATAATGTAAAATGTAGCGCGTGTCATAAACTGACAGACGAAAAATTGGTTGGCCCGGGATGGAAAGGCGTAACACAGCGTCAGACAGCAGCATGGATCATGAATTTTGTGACCAATACAGATGACATGATCAATAAAGATCCCAAGGCACAGGCCATGCTTGAAATTTGTTTGGTACGTATGCCGAATCAAAATTTAAGTGATGATGATGCGCGCAATGTGTATGAATTTATGCGCAAAAACGATGGAGTAAAATGAACTGGCTCTTATAACAATACAATCAATCTAAAATGAAAAAGAACAATTTTTATTTGTTTACTGTGGCAGTTGCATGCCTGCTGTTCACAGTTCTTCCTTCCTGCAAACCCAAGAATACGGCTGATGCCATTAGTGGAGATGCAGCGCAAAAAGTATATGTAGCACCAGGGAAATACGATGAATTCTACGACTTTGTTTCCGGAGGTTTTAACGGACAGATGAGTGTGTATGGATTGCCTTCCGGAAGGTTGTTGAAAATCATCCCGATATTTTCTGTTTTTCCTGAAAACGGCTACGGATACAGTGAAGAAACCAAACCGATGTTAAATACATCACACGGCTTTGTTCCCTGGGATGACCAGCACCACCTGGAGCTTTCGCAAACCAACGGCGAAATTGATGGCCGCTGGATCTTTGCAAATGGTAACAACACGCCAAGGATTGCGCGGGTTGATTTAACCACCTTTAAAACTGCGGAAATCTTAGAATTGCCGAACAGTGCAGGAAATCACTCTTCTCCTTTTATCACTGAAAACACAGAATATGTAGTAGCAGGCACACGTTTCGCGGTTCCGCTGGACAATGATAACGGAGATGTTCCTTTAAACAGTTATCGGAAGAACTTTAACGCCTCCATCAGTTTTGTAAAGGTGGATAAAAATTCCGGAAATATGAGCATCGCTTTCCAGCTAAAAGTTCCACCCGTAGATTTTGATTTGAGTCATGGAGGAAAAGGACCTTCTCATGATTGGTTTTTCTTTTCATGCTACAACACCGAACAGGCAAATACTTTGTTAGAAGTAAATGCGTCTCAACGTGATAAAGATTTTATCCTGGCAGTAAACTGGAAAAAGCTGGAAGAGTATGTGGCACAGGGAAACGGTAAAAAAGAACCCGCAAAATATGCCCACAATGTGTATGACGAAAAAACTCATTCTGCAACTTCTACCATGGAAAAAGAAGTGTTGGTGGTAGATTCTAAAGACCTGAAAGATATCTGTTATTTTATTCCTTGTCCTAAATCGCCACATGGTTGTGATGTAGACCCTACCGGTGAATATATTGTTGGCAGTGGCAAACTGGCCGCTTTGATTCCTGTTTTCAGTTTTGAGAAAATTAAAAAGGCAATTGCCAATAAAGATTTCATCGGATCGTATGATGGTATTCCGGTCATTAAATATGAATCAGCTCTTTATGGAGAAGTAAAAAAACCGGGCTTAGGGCCGTTACATACAGAGTTTGATGGAAGAGGAAATGCAATTACCACCATGTTTGTTTCTTCAGAAATTGTAAAATGGAACCTAAAAAGTTTAAAAATAATTGACAGACAACCTACTTTTTATTCTCCCGGCCATTTAAGTATTCCCGGTGGCGATACACGCAAACCAAACGGTAAATACGTGATTGTTTATAATAAAATTACCAAAGATCGGTATTTGCCCACAGGTCCTGAATTGGCGCAGGCAGCCCAACTTTTTGATATCAGCGGAGACAAAATGAAATTATTATTGGATTTCCCGACAGTTGGAGAACCTCACTACGGGCAGGCTGTAGAAGCATCGCTTATCAGGGGCAAATCGGTTAAGTTTTTTGACATCAATAAAAATGAAAATCCTTACGTAACCAAAGGTGAAAAAGAAGCGAAAGTAGTACGTAATGGTAACAGGATTGACGTTTACATCACCCAAATCCGTTCTCATTTTGTTCCTGATAATATTGAAGGCATTAAGATGGGCGACGAGGTGTACTGGCATGTAACTAACCTGGAACAAGATTGGGATGTACCTCATGGATTCGCCATAAAAGGTGCTCCAACAGCCGAATTGCTGGTAATGCCCGGCGAGACCCAGACGATAAAATGGAGCCCCGAAAAACCCGGTATTTATCCTTTTTATTGTACTGATTTCTGTAGTGCCTTACACCAGGAAATGCAGGGATACGTGCGGGTTTCACCGGAAGGCAGCAGCGTACCGCTAACTTTTAGTACCGGTAAGAATATGCCTGACTCAAGCACAACACCGCCTGTACTGGAACAGTAAAAGCCCGCCTGAACGAGTCCCCGTCCGATCCGGTCATCCGGGCGGGATTCAGGCAGAAACAAAAAAGAGAAATTTTAATTCTTTGAAAAAGATCGCAAAAGCAATGAAAAACAATTCAATCCATAAAACAAACCGCATCCTCCTTGTCCTTTGCGCATTGGTTTTATTGGTAATTCTAAAAGTTCCGATGTGGCGCATTGATCTCAATGCGCCGCAATATCCGGAAGGGCTGAGGTTATTCATTTATCCCAATCATATTGGCGGTAACGTCGAGATCGTAAATGGATTGAACCACTATATCGGAATGAAACCGCTTCATACGGAAGATTTTTTTGAATTCACAATTTTGCCGGTTATCATCATTGCTTTTGCGGTCTTATTATTAATAGCAGCTTTCTTTAAAAAGAAGTGGATGCTAACAACGGTTTTTGTTTTGTTCGTTGTTTTTGGAGTGGTGGCAATGGTCGATTTTTGGCGTTGGGAGTATAATTATGGCCACAACCTGAATCCTGATGCGCCGATTATTGTACCCGGAATGGCGTATCAACCTCCGCTCATCGGGTTTAAGCAATTGTTGAATTTTGGAGCCTATTCTACCCCGGCAATTGGCGGCTATTTATTTATTGGAGTAGGTGTTCTTTTGATGGCTATGAACATAGCACAGTATAGAATAACAAGGAAATTTAGAAAAGTAGTTTATAATAAAAAACCAATTCCGCTTGCGACTGTGCTCATTCTCTCATTGACGTTTTTCTTCCAATCATGCAGCAGCGGACCAACCGCGATTGTGGTAGGAAAAGACAAATGCGATTTTTGTAAAATGCCGGTTAGCGATAATCGTTTTGGCGCAGAGATTATAACCGATAAAGGTAAGATATTTAAATTTGATGATGGGCATTGTGTGCTCTCTTTTCTCCATTCACCTGCTTTTGAAAAAGAGAAAAATTATAAAATTTATTTCGTCAATTTTTCAGCCAATCATTCTTTGATTCCCGCATCAACTTCAATGTTTTTAAAAAGCGATGAATTGAGAAGCCCGATGAATGGGAATGTTGCCGCCTTTAATAATGCAGACAGTCTGCAGGTAGCCACCAATAAATATCCCGGAACCAGGCTTGACTGGAATGAATTGAATAAGCCATGAAGCAGATTCTGTTAGCCATATTATTTTTGATTTTCTTTTCACAAATTTCCTTTTGCGGCCGGGTGTATATGGTCAAAAAGAATTCCGGCCTCAGTTCGATACAAGCTGCTATCAACCAGGCCAGCAATGGCGATACCATTTTAGTTTTTCCAGGTGTTTATACAGAGAAAAATATTTTGGTAAATAAGTCACTTGTGTTGATAGGGAAAAATTACCCGGTTCTTGATGGTGAACATAAATATGAAATAGTTTCCATCAAGGCAGATAATGTCGTTTTTCAAGGATTCAAACTTATTCATTCCGGTGTTTCAAGCCTTATAGACATTGCGGCGATAAAGGTTTTTTCAAAAAGAAATGTGGAGATAAAGGATAACATTTTGGATGGTACTTTTTTCGGTATTTACCTGCAAAAAGCTGTTTCCTGTGTGGTTGAAAATAACCAACTCACCGGCGAAGGTACTACTGATCAGCAAAGCGGTAATGGCATTCATTGCTGGCAATGTGATAGCATTCGCATCATTGGCAATTCTGTAAAAGGTCATCGTGACGGAATTTATTTTGAATTTGTAAATCATTCCCTGATCGTTAAAAATATCTCAGCCAACAATATTCGTTATGGTTTGCATTTCATGTTTTCAAATAATAATTCTTATATCGCCAATACTTTTAAAAATAACAACGCAGGCGTTTCTGTAATGTTTTCGCATGGCGTAAACATGTTCAATAATATTTTTGAAGATAACTGGGGCGACGGCTGTTATGGCATCTTTCTAAAAGAAATTACTGACAGTTATATTTCGGGAAATCAGTTTCGCCGTAATACTACAGGCATTTTTATGGAAGGAGCCAACAGGGTAAAGGTGAAAAAAAATCAGTTCATTAAAAACGGATGGGCACTCAAAATAGATGCAAGTTGCGAGGATGATACGCTCGCTTTCAACAACTTTTTAGGAAATTCATTTGATGTGGGGACCAACGGAACACTGGTAAGTAATTTCAACCACAATTATTGGGACAAATATGAAGGCTATGATCTGAACAAAAATAATGTGGGCGATGTTCCTTATCATCCTGTAAGTCTTTTTTCAATGATCGTTTCAAAAAATCCTTCAGCAATGATTTTATTCAGAAGTGTTATGGCTTCGCTGTTGGATAAAGTGGAAAAGATTTTACCAAGTCTGACACCCGAAAATTTAGTAGATCACAACCCTTACATGAAACCAATAAGATTATGATTATCGCCAATAATGTCACCAAAAAATTTGGAAAACTTACGGTTCTAAACAATGTATCGGCCACCTGTAACCGCGGACAATGTATCGCTTTGATTGGCCCGAACGGCAGCGGGAAAACCACTTTGGTAAAGTCGATACTTGGAATGGTAATTCCTGATAGCGGATTTATCACTTTCAATGATAAGAATATTTTGCACGATTGGTTTTACCGCGAACAAATAGGTTACATGCCGCAGATAGGACGTTACCCGGAAAACATGACTATCGGGCAGTTGCTCAATATGATGAAAGACATCAGGTTTAAAAGCGGGCAGGCATCACTCGATGAAGATTTGATAAAAGAGTTCAAACTGCCTGATCTTTTGCAAAAAAGAATGAGAACATTGTCCGGCGGAACCACTCAAAAGGTAAGCGCCGCACTGGCTTTTCTTTTTAATCCGGATGTATTGATACTTGACGAACCCACGGCTGGCCTGGATCCGCTGGCTTCCGAGATTTTAAAAGAAAAAATTATTGCTGAAAAACAAAAAGGAAAATTAATACTGATCACCTCGCACATTCTGAGTGAATTAGATGATCTTATCACGCATGTGATTTATATGCAGGACGGCAACCTTTTGTTTCATAAAGATATCGAGAAATTGCGCGAAGATACCGGTGAGAAAAAACTTTCAAGAGCTATTGCCTCTGTAATGCAAAAATGTTAATCGAATGAAATGAAGCATAAAAATTTTCGTGCAATTTATTCCAACCGCGATAAAAAATTTTTATGCAGCATTACATGTGGCAAATAAAAAACAATAAGGAATAAAGACATGAAAAAGATAATTAAATATGTAATCGTTGATATCATGAGAAATAAAATAGTAATCGCGTACACATTACTGTTACTCGCCATTTCATTTAGCCTGTTTAACCTGGAAGACAATACTGACAAAGGTTTGCTGGGATTAATGAATATTGTATTGATCATCGTGCCTCTTATTTGTATTATTTTTTCAACCATTTACGTGTATAACAGTGCTGAGTTTATTGAATTATTAGTAAGCCAGCCTTTGCAACGAAAACACATCTGGATCAGCCTTTTTGCGGGAATAGCGATTGCTTTAACGCTGGCTTTCGTGGTAGGCGTTGGCATTATGGTGTTACTATATTCCTTTACTGCGACAGGATTAATATTGATCGGCGTAGGATTAATATTGTCAGTAATTTTTGTGGCGATCGCTTTGCTGGCTGCAGTTTACACAAGAGACAAAGCAAAAGGAATCGGTATTGCGGTTTTACTGTGGCTTTATTTTTCCATCATATTTGACGGCCTTGTTTTATTTATCCTGTTCCAGTTTGCTGATTATCCTTTGGATAAAGCGATGTTGGTTTTAAGCGGATTGAACCCGATAGATACGGGAAGAATACTTGTTTTATTAAAAATGGATGTATCGGCATTGATGGGCTATACCGGCGCTGTATTTCAGAATTTTTTTGGAACGGCAATTGGAATGGGTATTACCCTTCTCGTTATGTTTTTATGGATGATCGTTCCGGTGAGTTTATCGGTTCGGAAATTCAGGAGAAAAGATTTGTAGGAACAAAAATTTGAAAAAGAGATTGACAGAAAGATTTATAAATTATGAATGAAACAAAAGAAATTGCATCAATTGACGACATAAAAAAACTGGTAGATACTTTTTACGATAAAGTAAGAAAAGATGAATTGCTCGGGCCGATTTTTGAGGAAAGAATCGGGGACCACTGGCCGCAGCACCTTGAAAAATTGTACGCTTTCTGGCAAACCGTTTTACTGGGAGAACACACCTACTTTGGTACGCCTTTTCCTCCACACGCCAATCTTCCTGTCTCTGGTAAGCATTTTCAACAATGGATGAAATTGTTTAAAGAAACCCTGGATGAAAATTTTCATGGAGAAAATGCGAAAGAGGCAAAGTTTCGTGCAGCAAAAATGGCGGAAATGTTTGAATCAAAAATATTCTATTACCAACATAGGGGTAATAGTGGATTGGTTTAAGTGTATTAAAATGAATTGAGAAAGTAGAAGTAAAAAAATGAAATTAAAGACGAAAGATATTTGTATAAAAGTGCTGACGGGCGATGAGGAATTACAATTACAAACCTACACACATGAATACAGAAACCTGATGATGCTTTTGTTTGATAAAATTTACCTGGAGGATTTTGGCGAATGTAAGGGGATGGGAAAATGCTGCACTTGCATGATCGAAATAATAGAAAGCGAAAGTGAGATTTCATCTCTTGGGAGAAATGAAGAGGCGAATATGCAAAAGGCCGGTGTAGTGAATAGTAAGCAAAGGTTGTCGTGCCAGATCCTGGTAAGTGAAGAATTACATAATGCAACGATCAAAATAATATGACGAAATTAAGATGAGAGATAATAAAGTAAAATCAGGTAATCCTGTTTTGTGGAAATACAAAAACCGGAATTACAATGTCTAATCCTTTAAAAAAGTATAAAGATGAAAAATGTATTAAAGACAGTAAACAAAGAAATAGCTTATTTTCTTATTTTAGGTTTTGTCTTGTTTTTAAGCGCCTGTAAAACAAATAGCAGCTCAAATTCAGTCATAGATAAAACCTATAAAGGCAATGGCGATGATTTACCGAAGGTGACGCAAGTGATGGTTCCGCCGCCTATGTTACCAAAATTTGACCAGGTAGAAAAAGGCGGCCCTAAAGTAATCCAGGTAACTTTTACGGTTGAAGAAAAGAAAATTGAAGTCGCACCGGGCGATTCTATTTGGGCATTCACTTACAATGGCACCGTTCCAGGCCCGATGATAGTGGCGCACCAGGGAGATTTTGTAGAATTGACGTTGAAAAACCCGGCTACCAATACGCAAATGCATAACATCGATTTTCATGCCGCAACCGGTGCAATGGGTGGTGGAGATGTTTCTCTTGTTAACCCGGGACAGCAAGTTACTTTCAGGTTCAGATGCACGAGAGCCGGCGTATTTGTTTACCACTGCGCTCCGGGCGGATTAATGGTTCCAATCCATGTTACGGCAGGGATGAATGGCGCGATCATGGTTTTACCAAAAGATGGGCTAAAAGATGAAAACGGCAACCCGGTTGCATTTGACAGAGCGTACTATATTGCCGAACAGGATTTTTATCTTCCTAAAGATAAAGACGGCAAGACTATAAATTTCGCTACCGTTCAACAAAGCATACAGGAACTTGGAGAATCTATAAAAACACTTAAGCCAACCAATATTGTTTTCAATGGCAAACAAGGCGCTTTGTTGGGCCCGAATGCCTTGAAGGCAAAAGTGGGTGAAAAAGTGTTATTCATTACTTCGGAGGCCAACAGAGATACCCGTTTCCATCTGATTGGAGGACACGCGGATCTTTACTGGCCAGGCGGAAAATTTTCCAATAAACCCTATACCGATTTTGAAACATGGGCAGTACCCGGAGGATCTGCCGCCGCTGTTTTATACCGGTTCAGAGAGCCCGGCACTTATGTGCTTTTGAATCACAACCTGATTGAAGCATTTGCTTATGGTGCATTGGCGCAGGTGAAAGTAGAAGGGAAATGGGACAGCAGCCTGATGAAAGTGGTGCACAAACAAAGTCCGTTACCATAATACAGAACCAAAGTAAATTATAGCGACACTATTTTAATAAAAAATATAATCAGTATTTAAGTACTTCATTACTTTTATTATTTACCTTTACAACTCAATTAACTTTTAAAAATTAAAAACAATGGAAACTTTATTACAGCAGGAAAAAATCCTTAACGTAACAGTGATAGAACCCCGTTTAAAACACCCAACGATCTTCGCACGCTTTGATGAATTAAATCCGGGTGAAAGCCTTATTATTCACAACGATCATGACCCTAAACCTCTTTATTATCAGTTATTGGGCGAAAGAGGAAATATTTTTGAATGGGAATACCTTGAACAAGGACCCGAATCATGGAAAGTAAAGATCAGCAAAAAACTGGCAGGAGAAAGTGATGAAACACTTGGTGAAATAGCTACCAAAGATTTACGAAAAGCGCAGGTGTTTAAAAAATATGGCTTGGACTTTTGCTGCGGAGGGAAGAAAACGGTGAAAGAAGCTTGCGCCGAAAAAGGATTAGACGTGACTAAAGTAGAACAGGAATTACAAAATGCTGATAAAACTTCGTCTACTGCCAGGCCGTTACCTTATAATGACTGGAGCCTCGATTTTCTTGCCGATTACATCGTTAACACACATCACAGTTATGTAAGAAAAACCATTCCGGACCTGAGTACTTATGCAGCAAAAGTAGCACGCGTACATGGCGATCGCCATCCTGAACTGTTGGAAATAAACAGCCTGGCACAGTTGGTTTGCCAGGAATTAAGTTCACACATGGTTAAAGAAGAAACCGTCTTATTCCCTGCGATAAAAAAATTAGTTGCTGCAAAAAATAATGGCTCATCTCCTGATGATGCAAGTGCAGCACTGATAAAAGGAGCGGTTAACACAATGGAAGAAGAACATGAAACTGTTGGAAATGCCCTTGAGCAAATCCGGAAATTAAGCCTTAATTATACATTGCCTTCAGACGCATGTGCGAGCTATTCTTTCTTATTCAAAACGCTGGAGGAATTCGAAGATGATCTGCATACGCATGTTCATTTAGAAAACAATATCCTGTTTCCAAAAGCATTGGATTTAATAAAAAAATAAAAAGAGGAAAACCGCTTATTAACCTGTGGTATACCAAAGGCCTGGTTTATTGATCAGACAGGCCTGTTTTTTAAATGCTAAAATATTTTATTGTTAGCCATGACCATAAACGCAAATACAAAAATTGCAAAAATTCTTAAACAGAATCCTGCGGCACTTGAAGCGATCATCAGCATCAATCCGAAATTTGAGAAATTGCGCAATCCTTTGCTACGAAAATTGATGGCGGCTCGTACCAGTATTGGAATGGCCTCGCAAATCGGCGGATTTAATGTGGAAATATTTTATAAAAAACTACAACCTTTAGGTTTTGAAATCGACAGGGAGACTGTGCAGAAGACCAATAAAGATAAACCAAAACTACCTGCTTTTTTTAATTCAATAACCCCTGATCAAATAGTATCATTTGATGTAAGGCCGATAATAAATGGTGGACAAGATCCTTTGAATTTGATTATTGAAAAAGTGAAAAGCATTCCTGCCGGAGGCGTTCTTAAAATTATAAATAGTTTTGAGCCAACTCCGTTAATTTCTTTATTGAACAAACAAGGCTTTGAATCTTTTGTAGATAATATTGATGAAGAAACCGTGGAAACTTATTTTTACAAAAAGAATAGGGAATCTGTCGAAATCAATCAAGGTGAAAAAAATTCACAAGGCTGGGATGAATTGTTGGAAAAATATAAAGACAGGATGGTAACAGTTGATGTGCGTAATTTAGAAATGCCACAGCCGATGATGACTATTCTTGGCGAACTGGAAAAGTTAAGCGCGAATGAAGCTTTATTGGTTTATCACAAAAGAATTCCGGTTTTTTTATTACCTGAATTAAAAGAGAGAGAATTTGATTATCGTATAAAAGAAATTGCGCCGGATCAGGTGCGTCTGCTAATTTTTAAAGATTAAAAATGTTTCCGGGTATTACAAATAACGGCCTTGCAAAAAACACTTCTTATAAAGTAGTGTTGCCATTTTATGTTTATGCGGGTTTGTCTTTCCTGGTCGCCACGATTTTTCTTCTTTTTTCTTCATCGGCTTTTTTGCAACACTATTTTCATCCGCGTACACTTGCGATCACGCATCTTATGGCGCTCGGTTGGGGAACGATGATGATACTCGGTGCGAGCCACCAGTTGGTGCCTGTATTGATCGAAGGCAAGTTGTATAGCAATGTGCTCGCGCATCTTTCTTTTGGTTTTTCAGGTATTGGAATTCCCTTATTAGTCTACTCTTTTTGTGAATTTGATTTTGGCTGGCCCGCACAATCCGGTGCAATTTTAATTAATCTTTCCGTTTTATTTTATCTCATCAATATGGGCATCAGCATGTCGAAAAGTAAAGTTGAAAGTGTACATGCCATCTTTGTTTTTACAGCAACGCTTTGGCTTTTCATAACGACACTTGTGGGATTATTTTTGATTTATAATTTCACTTATACTATTTTATCACAGGATTCTTTGTCCTATCTCCCACTCCATGCACACCTGGGAATTATTGGCTGGTTTTTGTTGTTGGTGATTGGCGTTGGTTCACGATTGATACTGCTTTTTCTGATTTCAAAATACAACAATACAAAACTGTTATGGTGGATTTATTCACTCATTAATATTGCATTGATCAGCTTTATAATTATTTTTTTATACATCAAAATAAACTGGTTGTATTTGATCCCGCTAATCCCCCTGGCTGCTTCTTTGGTAATGTTTGGATATTATTGTTATCAATCTTATCGCAATCGAATCAGAAAAAAAGTGGATGAACAGGTACGGCTTTCGTTACTTTCTGTTTTAATGATGGCACTGCCACTTATGTTTTTATTGATCATCATTTTGTTTTTGATTTTCTCAAAAAGTAATTACCATTTAATCATCACCTACGGATTCGCTATTTTCTTTGGATGGATCACAGCGATCATTTTCGGAATGACTTTTAAAACTTTACCGTTTATCGTGTGGAATAAAGTGTATCATCATAAGGCAGGTTTGGGAAAAACGCCCAATCCAAAAGAATTATTTAGTGGTAAAATGTTTTATTGGATGAGTATTTCTTACCTGGCCGGATTTGTTTTGTTTGTAACAGGAGTGCTTGTTTCAAAGGAATTTATCATTCAAATTGCAGGCATACTTTTGTTAATCACGGCTGTGCTTTACAATTCTAACCTATGGAAAACACTAATGCATAAACCAGCAACTCATGAATGAAATTACCAATGATAAAGCAAAATGCGAATTGGCTTTGGAAGCATTAAAATCATTAGAAGATCCTGAGATCGGGTTAAATGTGGTTGACCTCGGTTTGATTTATCAAATTGATTTTGATGAAAATGAAAAGAAGATTTATTGCTCACATTCGCTTACCACACAGTTTTGCCCGATGGGTGAATCAATAAGTTCAGGAATTTTAAATGCTCTTGAACATGCTTTTGCAGAGTACAATGTAGAAGTAAAAGTTACTTTTGATCCTCCCTGGAACTCAGAAAAAATATCTGAAGAAGGCAGGGAATTTTTAAACAGCTAAAATATGTTAAGCAATACTTGTAAAACCGCAATAAAAGCTGTCGTTTATTTGTGTTCAAAATATGAAACACAACAAAATGCAGGCATAAAAGAGATAGCAGAGTTTATCAACGGGAATGAACATACTATTGGAAAAATTTTACAAACACTGGTAAAGCAAAACATCATCAACAGCATGAAAGGCCCGTCAGGCGGGTTTTTCATTTCAAAACAACAACAAAAGCAACCGATCATAAATATCGTGGAAGCGATTGATGGCAAACAGGTTTTTAAAAGTTGTGGATTGGGTTTGAGCAAATGTTCTGCGTCTCACCCCTGCCCTATCCATGATGAATATAAGGAAGCGCGCGATATTGTTGAAAATTTATGTCGGCAAAAAAAGGTACTTGATTTATGCGAACCGGTTAATAACGGTTTGGCGTATTTGATGGGATAAAAAATGTTTCAAATCCAGTAAACAAATAAATAACCAGGATTTTAATTTTATTTATAGTGGCAGCTTATTTAAAAAATCTTGAAAAGAAAAGCATCGAATCGATAACGTGCTCCTGCCAGTAAGGCCAATCGTGCCCACCTGCATATTCTTCATAATCATGCCTGACATTATTTTCCTTTAACTTTTGATGCAGAATGCGGTTATTTTCAAGTAGAGGATCAGAATTTCCGCAATCAAAATAAAACGCAGGAAGATCTTCTTTATATTTTAAAATAGTTTCCAAAACATCTTCCTCTGTTTTATCTTCCTGAGAAAAATTATCTAAATTTTCTTCGACCAGCATTTTCATTTGAGCTATGTTAGTAATAGCAGAATGAGCAGCTACCGCTGTAAATGTATCATGATATTTTACCCCAATTTTGAACGCACCAAAGCCTCCCATGGATAAGCCTCCGATACATACTTTCGATTGATCATCCACTTCAGGCATAACTTTTTTTATGGCTGCAGGTACATCTTCTGCAATCCATTTTTCAAAGTCAAGCTGGTTGTGCGGTAGGTAAGCTGAACTATCGCCCCATAATCCATCAGAAGGCATGGCAATGGTTACAGGCGAGATTAGTTTTTTCCGAATCAGGTCAAGCGCTGAAATATGAACACCTCCGCTCAGTGTCCAGTTCCATGAACTTCCATATACACCATGAAGCAATATTACCAGCGGGCACGATTTCATATCTTCAATACCCGGCGGAGAAAAAACACAGATATCACCACGGCCTTTTAAATTTTCACTCTTGACGGTAATGTAACGTAAAAAATCATTTTCAAACCGCGGATTGGAAATTTCAATTGTTTTGAATTCTTTCATTTTTTATGTTTGAAAAAGATGGGGGATAAAAGCAAAACATTTTAAAAACAAAGACAGTGTTATAAAGTTATTAAATAAAAGCAGTATTTCTAGTTGTTTTCTTTGCTATTAAGGATAATTTAAAATTCAATAACTCCTTTAGCATTTTTACCCTGAAGCATATCATCGAAGGCTTTGTCGAGTTGGGACAAACAATAGGTTTCGGTGATTAGTTCTTCCAGTAAAAGGTTCTTATTATCATAATGATTGATAATAGCCGGAAAATCAACGTTTGGCTTACATTTTCCATATAGGGGGTTAATATATTTTTTATCCCACTCAAATAAGTTCATATCAATGCTGATCTCTTCTTCTATCCCACTTACCTGAACAGCAGTTCCTGCGTTTTTTACCATAGCGAGAGGAGCGGCTCCCAAAGCTGCAACGGCAGTACATTCAAATGCATAATCTGCTCCACGGCAGTCTGTTAATTCTTTCACTTTTAAAGAAGCCTGCAATAAACCCTTATCCTTTCTGTCGGCAAGAATCGTATGTGTAGCGCCAAGCTTTTTTGCCATTTTAAAGCGGCTTTCATTTACATCAATAGCAATAATGGTTTTTGCTTCGCAAAGTTTGGCTGCCTGTATCACATTCAATCCTACACCGCCCGCGCCTATTACTACTACAGTTGACCCCCGTTTTACTTTGGCGGCATTTACAACAGAACCATAACCGGTCATAACGCCACAGCCGATAATACTGGCAGCGGCAAAAGACATTTTTTTTGAATGATTTTTTATGACTGCGCTCTTTTTTACGAGTGTATATTCTGATAAAGTTCCGAGATTAAAGGAGCGATCAATGTTTTCGCCATTTAAAACTGTAGCACGGTAATGTGCATGTCCGCGATTATTCTTACCGGTAACCGGTGAATTGTTTTCACAAATATTCTGATGGCCGTTCCTGCATTGATAACACCGTCCGCATGGGATTGCCCAATTTAAAATAACCGGATCGCCTACAGAAAAGCCTTTTACATTTCTTCCCAATGCTGCAATTGTCCCCGAACCCTCATGGCCGAGAATAATGGGCTTACCCCATTTAAGAGAATCGTAGTCTGTATGGCAAATTCCGGCTGCCTTAATTTTTACCAGGATTTCGTCAAAAGAAGGTTCTTCAACTTCAACCCGCTCAATAGAAAAATTACCCTTACCATCGGTAACAGCCGCTTTACATTTTATCTTTTCCAATTTATAGCAGGATTTTTTAGTAAAAACATTTGGGAATTTTATTTTTTACAACACCAGTGGATTTAATTCAGAATCAGCAAAGGATCCAGGTTTTTTATTCATCAGCCATGTCTTTAAATCATCCTCCTGCCATTTATTTTTTGGCAGGGAAATCCTGGCATTGCCAGCAATATAAATGATGGTAAAAACCTCGCGCATGGTATTGGATTTATTTGCAGGAGCGTTGTGAATGGTAAAACCGGTGTGCCAACTGGCGTCACCGGCATTCATGGTCTTTGCACGGCTAATTTCAAAATTATTTTCGTGTACATATTTGTCAAATTCACTTTCAGATTCATCCGATATCTCATAATTAAAAACACTGCCTTTTTTTTGAGAACCTGATGCAAAAGTTAACATGCCCATATGTACGTCAATATCCACAAGTGGCATCCACATTGTAATAGTCTTATCTGTAGCAACGGGCCAATAGTATTGATCCTGGTGCCACGGTGTAGGACCACCACCAGGTTCTTTGAACAGAGCCTGGTCGTGGTAAATACGAACATTTTCTACACCCAGAAGATCGGCAGCTACTTTTGCAAGCCTCTTAGACATTACGATCTTTTTTACATTTTCATCTTTTCTCCAAAGGTTCATGATCTGTAAAAAAGCTTTACCATAAGTGTCACGATCTTCGATTTTTCGTTCTTCGGTATTGTATTTTAAAGCGGATTTTTTAATTAATGAATGATAAGCTGCTATTTCCTCAGGCGACAATAACCCTCTCGTTATAGTGTGACCATTCTCTCTGAATTCCTCAATTTGTTCGCGGGAGATTGTTTTAAAATCGTCAAGCTCAGGCAACTTATATTCGTTAGTTTCCATAGATTTTAGATTTTAAGCGAAGGAATGCGTATTTTTTTATAATTAAAAGGATGAAATTGGTAAAATATTGGTTTATATTATCCTATTTTTGTTTTTTTAATCAATTAGATACAAAATAAGCCATGTTAAAAGCCTCTCTTGAAATTATTACGGCTGCAAAAAGAGAATCCTTTGTGATCAAAAAATTTGATAAAAAAGGATTTGACGCGCCTTTTCATTTCCATCCTGAGATTGAATTAACGTCTATCACCGAAGGAAAAGGAAAACGCTTTGTGGGAAACAATATGATCGGATTTGAAAAATCGGACCTGGTGCTTATGGGGCCAAACCTTCCACATTGCTGGAAACTATCCGGTTCTAAAAAAGATAAAGCAGGCTCTATCGTTATCCAGTTTAATTATGATTTTTTAGGCAAAGATTTTTTTGAATCGCCAGAGATGGGACACATCCATAAATTATTAAAAAGAAGCGAATCAGGAATTGAGTTTTCAGGGAAATTAAAACACGAGGTAAGAGAGCAATTGGAATCAGTATTTGCCGAAAAAAATCATTTTAATAAACTGATGATGATGCTGGAAATTTTAAACCGGCTTTCAGTTTCCAGGGAATACGTTTTATTGAATAAAAAGAATTCCGTTTCGGAACAAACTGATGATAACCGCGTGCGCATCAATAAAGTTTTTGCCTACATTGTAGAAAATTTTCACGATGAAGTTTTTCTCAATAAAGCAGCAGCCATTATTGGTATGACGCCAAATGCCTTCTGCAAATTTTTCAGGAAAATGACGAGGAAAACTTTTATGGAAACAGTGATTAATTACCGCATTAATTTTGCAACCCAACAACTAACCGAAACAGATAAAAGTATTGCCGACATTTGTTTTGAAAGCGGTTTCAGGGATATTTCCCATTTTTACAAAACCTTTTCATCACATATGCAAATAAGCCCGCTAAACTATAGAAAACATTTTTTGCAACACACGATGATCCATGAATAAAACCGGCTAAATGTTTGCAGATTTATAGTAAACACACAAATTCAGGAGATTCCTGTTTTACTTTTATTTTTCTTCGATAATTAATTTCGGCTCCGCATGAAGTTGCTTTTTTATTAAAGCAGGAACATGTTTGTGTTTAAACAGGATCATAAATAAAATAACCACCACCAGCGCATAAAAAGAAAATGAAATCCATATGCCATGCCAGTCTTTACTCTTGTCAGCATTGGTAAAAAAACTGTCGATCACAATTCCACTTATAGAACTTCCCAATACGGCACCTACGCCGTTCGTCATCATCATAAAAAGCCCTTGTGCACTGGCTCTTATCGAAGGATCGCTTTGAGATTCTACAAAAAGAGAACCGGAGATATTGAAAAAGTCAAAGGCCATTCCATACACAATACATGAGAGAATGATCATCCAAAGACCATCGCCGGGATTACCATACGCAAACAAACCAAAACGAAGAAACCAGGCAAACATACTGATCAGCATTACTTTTTTAATGCCAAATCTTTTGAGGAAAAATGGGATTGCAAGGATAAAAAGTGTTTCAGAAACCTGGGAAATGCTCATAATGATCGCAGGGTATTTTACGGCAAGTAAATCCTTGTACTCAGGTATATTTTTAAAATCATGAAGGAAGGTATCTCCATAAGCATTCGTCAATTGTAACGCAGCGCCCAGCAACATAGCAAACAGGAAAAACACAGCCATCTTCCTGCTCTTAAACAAGGCGAATGAATTTAAGCCCAAAGCATCCACCAAAGATTTTTTTTCACGACTTTGCAGCAATGGCGGGCATTTTGGCAAAGTAAAAGCGTACAACCCAAGTAGCAACGAAGCTGCCGACGCCACATAAAATTGCTGAGAAGTGGTTTCTATCTGCAATAAACTTACCACCCAAAGCGCAACAATAAAACCGATAGTTCCCCAAACTCTTATTGGCGGATAATACGTTACCACATCTTTATCGGCTCTTTTTAAAGCTGAATAGGCAACTGCAATAGACAAGGAAATGGTGGGCATATAAAACATCATGTTCAACAACATTACCCAGAACATGGTGAGAGGATCATTGATCAGTGGAATAGTAAAAAGGACGATCGCGCCGCAGATTTGAAAAATGCCGTATAATTTTTCGGCGTTTACCCATCTATCAGCGATAATACCTGCAATGGAAGGCATAAATAAGGAGGCGATACCCATTGTTGAAAAAATAGCGCCAAACTCAGTGCCAGACCAATGTTTTGTTTGGAACCAGTAAGCGCCAATAGTGATGAGCCATGAACCCCAAATAAAGAATTGTAAAAAATTCATTACAATAAGCCTCAACTTAATATTGTTCATCTATTTTTATTTTAAAGAATCAGAATTAAAAAGCATAGCGGAGCAAATAAAAATCAAATCTATCATTTTTTAAAATGGGCATAAATCTAAATTATTTGAAAGATAAATGAATTAATAATTCTATTGCACCAGGTTTTGATTTCAACATAAAATCCTACTTTGCATACTTAAAATTTTCTGCCATTTTCATCCTTAACTAATCAAAATCTTTGCGTGTGTTGAAAAAAATTCTTTTAGTAACCTTTGGAATATTTGCATTTATTTTCAACAGTTTTTCACAAAAAAAGAAAAATCCGCAGCAGTTTGCAAGTCCCGGAAAACAAATTGTAAGATGTGCTACTGATCAGAGGGTGCAGATGTTGTTCAAAGCATTTCCTGAGAAAAAAATATTGGCCGAACGGCTTACTGCAATGTCACCCAATAATGCTTTGCGCGCACCAAAAAGGATGCAGAGCATCGTTTACCTTCCGGTTGTATTTCATATCGTGCTTGACAATCCTTATTCAATAACTGATGCTGTGGTACAATCGCAGATTGATGCAATGAACAGGGATTTTTCAGGATTGAACCCTGATACCACCAATATTCCCGCTGCATTTGAAGCCGTGAGAGGACATTCTTTTATCCGTTTTGTTTTGGCAAAAAGAACACCGTCCGGTGAACTAACAAATGGCATAGACAGGGTTGCAAGTACCACAACTGCCAATCCGAACAATATTGTAGATTCAATAAAGAGAACTTCATTAGGCGGAGCCGACGCCTGGGACCCAAACTCTTATATCAATATTTGGGTGGGTAAGATTTCTGACGGAGGAGGTACTTTGGGATATACGCAAATTCCCGGAAGCGGAAGCCCGGCAGATGATGGCGTATTTTGTAATGTTTTAGGATTTGGCGTCAGTTCGTGCAATGTGCCCGCTTATAATAAAGGTCGAACTGTTGTTCATGAATTAGGGCATTATTTTGGGATCAACCATATTTGGGGCGATGATGAAACTTCCTCTAATACCTGCAGCGGCGATGATTTCAGGGCATTAACGGCAGACGGATCTTCTTACACGCTGCCGGCAAGTTTGTACAACCCTCCCGGCAAGGGAAATACCGCGCAGGATATTGGAGATACGCCCAACCAAAGTGTGGCAACTACTAATTGCCCTTCCACAATTACTTCTGATTCCTGCACTTCCACACCTCCCGGAAAAATGTACGAAGATTATATGGATTACACGGAAGATGATTGCTATAGTATGTTTACCAAAAAACAAGTAGAAAGAATGGAATACGTTCTTAATACTTATAGAACTTCACTGTTGTCTTCACAAGGCGCTACGATACCTTCAAATCCTGTAACAAGAGATGCTTCACCTGTTGAATCAATTAACCCAGGCGGCTTTGAAACTTCCGGATGCAACTCAATTTATTATCCAACCACCTTAAGTTGCCCTGGAAATTTTGTACCTAAGGTGTTGATAAAAAATAATGGCCTAAATACGATCACTTCAATAACTGTAGGATATGTGATCAACAATGGAACTGCCGTTACCGTTTCGATTAATACTAACCTCGCTACGGGTGCTACCCAAATGGTTACTTTCCCTGCCACAACCGTTGGCAACGGTAATAATGTGTTTAAATTTTTTACTAAAAATGTAAATGGAAATGGAACCGACCAGGTGCCTGCAAATGATACTTTAACTGCAACTCTTTCTGTTCCTAACCCGGTTGCTTTACCCATTACCGAAGGTTTTGAAAACAGTACTTTTCCTCCTACCGGTTGGTCAATTATCAACCCGGGCAATGATGTAACCTGGCAAAGAGCTAATGTCGGATATAATAGCGCTCATTCTATGTTCATTGATAATTACACCAGTAATTCTGTAGGAGAAGTAGATGAAATAAAAACGCCGAAAATTAATCTGTCCACTACTGATCCTGTTGTAATAACCTTTGACCTGGCGCATAAAAATTATCCGGATCCCGGCTATAATGATAGTTTGCAGGTTTTGGTTTCTACTGATTGCGGGGCTACTTATACCACTTATTTTAATAAAGCAGGCGCTGCACTTGCCACTGCCGGTTCTTCCAGCAATGCTTATACAAACCCGGTAACATCTGATTGGAAAAATCAAAAAATTGTGGTCAACGGTCCTTCACTATCTTCAGGCAGCATTATAGTGATCTTTAAAAACACCAGCGATTACGGAAATAATATTTTTATCGACAACATCAATATTAAGCAGGAAACATCAAGGGATATTACAGTTACCGCAGTAAATCCTCCCTCACCTACAGAATGTACAGACCCCGTTATCCCTATAGCTACAGTGAAAAATGTAGGGTATTCTACCATCACCGGATTTAATGTCTCTTATTCAATTGATAATGGAGCCATCGCCCAGACGACGATTTCAGGGATTTCACTTCTAGCTGATTCTTCCATTCAGATTCCTCTAAATATTTTTACGCCAAATGAGGGGCAGCACACAATTACTGTATTTACCTCCTCTCCCGTTTCCTCGTCAGGTACGGGAGATCAATCTCCTTTAAATGATACGCTTCAAAAATCTTTTGATGTACTTGGAAAAGTAAATCTGCCGGTTTCAGAAGGTTTTGAGAATTCATCTTTCCCCCCTTCGGGCTGGGCGGTTGAAAATCCCGATGGAGGAATTACATGGCAAAGAACTACAGCGGCTGCTAAATCAGGATCGGCATCCATGTTTATAAATAATTACAATTCAAACTCCATCGGAACTACAGATAAATTTGTTTCATCGGTAATTACGGGCACTTCAGCTTTTGATTCAATTTATGTTTCGTTTGATTATGCATACAATGCCGGTAATTCTTCTTCCTTGTCTGATACACTCGAGTTGCAGGTTACAACAGATTGCGGAAAGACATTTACAACTGTTTGGGAAAAATATGGAACTGATCTGCAAACGGTAACCGGTTTTTCTCCCGCGTTTGTTCCATTGTCAAATGCCTGGAAAAATGTAAGTCTTAATTTGTTCAGTTATGTGGGCTCAAATGACTTCCAGGCTTATTTTGTTTTCAAAGGTAACCATCAGAATAATCTATATATGGATAACATCAACCTCTATGGAATTACGGTTCCTGCAAGGTTAAAGCGGCAGGGATATTTAATTTATCCCAATCCTTTCCATCAACAATTTATTATCAGGAATTACGAGGTTCCGGTTACTTTAAAATCGGCATATATTTTTAATTCGGTAGGCCAGTTGGTTTGGTCAAAAGATTATAATGGCAAAGCGTACACGCTTATGAATGTTGATTTTAGCGGACCGCCTCCCGGCGTTTATATTTTAAAACTCGAATACACTGATAAAACCGTAGTACAGAAGATTGTTAAAAAATAGATAGTCTGCCGGTGAAGAGAAAATAAAAATCCGGGTTATTGGTTGGTTTACTGTCTGTAGTTGATTCTTATCATAATTATAAAATCTAAATTCATTATTTGTAATTTTGCCTGATGGAAAACATAAATAGAGAAGAAGAATTATCAGGATTGATTAATGCTTTACCACAAGGAAGATCATTCAGTAAAATAGCTGAAAAAGTAGTAGCAGATGAAAGGATAACAGATGAAGAAGGATTGTTCCTTTTTGAAAAAGCAAGCCTCGGCGTAAGTGCCACCTTAGCCAATTATATCAGGGAAAAAAAATACGGCGATAAAACGTATTTCAACAGAAATTTTCATATTGAGCCGACTAATGTTTGTGTTTTTGCCTGCAAATTTTGCTCATACTCCCGATTATATGCACATCGTGATGAAGGATGGGTGCTGAGCAAAGAAGATATGATGAATATCGTTAAAAGTTACGATGGAAAACCAGTGACAGAAGTTCATATTGTAGGCGGTGTTCATCCAAAAATGGATCTTGATTTCTTTTGTGATTTTATTTCTGAAATTAAAGCACACAGGCCCGATCTGCATATAAAAGGTTTCACGGCAGTCGAACTTGATTATATGTTCAGGAAGGCTAAGCTTTCAGTAACGGAAGGCATGAAGAGATTGAATGAAGCAGGCCTGCAATCAATGCCCGGCGGCGGTGCTGAAATATTTGATGCAGAAATCCGGAAGCAAATCTGCCATGATAAAGTAGATGCAGAAGGTTGGTTAAAAATTCATGAGGAAGCGCATTTGCTCGGAATGCATACCAATGCTACCATGCTTTACGGGCACATTGAAAATTACAGCCATCGTATTGACCACATGAGCAGGTTAAGAAATTTACAAGATAAAACAGGGGGATTCAACACATTCATTCCATTAAAATTCCGTAATCAGAATAACGACATGAGCAATGTGCCAGAATCTTCCATTATAGAAGATATGAAAATGTATGCAATTGCACGGATCTATATGGACAATTTCCCTCATTTAAAAGCCTACTGGCCAATGCTGGGAAGACAAAATGCGCAACTTTCTTTATCTTTCGGCGTAGATGATATTGACGGCACGATTGATGATTCTACAAAAATTTATTCAATGGCCGGAAGTGAAGAACAGAACCCGGCAATGACTACTGAAGAATTGGTAACACTGATCTCCCAGGCAGGCCGTGTAGCGGTTGAAAGAGATACATTATACAATGAAATAAAAAGCTTTGCATCCAAAAATGATGCAGAATTTGATGTTATGCTTAATTAATATCTGCAGCTATACTTAATCAAATCAGCAATAGTTACCAATGAGAAAAAATATTTTAAGAACGGTGCTTTTATTTTTGTCTCCTCTTTTGTTTTCTCTTTTTGCAACCACCGTTCATGCACAGGACAATTATGAGATACAGGTATATGGATCAGATCTTGTTGAGCCCAAAACCACCATGCTTGAACTTCACAGCAATTTTACTTTTGATGGTTCAAAAGAGAAAATCAAAGGGGTTTTACCCACCAACCATGTTTTTCATGAAACAGTCGAGATTACTCATGGTTTTAATAAATGGCTTGAGGTAGGCTTTTATTTTTTCAACTCAATAGGCAGCGATGGTCGCACCGATTATGTAGGCAGCCACATTCGCCCCAGGATTGCAATTCCTAAAAGCTATGATTTGCCTGTAGGATTAAGCCTTTCAACAGAAGTAGGTTTTCAAAATAGCGAGTTTAGTGAAGATACATGGTCAATAGAAATAAGGCCGATCATTGACAAGCAATGGAACAAACTGTATTTGTGTTTCAATCCTACTTTTGACAGAGCTTTAAAAGGATTAAATACCGGTGAAGGTTTTGTTTTTTCTCCCAATTTCAAAGCAAGTTATGCGGTTACCAAAGCTTTTGATCCTGGTTTTGAATATTACGGATCTATTGGGCCGCTTAATAACATTTATAAATGGGACGAGCAGCAACAGCAGTTATTTTTGGCAGTCGATTTAAATGTATCTCCCAAATGGGAATTCAATGCCGGTTATGGATTCGGATTCACTTCGGGTACTGATAAAAATATTTTCAAGGTGATTGTGGGAAGAAGGTTCAAATAAACTGTCCTTCCGCTTAACCCTTTTTATAAATAACACTATTACAACGTCTCCAATACTCTTTAACAGCACAAATCTGCCTTTATTTTTGTAATTTTGCACGCTTTAAAATAACAGTAATTTCTTTGTTTACTGTTTTTATCTTTTATTTTTTATTTAAACTATGTTATTAGGTTTACAGAATCTCACCTTCGAATTCGGTGCAAGAGTGATCGTTAAAGATGCAACGTGGCACATTCAGCCAAATGAAAGGATCGGTCTTATCGGTTATAACGGAACAGGAAAATCCACCTTATTAAAGGTTTTAACCAATCAATATCTTCCCTCCGCAGGCACTGTTGAAAAGGGAAAAGAAACCACGATCGGATTTCTTCACCAGGACCTTTTAAGTTTTGACACTGAAGATTCTATTTTGCAGGTAGCCTTAAGTGCTTTTGAAAGGGTGCAGGAATTAGAAAAAGAAATCGAAAAAATTGGGCATGAACTTGAAAAGACTTCAGATGAATCATTGGCCCATTTATATGGTGACAAATTGCACGAACTTGAAGTTTTGGGCGGATATGACATCCATCATAAAACCGAAGAAATTTTACAAGGGCTTGGTTTTGCCAACGCCGACCTGCAAAGGCCTTACAAAGAATTTAGTGGGGGCTGGAGAATGAGGGTTTTGCTTGCAAAAATGATCCTGATGAACCCTGATGTATTGTTGTTGGATGAGCCTACCAACCATCTTGATTTGCCTTCGATTGAATGGCTCGAAAAATATTTACAACATTATAAAGGTTCAGTAGTAATTGTTTCGCATGACCGCTATTTCCTGGACAGGATGGTTAACAAAATCGTCGAACTCTATCAACAGGAATTGCATTTTTACAGTGGCAATTATTCTTATTATTTACAAGAAAAAGAACAGCGCATTGAACTTCAAAAAAGGGCTTATGAAAACCAACAGGATTATATTCGTCAACAGGAAAAGTTCGTAGAACGCTTTAAAGCCAAGGCTTCTAAAGCCGCACAGGCTCAAAGTATCATGAAAAGGTTGGATAAAATTGACCGGATCGAAAATACAGAATTAGAAAGGCCTGACATGCGCATCAATTTTACCATCGGACATCAACCCGGTAGAATTCTAAGCACTTTAAAACATGCGAGCAAAAGTTTTGGTAAGGTAAAAATTGTAGAAAACACAGGTGCTGAGATCAATCGTGGAGATAAAATCGGATTAATAGGAGCCAATGGAAAAGGTAAATCAACCTTGCTTAGAATGGTGGCCGGAGTTGAACCTTTCGACGGGGAAAGAATAGAAGGCCACAATGTAAAAGATGCCTTTTATGCGCAGCACCAATTAGAAGCTCTGAACCTCGAACACACCGTGCTGGAAGAAATGAATTACTCCGGAAGTGGCAAAACAGAACTGGAATTAAGGAGCCTGTTAGGTTGTTTCCTGTTCAGCGGGGATGATGTGGACAAGAAAATAAAAGTGTTGAGTGGTGGTGAAAAAGCACGTGTGGCGCTTGCAAAAACCATTGTGAGTAAAGCCAATTTTTTGTTACTGGATGAACCTACGAATCACCTGGACATGCACTCTGTTGACCTGCTTATTGAGGCGCTGAACAAGTATGAAGGAAGTTATATCCTGGTGAGCCACGACCGTTATTTTGTAAATAAAACCGCGAATAAGATTTGGGAAATTGACGATTATAAAATCAAAGAATTTGTAGGTACTTATGATGAGTGGGAACGTTGGAAACAGGAAAGAAAAAGTGCTGAGAAAAATGGGGCTGAGAAAAAAGAGACAGAAAAGAAACCTGCACCTGCAGAAAAGAAGAACAATAACCAGTCTACTGAAAGCCGCGAACAGCAAAAAGAATTACAAAAAGTAAAAAGACTATTCCAGCAATTGGAAGAAAAGATTATAAAAAATACTAAAGAAAAAAAGCAATTGGAAGCCAACCTTTCTCTTCCCGAAATCTACTCTGATAAAGATAAGTTTGTTGAAGCGGAAAAAAGGTATAAGCAAAAATTGCAGGAACTTGATGACAACAATGCTGAATATGAAACACTCTTTGATAAGATGATGATGATGGAAAGTCAAATAAGTTGAAATTAAACAGGAAAATCTTTAGTTCAAAAGCCTTGAAATACAAACCTGTTTATTTTAATACTTTAAATAATTTATTTTTCTTTCACGAAAAATAAAACTTGTATAAGCCAGATATTTTTATAACTTTGTACTAGTCCCTCTCCTCGAAAAACTGATCTTATAGTTAGGTTTTTTTCCAATTCTCCTTTCAAAACACAATTTTTTTTAACTTAAAATTGAAGATTATGAAAAAAATTAACTCTGTAGAATTGCACGATACCTTCGTTGCCATTGGGATTATTTTATTATTTCTTGGAATAATGGCTGCTATTGCCTTATTAACAGGAATGTAAATAAGTTATTATAATTTTTACTTTTTGTGGCACAGGTATATCCTGTGCCATTTCTTTCTCTTTTCATTGCCGCGATTTTAATTTCAATCATTTTTCTTACGGATATTTGCAGTCATTAAATTTTTTTTTGAATGCGAATAGCCATAAATGGAATGGGACGGATCGGACGTCTCTTATTTAGAAGATTACTTGAAAATGAACAAGTTGAACTGGTGGCCATCAATGACCTGATGCCGGTAAAAAACCTGGCTTACCTGTTGAAATATGATTCTATCTATGGAACATATCCTCACGAAATAAAAGCAGGTGAACAGGTTCTCCAGGTTGATCAAAAACAAATAGCTGCCTACCAAAATGCAGACCCACTTCAACTTCCCTGGAAGGAATTGAAGGTAGATGTGGTGTTGGAATGCACCGGAAAATTTACCCATAAAGAAGGCGCTTCAAAACATTTAACCGCGGGTGCCGGGAAAGTGCTATTATCTACTACGGGTGCTGAAGATGTAGTTTTACAGGTTTACGGGCACAACCAAAATGGATCTACAGAAAGCATTGATATCTTGTCACCGGGTGGCTGTATGACCAATTGCTCAGTTCATGTGCTTTATATTTTGAATTCAATAGGAATTCAATCGGCTCATCTTAATATACTTCATTCTTATACCTCACGCCAGGCACTGGTAGATATGCCCAATGAACAGTTTCGCAGGGGTCGCGCAGCCGCTGAATCGATCATTCCTGTTGCCATTGATCTTCATCAATCACTAAATCGTTTGCTTCCGGGTTTAAAAGATAAAATCAATGTTTTCTCTACGAGGATACCTGTTGCCAACGGTGCGATGGCTTCTTTTAATGTTCAGTTAAAGGAAGAAGTATCGGCAGAACAAATCAATAAAATGTTTAAAACTGCTTCCCAAAATGATTACAAAGGAATATTGGAGTATACAGAAGATCCATTGGTTTCACTTGACATAAAAGGGAATACCCATTCTTGTATCATTGATGGCACACAGACGGCTGTTATTGGCAATCATGCAAGGGTGGTAGCGTGGTTCGATAATGAATTTGGCTTTACCAGCCGCCTTATCGACTGGCTGGCTTATTGGAACAAATAAGTTTACAGTAAAGCAACAAATAATCTGGGTTTTTATTTGCGCATGATTAATGCACATTTCCAAAAAACAAATAAGCCAACAAGATAGAAGTAACTATTCCTACAAGATCAGCAAGCAACATGGCACCAATAGAATAGCGCGTATTTTTAATAGAAACAGCACCGTAATAAACTGCAACGATATAAAAAGTAGTATCGGAAGTTCCCTGTAAAATGGAAGATAAATCGGCTGCAAAAGAATTTGGACCATAAGTCGTCATCGTATCGATCATCATTCCCCGGGCTGCGCTGCCACTTAAAGGTTTTACCAAAGCCGTTGGCAAACCCGCAACAAATCTTGTATCGGTTCCTAATGCTCCAAACAATTTGCTCATTCCATCAATGATCACCTCAAATGTGCCGCTGGTACGCAATAAACTAATTGCCACCAACATTCCCACCAGGTAAGGTATAATTTTTACCGCCACTTCAAAGCCATCTTTTGCACCATGAATGAAAGCGTCAAAAATGTCAATCTTTTTATACAATGCGCCTAAAATAATCAGGAAGAAAAGCGATAAAATAAGTCCGTTGCTCAGCACGCCGGAAAAAGTTTGCACGCCGGTAAAGCTCAACGATTTTAAATAAATAACCATCAATGAAATAACCGCCGAAATCCCCAAAACCCATAACAAGATCACCGGTTGAAAAACATTTATTTTTTGTTTGTAGGAAACAATCAGCATTGCAGCAATAGTTGCGGCAAAAGTGGCGATCATACAAGGGATAAAAATGGAAGTAGGATTTGCCGCATTTAATGAAGCTCGAATCGCAATAATGCTCACAGGAATTAAAGTAAGCCCCGAAGCATGCAGGCACAAAAACATGATCTGCGAATTGGAGGCTGTATCCTTATTCGGATTCAGTTCCTGCAGGCTTTCCATCGCTTTAATACCAAACGGTGTCGCCGCATTATCCAACCCCAAAAGATTCGCCGAAAAATTCATTACCATGTGCCCCATCGCCGGGTGATTTTTAGGCAATTCAGGAAATAGCTTTGAAAAGAAAGGCCCGATAATTTTGGATAAAAGACGGATCCCCCCTGCCCTCTCGGCAATACTCATAAATCCCATGAACAACGCCATGATCCCGATAAGATTGATAGAAATATCAACAGCCGTTTTTGCGGTGGCAATTATGCCATCGGCACTTTGTTGCCTGTAACTGATATAATTTCCGTCAGCAGTTTTGCTGTATTTTAACGTTCCTTCACTGTACGTTTTGCCGCTTTGTAATTTTTGTAAAATAGCAGAAGCCATTTTTTGTGAATCTAACCTGGTAGTGTAAGAAGTATCGCCTGCATTGCCAACCACCATACGGCTATAAATATTGGTGTTGCCTTTTATAAATATACATTGAAAAGTAGCCGCCAGGAATGCAACAATAATAAAGGACGCCCAGATTCTGCTTAATGCCATAAGTTAAGTTGAAAAAACTAAGATAAGAGTTAATTGGCTAATTAGCCAATTAGCTAATTAGCTAATGTGCCAATTTGAAAATGTGAAAATGAACCTGGTTAACTTTATAAACAAAACCTAAAATCAAAAAACAGTTTATTTGTTGGTTTGCTATTTATCAGAATCCGTAATTGATAATTCGTAATTCGTAATTCCCAATTCCCAATTCACCATTCACTTAAAATCATTTACTTTGCTTCTTAAAAGAAAAAACGCTTCATGAAGAATTTCAGTTTCAAAAAAATACTTCCCCATCTTATTGCAATAGCAGTATTTTTAGTTGTTGCCGTTATTTATACAAAACCAGCTTTCCAGGGAAAAGTGCCGCAGCAGTCTGATACACAGCAATGGCATGCAATGGCACAACAGTCTTTTGAATTTAAAGATAAGTATGGACACTTTCCTTTATGGACCAACAGCATGTTCAGCGGTATGCCTGCTTATCAAATCGCCTTTGACCCGAGAACAAAAATTACGGTTGGCTATCTTTCAGATGTTCTCACTTTAGGGCTTCCGGTTCCGGCCAGTTTTTTCTTTTTAGCATGCATTTGTTTTTATTTTTTATGTGTCGTCGCCGGTGCCAATCCGTGGGTAAGTATTCTGGGTGGACTTGCCTACGCCTACTCCACTTTTGATCCCATCATTATTTCAGTGGGCCACAATACGCAGATGATCTCTATTGGCTTTGCACCTGCCGTTTTGGGCGGCTTACTTTTATTATATAAAAAGAAATACCTGGCCGGTTTTATGGTGACAGCCTTGTTTTCTTCTTTTTTGATTGCACAAAACCATGTGCAGATCGTTTATTACACATTGATCATTGCGGTGATAATGACGATTGCTTTTTTGATAAGAAGCTACCAGGAGAAACAATTTGGCCATGCCATAAAAAGTGCGGCGCTTGGTCTTTTGGCAGGAATAGTAGGACTTGCGTGTTGCGCAGTTTCAATGATGCCTACTTATGAATATGCCAAAGAAAGTATGCGTGGCGGTAAATCAGAATTGACTTCAGATATCCAGGGAAACAAAACCAAAGGTGGGTTGGACAAAGATTACGCTTTCAGGTATAGCCTTGGCTTTCCTGAAACCCTTACTTTCATGGTTCCGGGATTATATGGTGGCAGCAATGGTGGCGACGAATACAATGCTAACTCTAAATTTGTCGAGCAATTTTCACAATTAGGGGCTCCGGAGGACCAGGCTCTTCAGTTCGCAGACCATTATTCTTATTGGGGCGATCAGCCGGGAACATCCGGGCCGGTTTACCTTGGTGCGATTATTTGCCTGCTCTTTATTTTCGGAGTCGTCTATTTAAAATCCTGGTATAAATGGTGGCTCATTGCCGCCAGTGTACTCGGCGTTTTACTGGCATGGGGCGCTAACTTTTCAAGTTTTAATTATTTCCTTTTTGATTATCTTCCTTTCTACAATAAGTTTCGGGCGCCCACAATGGCGCTGGTAATTCCTCAATTGTGCTTTCCCTTAATGGCAGTGCTGGCTCTTACCAAATTGATCTCCAAAGATATTGATGTGGCCGAAGCGTGGAAAAAATTAAAGTCCACTGCAATTATTAGTGGAGTTATTCTTGTATTGCTGGGATTCTTTTACATGTCCGCTTCTTTCACCGGCCCTAATGATAAAGCCATCAGGGATAACCTGAAACAAAATATGTTGCGTGTTCCTCCTGGTCAGCAAGCGTCCCCCCAGTTAGAACAACAGGCGGATCAGGTAAGCCGTAATCTTATTGAAGCATTACAAACCGACAGGAAAAATTTAATGGGAAGTGATCTGCTGCGATCATTTATTTTGATCGGGCTTGCCGTTCTTTTGATGGGGTTGTATTTGAAGAAGAAAGTTCCTGCTAAATTGCTGGTAGCAGGGTTAATTATTCTCTCGGGATATGATCTTATTGGAGTGGCTTTACGCTATTTAAATACCAATAATTATGTAGAACCCGAAGATTTCGAATCGGCGTATATCCCATCACCGGCAGAAACCCAAATTTTGAAAGACCCTGACCATGCCAACTTCCGGGTATTTAATGAAACGGTAGATGCATTTAATGATGCTACTACCGCTTATCATCTAAATTCTGTTGGTGGGTACCATCCGGCAAAATTGGGTCTGTACAACGATATTATAACCAGGCAACTGAGTAAAGGAAATATGCAGGTTTTTGACATGTTGAATACCAAATATTTTATTGTTCAAAACCCACAAACAGGTAAGCCGGAGGCGCAGTTAAATCCGGGAGCTTTTGGAAATTGCTGGTTGATAAAAGGCATAAAATATGTTGACAATGCCGACCAGGAAATGGCCGCTCTTGATAATACCGATTTGAAAGATACCGCAGTGGTAGAGAATAAATTTAAACCGCAAATCACGTCAACTCCAAAATATGATTCGATTGGTTATATTAAATTGGTACAAAACCTGAATGATAAAATAGATTACAGGTTTTCTGCAAATTCGCCCCAGTTTGCCGTCTTCAGTGAAATTTATTATCCTGAAGGATGGAATGTATATATTGATGGAGATAAGGCGGATTATGTAAAAACCGACTACGTTTTACGTGGCATGTTAATTCCTGCAGGGAATCATGAAATAGAATTCAGGTTTGAGCCCAAATCCTTTACTACAGGCCGGATGATCAGCATTATTGCCAACCTGTTGGTAGCCTTGTTGATCATAGCCACCATTGTATATTATTCCGTAAAAAAGAAAGAGCCTGATGCGCATTTATTATAAAATGAATGTGAATTTTCTTTTGATAAAATAATTGATCAGCCAGTTGACTAAATTATCGATCATAACTATTTGCTTCAACAACCTGCAGGAGGTTTTAGATACCTGTAAATCGGTGGATGAACAAATCATTCCCCCGTTTGAGCATTTGATCATTAACGGTTCAACTACTCCTGGCATTGAAAAGTATTTTGAAAAAGCAGAAAAAGTTAATTACAGAAAAGTTTTTAATGAAAGAGACAAAGGCATTGCAGATGCTTTTAATAAAGGCATCCAAAAATCTACGGGCAATGTAATTCTGCTGCTCAATTCGGGCGACCTTTTATATGATGAAAATGTGGTAAAAATTGTTTTGACAAAATTCAATGAAGACAATTCCTTAATGTGGTTGCATGGAAAATACCGTTACCAGCGAAGTGGCGTATGGGTTACACTGGGCAAACCCTTCGACCCTAAAAAATTATACCGCGGCATGCGAAGCCTTTCGCATCAAACCATGTATGTACGCAAAGAGTTGTTCGATAAATATGGTTTGTTCGATAATTCTTTCAAAATAGCGATGGACTTTGATTTTGTGGCGCGAATCCGGTTTGAAAAATTTTTATTTCTCAATGAAATTCTTGCTGTAAATGTTCCCGGCGGCATCAGTACCGAGAGATATAATTTGTCATTAAAGGAAGGCAGTATCGTAGTAAAAAAATACCTCGGATCAAGTTGGAAAAATAAGCTTTGGACGTTCAGGTTAAAAACTTTAAAAACGATCCAAAACATTCCTGTATTGGGAAAACTTCTTTATAAAATAAAAGTTGGCTTGGGACTAGCAAATACATGAAATAAAAATTAAGTGAATTAGTTTGTTTACTATAAATCTTATTTCCGCCTTTCTCAATTGAAAAATCTAAAATAATTAATTAATTAAATTAATATTCCAGGGGATTCATTTTCGTATGCCTTATTCGAATAATTCTATACGCTTCTTTTAATGCCAGTTTCGCTTCATCACCTATTATGATTTTGCGTATATCACTTACCATGATTGCATTTCTTTTTGCAACTCTGCCAAAGTTGTAAAATTTCCTTCATTGATATCGATCATGGCTTCATCAAGTTCTTTGTTGTATTGCTCAATAGAAATGGATTGTTCCGGCTCTTTATCTGATTTTATAAAAGTCTTAATCAATTGAAGCAACGATTTTTTTTGAGGTTCTGTAAGCTGGATAAAATATCTTATCAACTCTTTGTCAATTGAAGAAACTTCCATTTTTTGTATGTTTTACACAAATTTATTTTTTATTTGATAATTCTAATACAGCCTGTTTTTGGCAAAAGCCATTAACATAAATCCCTTGGAAATAAAACCGATTTTTAACAAAGCAACGGGAATCTTTTTTTGAAAATTAATGATGAAAAGGATTTTTTGATTCGGTTGTATGTCTCCGAGAAATGACATAAGTTTTTCTTTAGAATCTATTTTTAAATTCCTCATCAGCCGCCAGTAATAATCAAAAACAAGAATGTCTTTTAAAATATCTTTTTTTTGTTCATTAAGGAAAGTGATATTTTCCGGCAATTGAACCGAAGGGTTGTATTTGGTGTAACCGGTAACCTGTCCGCTGTGAAAGCCAATATTTAATAAAACTTCATCGATATAAACAGGCATTTTCGTTTGTTGAATTACACGGATGTAATAATCAAAATCAACTATAAATTTATACCGCTTATCGTACCATATATCCAGGTCTTTACGCACGATGGTGCAACTCGGATTTCCGACATACACTTTTTTTAAAAGGTGATAAGGATTGCTTTCAAAAAACTTTTTATCCGTGTAAGAAAGTTTTACCATTTGCTTCTTTCCTGTATCCGCTTCCACATTTTGAAACGCAGAAAAGAAAAAAACAGCACTGGGATGTTGTTGAATATTCTGGTAAAAAACCTGCAATGCATTATCACTCGCAAACCAATCGTCATTGTGCATAATCTTTATCCATTCACCGTTTGCTTTTCGGATCGCCTCATTCCAGTTTTCGGGTGTGCCTAATGGTTGTGCATTTTTATAATAGCGGATTTCTTTTTTTGATTGATACTTTTCTATCAGCTCTGCCACGCTATCATCCGGGCTATCGTCAGTAATCACAATTTCATAATCCCTATAGGTTTGTGTTAATAAAGAATCCAGCAGCCGTTGCAGGTATTCAACATGTTTATAGGCCGGAATACAAATAGAAATAAAGGGAGAATTGTTCATCTATATACAACGAATAATTAATGGTAAAAGTAAGGCGTAAAGTAAAACCTTTTCTTATAGACGTCAAATCGGCCGTATTCAGACCTATAAGGTTTCAATTCTAAAATCTGCAATTGATAACTAATCCTAAAAAACCTTATAGGTCTTACTACCATTTTCACATTTTCATATTTTCACATTTTCATATTTTCATATTTCCACATTTTCAAATTCCTCCATCAGCTACCTAAAAACCGGTTCTTTAGCCTGCCATCAATATGATTCACCTCTCTCACATTAATCAAATGACCGGCTTCCACCAACTTTACCAGGCAGGAATGGACTTTTGTCATTTCCAGCCCAAGGCCGCCACAGTTATTTGACAGCGCCGCTTCAACTAACTCCTCCCAGTCATGAAGCCATTCCGTTAGCTTTTTGTACCTAAAGAATTTCCGGAAAGCCTTATAAGGATTGCAAAATTCTTTCGTAGACAGGAAGCGTGGCAAGTCCTTCCATTCAGTAGCAATTTGGTAATTACTGCAATAATAATTTTTGTTAGAAATGTCGCCGGGGCTTACTTCTATCGGGCCTGTCTTTTTTTCTTTTAAAACATGGGCCGCTTCCATCAGCGACCGGATGATCTTCATATAAAGCAACACATCGCAGGGTGATTTTTTGGTATAAATTTCTTCTGCTTCCGCTGCATGTACAAGCTTACTGATCACCTTTCTGAAATGTGGCATCTCAGCATGTGAAAATACTTCTGCCAGCACCTGGTAAGGATCACCAATTACACGGTAACACCAGCTTTCGGTTTCAAACCGGTCTTTGATTTTTTCTTTTTTCTTTTTCATATATCAATATTTTTATTTTTCCACAGACCTATAAGGTTTAGATTTCAAATCCTGCCAATAGTTATCTTTTCCCAAAAACCTTATAGGTCTTACACCTGCTTTTTATTTGTCTGAATCAGGATTTACAGGATTAATAGATTTTAGGATGGCTGCACCACTACTAACCTTTTAAATTCATTAGTTATCTTTTCCAATATCAGTTTTACCCTTTCCTGCAACAGACATGCTTCTTCTCCCGTGATGGTAAAAACATCTTTATAACGGGCATGTACGTACGCTTTTTGCAATAACCGGAAAAGATCGATTTCTCTTTCTGTATCCCGTGGAAAGACGTTGAAGATATCCATACTGAACCGTCTTGTCCAGCGCAGCAGCTTCTGCAGGCTGTGTGTTTGCAACCGGAATTGTATTAAAGGCTGTAAAAAGGCGTTCAATCCGTGTTCCATTGCCTGGTGCAACATAAAGGCTGCCAATGCGTACTCATTAGATTCATAGTAATGCGCGGCACCGGAAACAAAGCTTCGCGCTTTCTCCATGATGCCGTTATGAGTTTCCAACAGACTATCAGAAGACGTAAGCTGATCAACCTGACGAGGCTTTTCTAATGGCACCCTTCCTGCATCATACAGCAGTTTTTCCGGCACACAGTTCATGGAGAAGAAATAATTGCCATTCTCTATCATGCCGTTTACTTTGGTCATTGGAAAGGAGTTGGCGCATACGGGCACCAGATCATGACTGCGGTTGTGAATCAGGCTTTCAAGTTCTTCATTGGTATGATTGTTATTGCCGTTCACCAAAACAAGAAGGTCGTATTCTATTCCCAGCGCTTCCGGCACAAGGGGAAAAGTGCCAAGCAGGTATATCTTTTCAACATCCATAGATTGCCGGATCATACGAATCACCGGAGCCAGGGGATCATCGTCACTACTGTTGTTATCATCACACAAAAATCCTTGCCTGCTTTCGAAACTTTTAACAGGCTCGTTTGTTACAGGTTTGCTTTCCATTTGCACGTGCAGTGCCTCTATCAGGCACACCAGTTTTTCAAAGAAGGCAAGACAATCGCAGGTTTCCAATAAAAGCCCCTCTTCTTTTTCAATACCATACCATTTCAGCATTTGCCACAGATACAACCGGGAATCGGGCAGGGAATAGGTATTGAAGTAACTTTTTACGATTTCTTCGGGGCAACTCTCCTCAGCCCTTTCAAGCCACACCGGTAAATGATCGTGTGATTGATACATTGTTTTTCTCATCCTAACGTTTTTAAAAGATCATGTAATGTTTCCTGCATTTATCAGATTGAATGCATTAACAGCCTTCTACTGTCCGTTTTTTAAGACGGCCTCTCACGTGAACTGTTTCTCTTACATCTATAAGATGAGCCGCTTCGACCAGCTTTATGAGATGTATATAAACAGATAGTTCATTTATAGAAAACCTTGCTTCTTCCGGACAAAGTGCGCCATCAACAATATTTTTCCAAATCGTTAGCCAGGTATCCAACGACTGGTATTTAAAAAATTTTCTGAATGCCAAATAGGGATTGCAATACTCCTTTCTGGAAAGAAAACGGGGAAAGTCTGTCCAGTCGTCGTGAAGCACGCGATGGCTAATGAAATATTTATTATTGAGCAAATCGTTCTCATAAATTATTATTTCACTGGATTGCTTTTCTTTTAAAACATCTGCCGCCTTAATTGCTGAATGAATGATTCGCGAGTATAACAATACATCGGCAGGCGGCTTACACTGATACATCTTTGGTGAAATACAACATTCCATTAATTTTTTAATCGTGTTATTCAGATGGAACATATCTGACGCAGAAAACAATTCAGCAATTACCTGGTAAGGATCACGAATATTATCATTAGCCCAGCATTCAGTATCAAATTTGTCTTTGGATAATTTCTCTTTCATAAAAGTTTATTTAGAAGTGTCTTGCCTTTTCCTTTTACCCGTTGCCCATTGCATATTGCCTTTCCCCATTGCTTATTATTTTAAATCTCCATTGTCTCCTCCCTCGTCATCTTTTTTCTCTTTCTTTCCCACATTGCAGAAGTAGCTTTAAAAAATTCTGTTGCCTGTTCATAAAAGAAGATCATGTTCGAGCGTTCGCGTTCATCACAGTGGTCATTATCAGCCACCAGCGCCAGCTTTAATATTTCCCACAATTGTTGGGTAGCGCCCTCTTCCCCAAACCACTCAAAAAAATAACCTACCTTCTTCCATTCCTCCAAACGTTTTTCAACTTTCCGCTTTTGCCCATTGTCAGAATCAGGATCTCCAGGATTAAAGGATTTACAGGATGCGTGCGATGTACCCCCATTTTCTCATTTTAATGGCTTTTAAATATTGCATTCCTCCATTAGCACATTAGCTAATCAGCACATTCTCCATTTTCCCATTTTCAAATTTTCACATTCCTCTCCCCGTATCCAACATTTTCCTTTTGTGTTTTACCGCTTTTACCCTGTTTTTTACATAACTTTATACCTGCATAATTCCGCGCTTTAATATTTAAATTTGCTTATGATGAGTACAACCAATACCCAAAAAATACATGAAGGGCGCAACGTAAAGCGCTTTCGCGAGATGCTGGGCATTAAGCAGGATGCACTGGCTGCCAACCTTGGCGACGACTGGAACCAGCAAAAAATTTCCCTTCTTGAACAAAAAGAAACGATTGATGATTCTGTTTTGCAACAGGTAGCTGCTGCATTAAAAATACCTGCAGAAGCGATACAGAATTTTGATGAGGAACAGGCCGTGAATATTATTTCCAATACTTTTAATGACCAAGCAAACGGTTACAACTACTATCCAACTTTCAATTTTAATCCTGTTGAAAAAATGATCGAATTATACGAACGCATGCTGCAACAGCAAAAAGAGATGATAGAAAAGTTGGAGAAGTTGATTGAGAAGTAAACGGGAAAATAAGAAGAATTTTTATTTTAGGCTTAAAAGGGTTTACTCTGAGCTTGTCGAAGGGAGCCTGTCGAAGGGATGCTATTCATTTAATGAAATACAATTAGCGACGCAGCCTGCCCCGTCAATTTTCGGGGCAATCTTTTCATCATTTCCTGGCAGTAAACAAATAAATATTGAAGATTTACATTTTATGGATCAAATTTTAAGATCAGCAATATTCAACGACTTTTAGACTTCTGGAACTGGTTCCCAATTAGGTTGATTATTCTCTGCCCATTTTTTTAATGCTCTTCTTGCAGAATTTCCATTTACGTTAATATTTAAATAACTACAGATATCAGCCCAACTACTTATGTTATTTATGCCCTCCAACTCTGGTATTTTCAGTGCCCAGTCTGATGCTGATGGTGTTGGTGATTTTAATAACGATTGCTCTCTCAATTCTTGCGATGAAATATTATCTAAAATTCCTTCTCTAAAATTTCCATTCGAAATTGCTTCGGTTATTTCCTGTATTTGCTGTTTATTTGCTTTCCAATTAATATTGAAATCAATAGCGGCCTGTCCTTTGGGATGACATGCTTTATGAACTGACACACCATTTTCAATTGTTGTTTGACCTCCGTTTTGATGTTCATCAACATGATGGATTTCTAAATCCGACCACTTTATTTCTTCACCACAAACAGCACACTTTTTATCATCCCGATAGTAAATTATTTCTCTTTCAAGCTCACCGTAAATTCTATCAGGATCTTTTTTTACAGGCGTTAAAAGTGCATACATTTTTTCAGAAAAAAACTTATGCCTTCTTTGAAGAGAATGCGCGGCAACAGCTTGAGTCATGGTCCAGGAAACATATGAAGACCAATACTCTCCTGATTTTTCTTTTTTATCTATAGCTGATTTTAAGCGAAAATGCTCAAATGCCTTTATAAATTTATCTTGCCAACTCCTTGTATAATCGTCCATTAGGCTATCTAGTAGTAGAAATACGTGTATTGCCTCATGCACTTTAAGCTTTGGCCCTTTGAAACCCTCAAATAAATCAACAGCAAGATCAAGGACTTTGGAGAAACGAAAAACTTCCGGACTGTTAAGATCAAACCCTAAGTGCCTATAATAATAATCATCTACCGGCTGAGTTCCTATATCCATCCAGTTTCCCTGATTAGCTTTTTCAAAAAATAGCATTCCCACTTGAGCACAGAGGGTTCTTGTAGCCCCTCTGTCAGTTTTTGGTAAGCCTATCAGCGTTCTGAAAAATGGATGTCCGGGAAATCTTGTTATTTCACTTTTGCCGCCAAATTTCAGAACAAATTCTGTATAGCCGCCCGGCCATGCATCACGTTTTTCCTGTGCGTTAAGAGGCAACCCCGCCTGAAGCCGTATAAAAAGATCTCTTGCTTCATCTTCAATATCCGTCGTCACTTTTACAATAAAAAGCTCCGTATTATTAAATTTATCTTTTAAATCTTGTGATAGGGCTAAAAAATTACAACCGGCCCAGGGGCAATCAATTCTTTTAATAAAGTCAGGAAATCTCGCTTTTTTATCATCCTTGATGGGATCGAATAACTTAAAAGCGCTTTCGCCAAATCTATATAGTGCATTTATTCTTTGTTGGCCATCAATTATTTCTAAATCCTCTCTTTGCATTCCAGCCACCGTTTTCTTCTTGTGATGCAAATAAATAAGAGGTAATGGATAACTTCTTAGAACACTGTCTATCAATTTTTTTTGCTGAGCTTCGTTCCATACGGCGCCTCTTTGATATTCAGGATTTACTGAAATCATGTTGTTCGCTTTCAATTCTAAAAGGTCTTTAATTTTAATTTTGTCTGAGTTAAGTTCCATAATGACGATGTTTGATTAAATATCCAACTTGAAATTTCATGATCCCCCCCTACGCCACATCTCCCCACCATTCCCTATACCGCGATTCTGCCTGCACCATAATATCATCCAGTATTTCTTTCAATTCCAACTTTACCCCTTTCTTCATCAATACTCTTTTTACTGCAAGCATCACCTGTGCTTTGGCATCATCTTTTTTATACCAATCAATTTGTAGGTTCTTTTTAACTGCGGATGTTACTTCCTTTACTATTTCTTTTATCAAATCAAAATCTCCAACTGCATTCTTATGGCTGGCTAGTATTTCATAAAACGCTTCCTCTTCTTCTGTTAATCCCAGCACTTTTCTTCTTTCATCTTCTTCCTGCATATCTCTTGCGGCTTCACGCATTTTTTGTAAGGCTACCAGACTATCAAAGAAATGATTGTGATAATCACTGATGATCTTTTCCACTTCTTCTTTAAGCTTTTTATACTTTATAATATTCTTATACTGCCTCAGTTTTATTTCATCATTCATAAGCTTTCTTATCAACTCCAGCTTTAATTCATTGCCGCTCTTCTGCTCCTTTGCCGTTGCCAGGAAATCATCATTAATAATAGAGATGTCAAACTTATCAATGCCTGCCATGGTAAACACATCTACCACTTCTTCACTTTCAATACTTCTATGTATCAATTCTTTTATCTGCCCTTCTTTCTTCCTGATGTTTGTTACCGGATTTTTTATCTTTCTAACGGCGGCGCCTACATGCTGCAGAAATAAAATATCAAGGGCCAGATCATTTATGCGGGAATCATTTTTTACCACTGGAACAAGGCTCGTCAGCTTCATCTCATCCAACATAAATTCCTTACTCCTTGTTTCATCACTGAGAATATAATTTGTTGCCTGGCTTACCAGTTTTAATTGATCGCCTTTGCTTAATGAGAGCCATGTATCGTATTTAAAATGATCGGGAAGTTTAAATTTTAATGCTGCAATAAATTCTGTTGCCATCTCAAAGGCTTCACTGGTATCTATGGTAATGTTTCCTTTACCACCGCTTGAAGTATATTTATTCGTTGCGTCTCTTAGTTTATCGCCAATGCCAATATAATCCACAATCAATCCACTGGGTTTGTCTTTAAATACTGTTGCAACACGGTTGATAGATTGTACCAGGTTATGCCCGCTCATTATTTTATCTACATACAAAGTATTAAGCGGCGGATTATCAAAACCGGTTAGCCACATGTCTCTTACAATAACAATCTTTAACGGATCATCGGGATCTTTAAATCTTGCTTTAATGGCTTCCATATTTTCCTTTGTGCGGATATGCGGCTTCCATGCTACAGGATCTTTGGCAATATTACTGGTCATCACAACAGCAGTTTCCGGGCAACCTTCAAGCGCAGTTAATGCATCATACATTTTTACACAATTCCTCCGGCTCATGCAAACAATCATAGCCTTACCCTCAAGGGTTTTTGAACGCTCCGTAAAATGCTTCAATATATCTTTCGATACTTCTGCAACTCTTTCATCCGAACCTGCAGCATCTTCTACCGCTGCCCACATTATTTTATTGCGATCCTTTTGATCAACGCCTTCCATTATTTCTTCTGCCTCTTCTTCAATTTCTGCATTGCCTAAATGTAGCTTCGCCAGCCGCGGCTCATAATAAATAGGAACCACCGCATGATCGATTGTTGCCTGTCTGATGTCATACGTATGAATAATTTCTCCAAATACCTGCACCGTATCTGCATCTTTTGTATCGACCGGAGTTCCCGTGAAACCAATGAATGAAGCATTGGGAACTGCTTTGCGAAGATTGCTTGCAAAGCCTTTTAATAATCCATATTGTGTACGATGACATTCATCCGCTATTACAATTATATTTTCCCGGGTACTTAATACCGGATGTTCGGCCTCCTTACCTTCCTCCAAATCCTTTAACCTAAATTTTTCTATGGTACTGAATATTACGCCACCACCTTCGCCGCTCAGCAATCTTCTTAAATCATCTGTATTATCGGCAATTGATACATCACCTACCAAATCTTTTGCGGCAACAAAATCTTCATATAATTGCTTGTTCAAATCAAACCTGTCTACCTGCACAATGATGGTAGGATTCTTTAACTCCGACATCTGGCGAAGGATGCCGGTATAGATAGCCATCGTAATACTTTTACCACTGCGGGTTGTATGCCAGATAACACCGATGCGCCCATCGCCTATAGGTTTTATAGCTTTTAAAGTTTCTATTAAAGCATATTGTACGCCGAAAAACTGGTGATACTTTGCTGCTTTTTTTATTAATACACCTTTATCCCATTCGTGAAAGATGTAATGGCGAATATATTGAAGCAATCTTTCCGGAACCAACAATCCTTTAATGAGTGTTTCTAATGCAAAATCATCTTCCACCATATTGATGCCGTCCACACTTTTCCACGAAGCAAACCATTCCATACCACTGCTGAACGTACCATGTAGTGTAGTGCTGCCATCACTGATAACGGTTAACTCATTGGTTTCAAAAACCTGTGGTATATCCTGTATATAATGTTGTACCTGGTTGAATGCATTATCTACTGCGGCATCTATATCAAATAAGTTCTTAAACTCAAATAATACGATTGGTAAACCATTAATAAAAATGATCAAATCAGGACGGCGCCTGTTTCTGCCTTCAATGGTAAACTGGTTCACCACCAGGAAATCATTTTTATCAACTTCATTATAATTGACCGGGTAGAAATGTTGAAACTGTGGTCTGCCATTTTCATCCTTCCATGTTTTAGGAATTCCTTTGCTGATCTTTAAATGAAAAGCATGGTTGCGTTGGTGAATATCTGTTCCTGCATTAAATAAAAATTCCTGCTTTACCTCTTCCAGTATTTTAGCAGGAACATGGCTATAGGTTTGATACAAAAAGTTTTCAAACAAATCTTCAAGTATGGCTTTCTTATGATTGCGGATGATTTCCTCCCCATGTTTATAATGGTAAGGTTTCATTTGAAGCAACCATTCTATAGCCGCTTCTTCTATATCGCTTTCAACAAGAAATTTATGAGCCATTAATTTTAGTTCTCTTGATTTTATCTGAATAATATTTTCTAAACCAGGCAGGCACATTTTCAAGGTTGATTTCATCCCAATGCTTCTTGCCTTTCTCCATTTTAAAATGAGCAAACATGTCTGATTCTTCTCCTTCTATAGAGTTATCAAAAAAATAAACCTGGTAAGCAACCTGGCAGGCTTCATATAACAAATCCAATGAGCGGTAATACCGGCTTTCAATTAAATCTGTTGGCACATCATGGCCGCCCTGATCTTTCCGGCTTCTTACTCTCAGCTTATTAATTTCAGGCGATTCTGTTGAAACAAAATACAGATAAACTTTGTACCCTTTCTCCTTGGCTTCTTTCATAATTTCCAATTTTGAAGGATGTGAAAAAACCGTTTCAAAAGAGAAGCGTTCTTTTTTCTCCAATAGCTTTTTACGAAGAAAATCGGCGATAATTTGCGCCAGTCTTTCGTTCGCACCTGGTTTCAATAATTTAATAGTACTGGCTTTTAATTGATAAGAAGATTTAAAAGCTTCCTCTGTAAACTTTTCATTTATCAAACCTGTGGCTACTGTCGAGGAGAAAAATTCTTTGTTTGTTGTAGAAATACCGAACATCTTAAACCTGAATTGCCCGGTCCTTAATTCGCCGGCTATATCATCAGCATTTATATAATAGCCAAAATCAATAGGCTGATCATTGACTTTGTAATTTCTCACAAACTGTATAACGGTACTTTTGCCCGAGCCATTAGGACCCGCAAAAACCCTTAGTCGCAGTTGTTCAATTTTCTTAGTCAAGAATTACAGGATTATTGTTAGTTTTTAATTTTGATATTTTTTGTATCCTGCCATCTGCAAATTTCTTTACCACCCAGCCATTCTTAACGATTACGTTATAGCCCATAACTTTCATGGTTTTGGCGGCAGCTTTCGAAAATCCCACTGAAGCAGCTTCTTTCAATATTTTCTTAGTAAGAGAATCGCCGGTGTTCACCTTTGCAGATTTGCTATCGGAAATTTTGGGTCCGGCAAGGGGCTTTTTAGCGGTTGCTTTTTTAGCTGATGTTTTTTTACCCGGAACCGCTGATTTCTTTTTTTTTATTGTATTTGCCATATCATAAAATTAATGATAAACTTTAAGGAATAAAATTGCTTAATCCAATAATTGAGCTTTTTATATATCGCTTTCAACAAGAAATTTATAAGCCATTAGCAGTAAACAAAGTTTTGGTAATGATTTATCTTTTAAGCATTTAAAACATTTTCAGTTACAAAATCCTCTTTCAATTTTTCTTCATTCAATTCTGATACATCAATTTCACCGGACATAAGTTTTGGAAGAAGAGTGTCCCTTATAGTTAATAAATTTCTTATTTCCGCTTCATTACTTTCAATCTTTTTCTGAAGTGGAGATATAACAAGAAATGCCTTTTTCATATCTGCATACTTTGGAATTACTACAGGAGTGTTACTTAATACAGTTAAGCTTAAATTAGCTTGAACTCCTTGTACAACTTGAGAAAAAATATCTTCTCTAATTGTTGGGAGTTTTAATATATAATAAATATAAAGGGCATCAATGATGTTTTTATCAGGTCTTATAATTGCTAAAGCCTGGTTTGTATTTGCTGGTAATACATTTTCATTCACCATTGCAATTCTCCCAAGCGTACCTGCTATAGAAAATAAAATATCATCTTTTTGTATCCTCGATCTTGAAAGTAAAGCATCGGTTTCTTCATCTATGAAGTTTAGCTTTTTCAAATCGAAGGTTCCAAAATTAGTAAGCGTTTCCACCTTTAAAAAGTTAATACCTGAAGAAACAAACTGCTTTTTCAAAGTCGTGGGAGTAGTACCCTTAGTAATTTTTATTGTTATATCATTAAGTTTCCCCAAACTCCACCCTTCTGGTAAATTATCAGGATCAATATTATCAACAAAATAGTGATTGAATAAAGCCTGCGCCATTTGCTCCAATGTTTGGTTCATGCGGCGGTTGAGTTCTATTTTATCATCAAGGGAAGAAAGGATGGAAACTATACGATCTTGGATAGATAGACCTGGCAGAAACACTTCTAGATCTCCTATTTCTGCAAGATTAATGTTTGGCTGAGCTGATTGCGCTGTAATTGAATTTACATATTCAAATACACCCCTTTGCCTAAAGAAGTAGTGAACAAAATCGGGATTAGCTATATCTGTTTTTAGACGAATTAATGCAAGAGCCTGATTTGTATTCGCAGGTAAATGTTGTTTTCTAACTAACGCAGTTTTACCCAAATAGACACCCGCCATCGAGAAAAGTATATCCCCTTCTGAAAGTTGTGATCTTTGAAGTTGATCATTTGTTGCTTTATCAATGTATGTAAACTTATTCTTATCAATTTTCCCGTCTAAGGTTACCGCTTCTGCCTTAATATAGTTTATTCCATAAGTAGTAAAATTTTTACCAATTGAACTCGGCGTAGTCCCTTTGGTAATCTTACTTGAAATATCTTCAAGTTTATATTTTTTCCAGTTGGTCATTTTGAGTATTTCATAATTATTATCAACGTTTATTTAAAGTTGTTATATCGTTGAACCTAATTATAAACTGATTTATTTCGTATCTATTACCAAATATACTTTTTGCCAATTTGGGCTTTACATTGCGATTAACTACTAATTCAGCATTGATTAATTTCAATATTCTTGTAACGTGACTTAATCCTATCCCACCTCCAGGTTTATTAAGAAGTTTTGCAAACCTGCCCCTACCTCCTTCTTGTAAGATCATTGGAATTTCATCGTGCCCAATTTGGATACTTAACATTTCAAACACTATGTCAAAAGATGATGGGTTTCCCCTAAAAAAAATTGTTATTCTGGATTCAGGTGCCGCATATTTTGTTGCATTTTCCAAAATATGATACAAACCCACATGAATTGTTTCATAATCAAATTCTAAGGTTTCAATATCATCCTTTACTTCAACATATATTCCCTGGTCTGTAAAATCCTGAAAAAAAGTGTGTAAAACATTTAAAAGTACTTTCCTTATTGTATGTCTTTTAGGATGAAGCAAGGCATTAGGCTCATACAGTTTTTTAAAAACCGCAAATTCTGTTTTCATTGCTGAATTATTTTTGGCTATCCTTATAAACATCTCAGCTGTTTTGTCTGAATTAGACTTTACCGTGTCCTTAATTATATTTATTTGATCTCTATAGTCCTGTGTTAAAATATCTTGCGGTACAACATTGTAAAGTTCCTGTATATTATGTGCATTTAGCGATGTTAAATTGTGTATTAGCCTTTTTGTGTCTTTATTTACCGCCTCGGTTATTGTATCCTTAATTGATATAATTTCTTTTAACACCATCTCATACATTTTCATTTTTTCTTTAAATAATCTCGAACTTTTCAAATAATCATTCTCTTCAGTGCATAAGTATACTAAACCGGCTCCCTCAAGCGAAATTTTCCCCCTGCGTCTTTTGTTTTTAAATATGGGACAAACCTCAATAATTTCATTTACTACAGAGCAAGAGTTACAACATTTATCGCAGTTTTCATCAAGATTTGAAAAGATCACTTGACCTTTGGCATTCGTAATTTTTGTTCTAAACATTATTTAATAAGTTCTTCTGAATATTGTTCAACAAGCTGCTGAAATTCATAAGGTTCAGCATTTTTAGGCAAAAATGCATCAGCTTTCCTCAACGCTTCATGAAATCTGTCTCCTTCAGTTTGTGCTGAATAAATTACAATCCTTTTATCTGGATATTTTTTCTTTAAATTTAGTGCTAATCCTAAACCTTCATCGCGAGTTTGTAATAATTTCCCTACTCCTTGAATATCGACAAATATGATGTGTGAGTCTTTCACAAACTCCTCATCTAAATTTCCAATATCTTTTACAGCTTTAGTATGCATCCAACCGGCAGTTTTTAAAATGCTAACGACCTTAAACTTTGTATCATCATCGACGAATAAAATATTTGTTAGTTTTTTTCTTGTATCCAAATCATTCTTATTTGCTTGCAGATCGACCGGTGGTTGAATGTCAGCAAAGGTATGTACGTGAACTGTTTGATGATTTTCTACAGTTTGATTAACTAAAGGACTTAATTCCCCCTCTTTGCTTTTTTTTAAAATACTTGCGATCAAAGCGGCAAACGATGCAAAAATCCCTGCTAATGAATCCCATGATCTACCTTTTATATACCATATGCAGGTTATAACGAAAGCAATCGCACTTAGAAGAATAAACAAAATCTTTAAAGTCCTAGTCATAATATTTATTGTTTTTTATTTTATTCAAATTCCAATCTTCGTCAAATTCTCTTTAATTTTCGTCTCCAATCTTCTACTCTCCTCAAACTGCTCCATCAATTCCGCTGTCAACTTCCCCATCTTCTCTTCAAATGGAACTCCATCATCTTCTTCCGCTTCCGTACCTACATAACGACCGGGAGAAAGCACATAATTATTTGCTTTTACTTCTTTCAATGTTGCAGTCTTACAAAAGCCGGCAACATCTTCATGTACACTTGTATCAAGATCATCAACTTTTAATCCGGGGTTGTTCCTCCAGGTATGGTAAGCCAATGAAATCTTTTTTACATCTTCATCTTCAAACACCCGTAATCTTCTGCTTACCATGTGCCCCAGTTTACGGGCATCGATAAATAAAATTTCGTTTAGGCGTTCCCGGTGTAAGCCATCTTTACCATTTCGGTTCCTGCTTAATATAAATAAACAGGCAGGTATGCCGGTAGTTAAGAAAAGCTTATCCGGCATCTGCACAATACAATCAACCATGCCGTTTTCTATCATGTATTCGCGTACATTTTTTTCTCCTGCGCTTCCGGTGGTCATAGCTCCATTCGCCATTACCACACCTGCAGTTCCTTTCTCATTTAAATGATACCAAAGAGTCTGAAACCACATATAGTTGGCATTACCGGGAGTAGTAAATTGTTCTTTAGCTCCAAATAAACGGGGATCTTTTTCCGGCAAATCTTCCGGGTGCCAGTTGCTGATATTAAAGGGAGGATTCATTAAAGCGTAATCCGCTTTAAGATCAGAGAAGCGGTCAACTAATAAAGTATCTCCCAGCTTTACATCAAAAGAAAGGTTGCGTAGTAAAAGGTTCATTTTACAAAGACGCAAGGTGCCTTCATAACGTTCCTGCCCATAAATAGAAATATCATTCTTGTCGCCACCGTGCGCCTGCACAAATTTTAAGCTTTGTACAAACATACCGCCACTGCCGCAAGCCAAATCCATTATGCGGCCTTTTAACGGTTCTATCATTTCTACCAGCAACCTTACAACAGAACCCGGCGTAAAGAATTGTCCTGCACCACTGCCTTCGGCCTGCGCAAACTTGCCTATGTAATATTCATACACTCGCCCATAAATATCGCTTTGTGGATTTTTAGCTTCAGAAAACTTTTCGTTGGAAAACATATTGATCAATCCTGCTACCTGCGAAACAGATAACTGGCTCTTTACAAAAATCGGTTCCAGTACACCTTTGTAATCCGGGTTGCGGTGGGCTAATATTTCATCAATGAGCACAAAAGCTTTATCCACTTTCACTTTTATATCATCCTGCTCTGCATTTTCAAGGAGGTAGGTCCAGGTTGCTTCTAACGGTAGCCGGTAAACGTTTTTTATTTGGTATTCCAGTTCATCTTCTAAAAAAGCAAGTTGTATGGCATCATCGGTGGTATAATAGTCTGACTTGGGATTTGTAAATTCCTTTTTAATCTCTTCTTTACGCAAATCATATCTTTCAGATAGATGCTTTACAAATAATAGAGAAAGTACATAGTCTTTATATTGATTTTCAGCAACCGCTCCACGCAACTCATTGGCGGCATCCCAAAGTTCCTGTTCAAAATCGATATCTGCCTTTGGTTTTGATTTTACATTTTTAGACATCAGGGCCTTTGTTAGTTTTTATTAAAAGTATGGAAATATATTTTTCCATTAAAAAAATTCCGGCTTTTCACCACCGGAAGTTTTGGTTTTGCTTTCAAAAAGGCTTTATTCAGCGCCTTCCCCGGTTTCAATTCTTTTATTTGCATTGGTATCTGAAACTGGAAAAATTTAGTATTGGCAGTAACTGAAGCTTATAAAATTCTTATTATCCAATATACAGGTATTGAAATAAAGTTGCGGGGAAATAAAAATGTAGCTTTTTTCTTAGTTTACTCCCGGTTTAAGCTTCCCGATTTTAATTCATAATATGATGGCCCGCACCTTAGTGTAAATTGTTGGCGGGGACGCCAACAACGGCTTTGAGCCTACCCAAAAAAACAGTGGTATTCATCTTTTTCAACTAATCCGGTAAATTCTTTTATCGTTTTTACGGTGGGCTTAGGTTTATAAGAATGCCATTTCAGATCAGCCTTTTGCCAAAATACTTTCCAGTGATTCTTTGCTTTTACAAAAGTGATTTTGGCGATCGGTGATTTTATTACTGCTCCAGGCGCCTGAAATTTAGGCCTGATTTCAAATATTATTATACTCTGATCTTCTATCGCATAAGCTATATCCAGCTTACTCCGTATCTCTTCAGGCGGCCTGATGCGGCTTATAAAATTTTCCATCACTTCAATTATTTCCAACGATTGTAAAACATCTACTGCCATCTGTTATATTTTTTATTATAAATCCGGCAAACCGGTAGCAAATTAAGGGTTTACTACTAATCATATTCTTACTAAAGTACCTGGGTGCCAGGTTTGTTACTCAGCAATAAACCGCATTGATTACCCCGCCGGATTAAAGCCTTCTTGTCGATGAAAAGCCTTCTTGTCGATGAGTTTTAGGGTTGCCAACCTTTGGAAGGTTGGCAACCCTGATCCTCACAGAAGTGAGAACTGTACAATCACGCTTTTCAAGCAGTGCCAGGTTTGTTTCTCAGCAGTAAACCGCATTGATTACCCCGGCGGGATTAAAGCCCTTCTTATCAATGATACATGGATCACCGTTTTTTATGCCGGTATAAATCAGTCTCGCAGCGGTTACGATCAGGTTACCTTTATCGCCCGGTACGTCAAAACGTAATGTCTGTGCCGGTATTTCCAGGTTGTCGTAAGGAATATGAATGGTTTGAGAAGATCCGCTGGTAAAAACGCCCGTAGCGAGGCGGCAACCTGCGACAGCTATCACCAGCTTTACGGCAAGTGTGCCTGCCGGTACGCTGATATATTTTAAAGGAACAAAGGCAGCAAGCGAAACCTCCACACCGCTTTCACTGGTACTTATCCCAAAAGGCACTTTACATCTGTCGATGAAACTATCTTCCATTGTAAACGAATAGGAACTGACGAAAGGGATTGGATTTGAGGGTGCCAGCCCGTCAACTTCTTTTGTTCCAAGCCACCTGGCAATAGCTCCCGAAAACCGGCTTTGCATGCTCCTGTCTGTAGGGTTAGGCATGCATGGCCTAAGGCCCATGCGCAACGCTTTACCGGCTCTTGCAGCAATGCCGAAATTTACACCTCTCTTTTTGGTGGCAACTGTTTGCTTAATCCCTGATCTTTTCATTCTCGCACATGCTTTACCCATCCTTCTGTAAAAAACAATATTGCCAAACGTGCCGCTTACAAATACGTCGTCTATCCTTGCCATAGTAGTTTGCTTAATGGTTGATATATGGTTTCTTCATGTTTCATTCTATATTGCTATGTTTCTACTACGTTATATAACGCAGTAATAACGCAGTGAAAGTATATTATACACGAAGTTAACCTTCTTTTGGTATAAAGCAAACAGGTAAAATCCATTACCTATCAACAAATAACTGATGAGGCAGTTACCTGAAGCAATCAATTTAAACCAACCCGGCGCTTAGATGACGTTAGAGAATGGTTAGGATGGTCAATCAAAATTATGGTAACACTTGCCTGGAAACAGAAGCCGTTTACACCAATTCGTTTGCAGGAATAATGGAAATAACGGGCGAATCATTTTGTTTCACTCACCTGGTTTTTTCGCCGACGATAATGAGATGAAAAGGTGCAGCCTTCTGTTTATAAGTCACTTTAAAATTACAATGCTGCAACATTTTATCCAATACATCAAGACTAAACACATGATGATGAACAGACCTGATTGCATAATTATTCTCAACTCTCTTTGCAAATTCCCGGGGAGTTTGCGGGTTAGGATCTTTCGCCGATTCATGAAGTTTTATCACTTCTTCAAAATGGGTAGCATCATTTTCCGTGATGTTGTTTTCGTAATCCTCCAATAAATGTTCAAAGGACGTGTATCGACGATTTACATCAAATGTATACTCTTTATCAGGCAATACTAATACGATTTTTGCGTGCACTTTTAATACCTCATTCCATCGTTTCAGGGCTTTTAATGGATTGGCAACATGTTCAAGACTATGACAGGAAAGTAAAAAATCATAATTATCATTCTTTACATTTTCCAGCTCGCTTGCTTCAGAAATAAATTGATAACCGGTTTTCCCGTTTCCGTAATGATAATTTTTACCTTCTTCAATTTTTCCCTCCCAAACCGTTTCTGTACTAAAATTTACTCCATCAATTCTTTTTGCAAAAAGATATACAGGGAAGTAGGATTTCAAATCAAAAAATTTACTGGGACCTCCTATTTCCAGTCCTGTTTTATTTTTTAAACTATAGGCAATGCTGATCAATTTCCGCTTCCCGGGTTTTGAAACAAACGACATGAAAGTGATGAGGTAGTCTGATAACTTCACTATTATATTATTAATATTGCAAAGAAAACGCATCCTTTTCATTTATGATCGGGTGAAAATTTAACTGCTCATCAAATTCGAATATTAATAAAGCAAGGAGGAATAAAAATGAAAATTGCTGCAGTTGTTATTCTTTATAATCCTTCCGGCGAAGTGATTAAAAATATTCAATCGTATGCAAGCGCGATAGATCAACTTTTTATCGTGGACAATTCTGCAAAACCTGTAAGACTGATACAAGATTCCTTCATCGGGAAACCAAATTTGGTTTATCTACATGACGGTGAAAATAAAGGTATTGCTTTACGTCTCAACCAGGTTATTCAATTGGCAAAAGATGAATATGACTGGCTTTTAACCATGGACCAGGACTCCCGTTTTAGCTCCCAAACATTATACAATTATATTAATTGCGTCAGCAAATTTGAGCAAAAAGAAAAGGTGAGCATGTTTGGTACTAATCACACCGAAAAAATAATAACGGGCGATTTTTGTAATTCTGTTTCCGTGAAACATTTAATTACTTCAGGAAGTATATTAAACTTAAAAGTAGAATCGGAGATTGGCGGATTTGATGAAAATTTATTTATCGATGAGGTAGATTTCGAGTATTGCCTTCGAAGTATTTTAAATGGATACCAGGTAATTCAATTCACCAATATTTTTTTGGTACACAACCTGGGTGAAACCGTCTACAGACGTTCTTTTAAAACAACAAAACTAAGCTCCAGGGTTTTGCATTCGCCCCAAAGGTTGTATTATGTGACGCGAAATTTTCTTTACGTTGAAGCAAAATATAAATCCGCATTTCCTGCGGAAATAAAAGAAAGGAAAAAAATTTTAGTGAATCGAATTAAAAATAATGTTCTCTATCAAAGACACAGATTCACGGTTCTAAATTACGTTATGAAAGGTTTTTTGGATTATCGAAAAAAAAGAATGGGTAAGTTAAAATAATTTTTCTGGAGCTTTTAATATTACTAGATATTTAATACTATTGTAAGAAATATTATTTTCCAACTTATAAAACAACAAAATGAAAACCAAACTAATTGCAGTCTTTTTTTTAGCAACTTGTTTAGCTGTTTCTTCATGTCAAAAGGATGCTCCAACGCCAACTCCTGTAACACCTGCTTATCCTGTCGAAGGTTTATGGATTGGAACATTTACAGTAGATAATAATCCTTCTCAGGCAGGAACTTATTATTTCAGTTATTCCGTTTATCCGGACGGAAGTATTTTGGTGAAGACACGGGCCGCAGACGGGAATAACTATTATTCCATTGGTCAATGGGTCCTTTCAAATTCAACCGAATTTTCTGCAACTATTACCAGCACAAACTTCAACGGCCCGCAAGTAACTCAATCAATTACTGCCAATTTTTCGGATAGCGGTAAAATGACCAACGGGATCTGGACCGATGTAAAAAATGCAAGTCAAACGGGCAAATTTTCTGTTGATAGGGTAAATTAAATCATGAATCGGGAAAGTTGATTCCAGCCTTTTAAATACCTGTCAATTCAGATATTCCGCATTTAATTTAAAAGATACAGAGCGATGTGTTAATTTGCTCAAAATTATTTTAATGCCTGGAGTGAATTCATTTAATAGAAATTTAATAAACGGATTAAAGTCGCGTATAAAGAAAACATTCAATAATCCATACCGGAAAGTTAACATTAGTTGGGCTTCTTTGAAATATTTAAAGCACTTGCCATCTGACAAAGTTCATGCTCATAACTTGTTGAAACATCAAACTTTTTTTTACGGTGGAATGGAGTTTCTACACGGTGTTAAAGAGATTTTTCTTGAAGATGTATATTACCAGCAACTTCCGGAGAATGCGTATATACTCGATTGTGGTGCACATATTGGTTTAAGTGTGATTTATTTAAAAAGCATTTGCCCTTCTGCCCATATTGTTTGCTTCGAACCTGATAATAAAAACTTTGAGTTACTACAAAAAAATATTGCGTCACACCATCTCAAAAATATCGAAGCGCGAAATGAAGCAGTATGGACTGAAAATACATCCCTCCAATTTATACAGGAAGGAAATATGAGCAGCAAAATAGGTGAAAATAGTAACTCAAATACTGTAACAGTAAAAGCAAGCAGACTCAAAGATTTCCTGAATAAGAAAGTAGACTTTTTAAAACTCGACATTGAAGGAGCCGAATACAAAGTGTTGAAAGACCTGGCGGAAAACCTTGGCTGTGTGGATAAAATGTTTATTGAGTATCACGGCACTTTTGAACAGAACGCCGAATTACTTGAAATACTTGAACTTGTTTCTAATGCAGGTTTCAAGTTTTATATAAAAGAAGCTGCACCTGTTTTTGAGCAGCCATTCTTACCTAAAAAACATGGTGGAGAATACGACTTGCAATTGAACATGTTTTGCTTTAGATAAAGCAATCAGCTTTTGACAAGCTTTTTCAAAAACAACTCCAATCCTTTCTTTTTATTTTCATCAAGGTTAAAGCTGATGCATTCGGTATAATAGTGATTAAGATCGAAAACCGGGAATGGATTTTCTTCTACCACTTCAGCAATTCTATGAAGTCCGAAAGCATTGGCTTTATTAAATTCTTCTATAAAATTCTCATCTAATCTTTTGTTACTGATCCAGGCGGCAAATACAAATGGAAGCCCTGTAAATTTTTCCCATTCAGCACCGAGATCAAAAATAAATGGAGAAATTTTTCTTTGCAACAAAGCGCGGTCGCCAATTACAAGCCCGGCAGTTGTTCCTGATATTTTTGATTGATAATCTCCGGATGTGTTTTCAAAAGCTACATCAATTTTCCAATATTCTTTGATTAAAATTTTTAACAATGCAACAGACGTGCGGCTTTGATAATCCAATAAAACCGTTTTGATTTCATTCAAGGGAACTTCACTGAAAAGACAAACACTTGCCACCTCTCCTACACTTCCTATACAATAATCAGAAATGATATAATGCTCTTTCATCTGTGGAATAATCGCTACCGGCACCAGGCCCACATCGATTTCATTTTCCAACAACATAGAAGCGATTTTCGAAGGATAGTCAATGATAAGGTCACCATCGTCTTTTATCATTCCTTTTTCAATGCCGTAGATCAGCGGTTTTGTATTCAGATAACTCACCGCACCCACTCTTACTTTTGTTTGCACCAATTACTTTAATTTTGGCGCAAATGTAAGGGTGAATAGTGAAGGGGCAATGGTGAATCAATCCTGAAAAACGAAAAACTTTGCTATTTGTTTGCTTACTACCTATTTGAATGAATGGTAAAACAATACAATAATAAAACAAATCAACAATATAATTAATGCAACTCCAATCCCTCACCGCCATTTCTCCTATTGATGGCCGCTATCGTCACCAACTGCAACATCTTGATGAATACTTTTCTGAATTCGCTTTAATCAAATACCGGGTAAAAGTGGAGGTGGAATATTTTCTTTTTCTGTCCCAAAAAAAGTTTTTCAAACTCGCCCCTAAAATAAAAAAACAACTTTTAAATATTGAAAAAGATTTTTCAATTGCTGATGCAGAAAAAATAAAAGCCACAGAAAAAATTACCAATCATGATGTAAAAGCCGTTGAATATTTTCTAAAAGAGAAATTAAAAGAGGCAGGTGCGGAAGAACTACAGGAATGGATACACTTCGGGTTAACGTCACAGGATATCAATAATACGGCCATCCCGCTCATGTGGAAAGATGCTGTTGAATATGAATATCTGCCTGCCCTAATCAACCTGCAAAACAAACTTCATGAGCTTGCATTGCAGTGGAAAGATATACCAATGCTGGCTAAAACGCATGGCCAGCCAGCCTCTCCCACCCTATTAGGAAAAGAGATCATGGTTTTTGTGGAAAGAATAGATAACCAAATTCAGCAATTCAGTTACATCCCGTTTACTGGAAAATTTGGCGGCGCCACCGGAAATTTTAATGCTCACGTAGTTGCCTACCCGAAAATAAACTGGGCAGACTTTGCCAATAAATTTTTAGAACAAAAATTAAATTTACAACGGCAGCAATACACCACACAAATTGAGCATTATGATTTGCTGGCTGCTCATTTTGATGCCATAAAAAGGATCAATACCATTCTTATAGATTTGTGCCGCGACATCTGGACGTACATCAGCATGGATTACTTCAAACAAAAAATAAAAGAAGGAGAAATAGGCAGCAGTGCGATGCCCCATAAAGTAAATCCAATTGATTTTGAAAATGCGGAAGGAAATTTAGGCATTGCCAATGCTTTACTGGAGCACCTTTCATCGAAATTACCTATATCACGTTTACAAAGAGACCTTACCGATTCAACCGTCATCAGGAACATCGGAATGCCTGTAGCACACACGATACTTTCGATACTATCAATCGAAAAAGGAATCGGCAAATTGATTTTGAACGAAGAAAAATTAAAATCAGACCTGGACAATAACTGGGCCGTAGTTGCTGAAGCCATTCAAACTATTTTACGGAGAGAAAATTACCCCAAACCTTATGAGGCACTGAAAGAACTCACACGAGGGAAAGAATCCATTGATAAAAATACGATTCACCGGTTTATAGATTCTCTAAAGATCTCTGCTGGATTAAAAAAAGAATTGAAATTGATATCGCCATTCAACTATACAGGAAATATTTTTTAAAAATTTATCTGTAGATTCGTTTTCTGTTACCAACACTATTATGAAAAATCACTTTATAGTATTTTTACTGCTTGTGTCTTCTTTACAATCGTTTTCACAGGTTAATCTAAATGCCGGTTTAATGGCGTACTATCCATTTAGTGGTAACGCAAACGATGCAAGTGGCAATGGCAATAATCCCATTTTCAATAATGCTACACTAACTAATGACCGATTTGGTAATCCTAACAGCGCCTACTCTTTTAACGGCACGGATAATTATATACAGATACCTAATAGCTCGTCATTAAATTCATCTAATCAAATTTCCATCTGTGCATGGGTTAAAGTTGCAGGTTTTTACCAGGGAACATGCCACGGAAATAATGTGGTGATGAAGGGAAATATGGATTATCAAACGGGAGATTATAAGATTCGCTTTGACGATTCGTATTTTACCAACAGCCAAAACTGCACTATCAGCAATCCTGATGTAAACCATGAATCATTTTTTGGAATTAATTCTTCCTCATCTTCCAATGCACCTTTTATTCAAACCAATCAATGGTATAGTGTTGTATATACCTGTGATGGCACGACTGCCAGGATTTATGTAAATTGTCAACTCGCAGGCTCAGGGCCTGCAAATGGCATCACCTTTACTAATAGCGATGACCTGTTTCTTGGAGCATTAAATAATTCACAGTATCCCTATTGGTTTAATGGAGTAATGGATGAAGTAAGAATTTATAACAGAGCTATAAATGAAGATGAAATCAAAGCTTATGGCGACTGCTCAACTTCTACATTCTCATGTAATAATTGGTTACACACTCCTTCTGTTCCATCGTTTGTTGACGTGGGTAAATTAAATGTAACAGGAAATCAAATAACTGTAGAAGCCGTATTTAACAGAACACAACCCTACGTACCCGGCGGCGGCGATAACACCGAAGGTGACCTGGTTTCCAAACACGACAATCCTACTGATGTTAACTATCTACTTCGCCCAAACGAAGGTTCTATAACTACTACCAATGGTTTTTTTATGACTCCGGTTGTAAGCACAGCCGATTTAAATAAGACATATCATGTGGCAATGGTGTATGACGGTGACACTTTGAAATTTTACCGGGATGGGTGTTTAATCAGCAAAATTGCGGCTACAGGTGATCTATATCAAAACAATTGGGACACAAGAATCGGGTACTATCAAAATCAAATATGGAATACCAACTTTATAGGCTATATCAATGAAGTAAGAATATGGAATGTTGCCAGGACACAAGCACAGATTCAGGCTTACATGAATACTTCACTCCCTAATCCAACCACACAGCCCGGTTTACTGGCCTACTACACTTTTGACAATTTATTAAATAAACAAGGTAACGCCAGTTGGAACGGAACATTAGGCGGAAGTGCTTCCATTAATCAAACCAACCCATCCTGCAACCCGATTGATAATGCATGCAAGGTAGTTGTGTGCAACTTGAGTGTGACCAAAAGTTCTGATACTACTGTATGTAAAGGTTCTCCTGTGAATATGTTTGCAACAGGAGGCAGTAAATATACATGGACTCCCGCAACAGGGTTAGATAATCCAAATGCTCCAAACCCCGTAGCTACGCCTGCAGTGTCTACCAAATATTATGTAACAGTTGAAGATACAAATGCTTGTTCAAAAAAAGATTCAGTCCTGATTACGGTAAATAATTTACCTGTAATATCAAAGTCAAATGACACGACCGTTTGTATGAATTCATCGGTGCAGCTTTTTGCAAACGGAGGCACTTCTTATTCCTGGCTGCCAGCAACTGGATTAGACAACAGTAAAATTGCGAATCCTACAGCAACCGTAAAAACAACTACGATGTATTACGTAGCTGTAAAAAATACAGCCGGTTGTATCAAAGTAGATTCAGTGAAAATTACGGCAACCAACCTGCCGGTTATTTCAAAATCGAATGATACAAGTATTTGCATCAATACGGCTACTCAGCTTTCTGCAAGTGGTGGATCTTCTTATTCCTGGACGCCTGCTACCACACTGGATGATCCTACAAGTGCTACGCCAATGGCTACGCCCAAAACTTCAATAAGATATTTTGTTACCGTTACAGATAACTCCGGTTGCTCCAAAACAGATTCAATTAATGTCACCGTGAATAGTTTGCCTGTTATTGTTACCTCCAATGACACAAGCATTTGTAAAAACTCAACTGTTCAGCTTTATGCCACCGGTGGCTCTTCTTACTCATGGTCTCCAATAAACACCATAGATAATCCTAATACAGCCTCTCCGATAGCTACACCCCTGGCCTCAACCAAATATTATGTTACTGTCACAAATGCCAATGGTTGCGTAAAAGGAGATTCAGTACAGGTTACAGTAAAAAGTTTACCGGTTATTTCAAAATCAAATGATACCACCATTTGCATCAATTCTGCTGCTCAGCTTTCATCCGGTGGAGGTTCTTTTTATTCGTGGACACCTTCAGCTACATTGGATAATGCTGCCAGTCCATCACCTGTGGCAACGCCAACAGTTTCTACAAAATATTATGTGATTGTCACAGACAATGCAGGATGTTCCAAAAAAGATTCCATTAATATTTCGGTAGATAATCTTTCGGCTGTTTCAACCTCAAATGATACCAGCATATGCGAAAATACCACAGCACCGCTTTTCGCAACCGGCGGTTCTTCTTATTCGTGGACCCCTGCAAACACCGTCAATAATCCTTCAAGTGCCTCACCGGTGGCTGCGCCTTCCGGCTCAACCTCCTATTATGTAACAGTAACTGATGCAAGTGGGTGTTCCAAAAAAGATTCCGTTCGAATCACCGTAAACAGTTTGCCGGTGATTTCAAAATCAGCCGATACTGCGATCTGCAGCAATTCATCCGCTCAACTTACAGCCAGCGGCGGTTCTTCCTATTCATGGACACCAGTCGGTTCTTTAAACAATCCAAACATTGCCGACCCTGTAGCTTCTCCTCCTACATCTACTACCTACTTTATAACTGTAAGCAACGGCGGTTGTTCAACGTTGGATTCTGTACATGTGAATGTTAACCCTGTTGCCAACATCAGCACTTCAAACGATACGACTGTTTGCAACAACTCATCCGTAAAAATATTTGCTTCAGGCGGAACTTCTTATGCATGGTCGCCTGCATCCTCTCTTGATAATGCTTCAGCTCAATCACCCGTTGCATCTCCTTCTTCAAGCACTGTATATCATGTAACGATTACCGATAGTTATGCATGTTTTTATAATGATTCAGTTAAAATATCTGTTCGTCAACCTGCAGTATTTGCTGTATCGCCTGGCAATTCTGTTTGCTCAAATAATGCTCAGCAATTAAACGCATCAGGTGGTGATACTTATTTCTGGCAACCTGCTTCTTTCCTGGATAATCCAGGTATCAGCGATCCGATCGCAACTCCGGATTCTACAATTACCTATTCAGTAATTATTAACGATACTACGTGTAAGCAATCTGACACATTATCCACAAAACTGACCGTACTACCATCGCCGGATGTTCAGGCTATGAGCCCGAATGACATTAATTGTTCTTTACCTTCATCACGGTTAAATGCAACCGGTGCAATAAGCTATACATGGGCGCCTGTGAGCGGACTTGATAATTTTGGAATTGCTGATCCGGTTGCTTCGCCAACAGCAACAACCGTTTATACCGTTACCGGTAAAGACCAAAACGGCTGCAGCAATTCAGATACAGTAACGGTAAAGGTGAATTTCATCGGAAATACATTTTATGGTTTGCCAAACTCATTTACACCCAATGGCGATGGCCTCAACGATTGCTTTGGCATAAAAGATTGGGGACAGGTTTCAGAGCTGGATTTTAGTATCTATAACCGCTTTGGCGAAAGGGTTTTTCATACAAACAATCCTGCTGACTGTTGGGATGGAACGTTTAAAAACAAAGCGCAACAAGCAGATTTGTTTGTTTACACTATAAAAGCTAAAACCGCCTGTGGAAATATTGATAAAAAAGGTACAGTCACTTTATTAAGATAGCTCTCTACTTATGTATCTCACTCGTAAAATGAAATTCAATGTCAGGATTATTCGTTCTTTCTGTATTTAAAAACCATTCGCTTTGGGCAAGGTAAACAAGGTATCCGTCTTTATCTTTAGCTATGTTTGAAGATTTGAATTTTGTAAACTCATCCAGTTTTTTTGGATCTTTGGAAGTAATCCAGCAGGCTTTATAATAAGGAAGAGAATTGAGCTGAACAGAAGCCCCATATTCATGCAGAAGGCGATATTGAATTACTTCAAATTGCAGTTCTCCTACACAACCGATTATTTTTTTATTGCCACCAAATTGGGTAAACAATTGTGCTACGCCTTCATCTGTCAATTGCAACAATCCTTTTTCGAGTTGCTTGGTTTTCATCGGGTCTTTATTGACCACCTCTTTAAATATTTCCGGAGAAAAGGAAGGAATGCCTGTGAAATAAAAATCTTCACCTTCGGTAAGTGTATCACCTATTTTAAAATTTCCCGTATCAAACAAACCCACTACATCACCAGGATAGGCCGATTCAATGATGTCTTTATCTCTTGCCAAAAATGTGTAAGGATTACTGAACCTAACGTTCTTGCTTAGACGCACATGATGAAAATATTTGTTGCGCTCAAATTTTCCGGCACATACTCTTAAAAACGCGATCCTGTCGCGATGACGAGGATCAAGGTTTGCGTGTATTTTAAAAATGAATCCACTGAATTTATTTTCTGCAGGCTCTACCACGCGCGTTGTTACTTCTCTGTGCTGCGGCAAAGGCGCTATCCGGATAAATGTTTCCAATAATTCCTTTACTCCAAAATTATTAATAGCGCTTCCAAAAAATACCGGTGCTATTTTTCCCTGTAAATAGGTTTCCCGGTAAAATTCACCGTAAACCCCTTCAATTAATTCTACATCTTCTCTTAGTCTTGCCGCATCTTTTGCACCCAATTTCCGTTCTATAATTTCATCTTCAATATTTTCGATCGGCACGTCTTCCTCCGTTGTTTTTTGATTCGGATTAAAGAGCAGCAGGTTTTTATCAAACAAATTATAAACGCCTTTAAATTCTTTTCCCATGCCTATGGGCCAGCTCAACGGATGCAATTGAATGTTCAATTCTGATTCTATTTCATCCAAAAGATCAAAAGGATTTTTACCATCACGATCCAGTTTGTTTACAAAAACAATCACCGGTGTATCGCGCATACGGCAAACTTCCACCAATCTTTTAGTTTGCTCTTCCACCCCTTTTACTGAATCGATAACCAGTACCACGCTATCAACAGCAGTTAATGTCCTATAAGTATCTTCAGCAAAGTCTTTGTGGCCAGGCGTATCCAGCAGGTTGATCAAAATATTTTTATATTCAAAACTCATCACAGAAGTGGCTACAGAAATACCACGCTGCCTTTCAATATCCATAAAATCGGAGGTAGCATGTTTTTTTATTTTATTGCTTTTCACTGCCCCGGCCGTTTGAATGGCGCCACCAAACAACAAAAACTTTTCTGTAAGCGTAGTTTTACCGGCATCCGGGTGAGAGATGATGGCAAACGTCCTGCGCTTCTGTATTTCGTTGATTTGTTTTGTATTTACTTCAGCCTGCATTATTACTTTAAAAAATTTTGGCTGCGAAGGTAAGTTAATTAGCTAATTAGCTAATTAGCTAATCTGCCAATGTGCTAATGTGCTAATTTCAAGATGTGAAATCGTAGTAAACAAATAAAAAACCCGGATTCTTATTTGAGCAGGATCCTTGATCAGGTTTCTTTAGTACCGGTCCTGTTCGGTATTCTGCCTTGTATCAATAATAGTAAGCAGTTCTATTGTCTGTCCGGTTATCCTATAATACAACCTGCTATGAGGAGTAAACAAAATACTTCTTATTGAAGAATTTTTTTGAGATCTAATACCAAGGAAAGGTCGTTGTGATAGATTTTCTAATTTCTTATTTACTATATCCTCAAAATCAGAAGTGATGGAAATTGACCAAGTTAGATATGAGATAAATGACAATCCGGTTGTAATCCTCCAATGCAGTTTCTGACCAGCTTATTTTGAAAGCCATTGCTTTGATATTTTTGCAACTTCTTCATGAGAAATCAGTTTTCCTTTATCCGCCTCCTGAACGGCTTGTTCCAATCTTTTCAATTGTTCATCAGTTAGCAGATCAAGGATATCGGCCCGATTTTTTTTCGCATAAACCTCGGCGGCATCACTGAGCATTTGAAGTTGTGATTCATCTTCAATCATATCAATATAATCATGAAGTCGCTTTTTAATTTCAGGATGATTCATCTCTTCTATTAATTAAAAATACTAAAAACCTCTTACCTTCTTCACATTTTCACTCGTAATCCGCCCTTATTTAATTAACTTACTTTTGCTTCACTTAAAAAATTATTATGGATTTCACTTTATCAGAAGAGCACTTGATGATCAGGCAGGCAGCAAGAGATTTTGCCAATACCGAATGTTTACCCGGCGTAATTGAACGGGACGAACACCAAAAATTTCCTTATGAGCAAGTGATGAAACTGGCCGACCTGGGATTCCTGGGCATGATGGTTCCCGTTGAATATGGCGGCGCAGGTTTGGATACCACCAGTTACGTTTTGGCGATGGAAGAGATCAGTAAAGTAGATGCGAGCACGAGCGTTTGTATGAGTGTCAATAATAGTTTAGTGTGCTACGGTTTGGAAGCTTTTGGCAATGAAGAACAAAAGAAGAAATATTTAACACCGCTGGCGCAAGGGAAAAAAAATGGCGAATTGTATATCGGCGCATTTTTATTGAGCGAGCCGGAAGCTGGTAGCGACGCCACTTCCCAACATACTACTGCGGAGGAAAAAGACGATCATTATCTGGTTAACGGTGTAAAAAACTGGATCACCAACGGAAGTTCAGCGTCTGTTTATCTGGTAATTGCACAAACACATCCTGAAAAAGGCAGCCGTGGTATCAATGTATTTATTGTGGAAAAAGGCTGGCCCGGCGTAAAGGTTGGTGCCAAAGAAAATAAACTGGGCATCCGCGGAAGCGATACCCACAGCATTTCATTTACCGATGTAAAAGTGCCAAAAGAAAACCGGATCGGGAAGGATGGATTTGGTTTTAAGTTTGCTATGAAAACCTTAGACGGTGGAAGGATCGGAATTGCTTCACAGGCATTGGGCATTGCTTCCGGTGCGATGGAAAGGGCGATTGCTTATTCAAAAGAAAGAAAAGCCTTTGGTACCGAAATAAAAAATCACCAGATCATTCAGTTTAAGATTGCTGATATGGCCACCAGAATTGATGCAGCACGTTTGCTTTGCCTGCGCGCTGCATGGCAAAAAGATCATAATGAGGATTATACTGAAAGTGCCGCAATGGCCAAAGTATTTGCCAGTGAAACTGCGATGTGGACTACAACAGAAGCGGTGCAGATACATGGCGGATACGGTTATGTAAAAGAATACCACGTGGAAAGACTGATGCGCGATGCAAAGATCACGCAGATATATGAAGGCACGAGTGAAGTGCAAAGGATAGTGATCAGCAGGGGAATTCTTAAGTAATTCGCAAAGGTGAAAATTGGAAAATGTGAAAATTAAAAACAGTAAAATTGCCTGTAAATTCAGAAGCATATAAAAAGATAGCTGCAGAACTAAAAGATAAAAATGTAACACTTGTTGCGGTTTCAAAAACTAAACCTGTAGAAGATATTTTAGAATTGTACCAGCTAGGCCAAAGAGATTTCGGTGAAAACTATGTGCAGGAACTGGTTGATAAATACGAACAACTGCCTAAAGATATTCGCTGGCATTTCATTGGGCATCTTCAATCGAATAAAGTAAAACTAATCGCCCCTTTTATAACTCTTATCCATAGTGTTGACACTCAAAAGTTGCTCAGGGAAATTAATAAGCAGGCAATAAAAAATGATCGCATTATTGATTGCCTTTTGCAGGACCATATTGCAAAAGAGGAAACCAAGTTTGGTTTGGATGAAGAAGAATTAAAAGAATTGCTTACTACTGATTTTAAAGATTTTAAAAACGTTACGTTGAAAGGTTTAATGGGAATGGCTTCTTTTACTGATAATGCAGAGATAGTGAGAAAAGAATTTCAATTTTTAAAATCTTTATTCGACAAGTATTCTACTTTGCAAACTACGAACTATAAACTTCAAACTCTTTCAATGGGCATGAGTTCAGATTATAAAATGGCTATTGAGGAAGGAAGCAATATGGTGCGCATCGGTAGTTTGCTTTTTGGTGAAAGAGCGGCTAAAAAATAACAGGTGATTATTTTTCTTTTAACATTTACAATCCCTAATATTTTTATGCATTCATTAAATTTGAACTGAAAAAAATAAACCCATTGGACATAGCTCACATTAATCATCAATTTGAAGCAGAAAAAAACAGGAAAGCGCTGATGTATACCCTCATCGTTTGCGGAGTATTTTTGGTGTTTGCTGTTTTTTATACCTGGCCTATGATAGTACCTCCCACTCCTACCGTGATGGACCTCATAGACGTAAACCTCGGCAACGAAGTAGAAGGAATGGGTACTGTACAACCTTTGGTGAAAGGTGAACGTGCTCCTGACAACCAAAGTGTGGCATCCCATCAGTCTGCACGAAAAGTGCGTGAAGAACCTTCCCAAAACATACAGGCGGATCAAAGTGATAATAAAGACGCGGCGCCCGTAGTGAAGACAGAGAAGAAAAATGATAAAGCCAAAATTGTCAATAAAGAAAGTGTTACCACCGCTTCAAAAAATATTCATCCTTCACCGGTGGTAAATCCAAATCCTGCGCCGCGCAAACCAAAAATCTCTTTATATAAAGGTGGAACAGGTAATGGCGGAAATGGAGCTGCAGAGGATAATGGTTATAGAAACCAGGGTTACAAACCCGGCAACGGCGATGCCGGTAGTCCTGACGGAAGCCCCGATGCTTATGGAGATTCTCCGGGTGGCAAAAGTGGTTTCAGCGTGGTTCGTGGTTTATCAGGAAGGCGCCCGATTCACTTCCCTAACATGCAGGGAGATTTTAATGAAAATGCAAAAGTATATGTAGACATCAAAGTAAATGCTGCCGGAACCGTTACCAGCGCAGTAGTTTCTAAAGGAACTACTACCTCCAATTCTCAACTGCGCAGCATTGCGATAGAAAAAGCCAAACAATTAAAATTCCCTCCTGCTCAAAATGATATTGAAAGCGGAACCATACTTTTTAATTTTGTGTTGAAGAGTTAACAAAGCAATGCTGCATGCTGCTGCTAGCATAGCCGACAGAGAAAAAATTAATTACAGTAAACAAACAAATTTTCCTTATTTGCTTTTGCATTTATGCTTGCTGTGAAAATGTATTTTCTCTCCCGGAAGTATAAGGAGTAAAAATCAGCCCTCAAAATCGAGTAGGAAGACCACCATTAATTGATGGTCTGTCCTCTCACACCACCGTACGTGCCTTCGGGCATACGGCGGTTTGTCAAAATAATTTCATCTGCTTTTCAGTTTGCCGATGGTAAAGGTCATAAAAACCTACATA
>JAGWRO010000094.1 GCA_028876495.1 Bacteroidota bacterium
GGCCACTATACTGCTTTACAGAAAGATTGTCAAAGAACACATCCCATCCGGGAGTTTCATTACTAACCCAAATATACAAATATCCGTTCTTAGTTATTGCAGTTCCTGTATATCTGGTAATGTCCTAAAGCCCTAGCTTAAAAATTTATACCTCCCTAAAAGTTGTTGGTACCCTCCGCCACAATTAACCCGCCCTGCATACAACAACAAAGGCTAATGTGGGCTTCGGGCTATGCAAAAAAAGCTATTTTAGTACTAATTCTACGATACGATGAAACAAAAATTAGTGCAATAATAATGTCCTGAATTACAAACATCAGGATCCTTAGTATGTACAAATAAAAAAGGATTGCTGTCAGGTGCAAAATCAGATTCTGATACATTATATGCTTCATTCGTTTTGGCTTTTAAAAAGTTTAATCCTGTTGTTATAAATATCAATAATATCTTCCAGGCACATCAATTTTATATTGCAAGAAAAACTATAATTTTTAAAAAATTTCAAGCACTCCTCTTTTAAATTTTTCATCGAATAATTAGTAACTATTCTAAAAGTTTTATTGTCTTTTATTATTAAGTATTGTGGACTATGAGAGACACCGGTTCTTACCTGATAAATTCCAGTAATTAAATTAATCTTTTTGTCTTGGAATGGATAAGAATATTTAGAAGTAATACCATCTATCATTACAAAAAAATCATTTGTTTCTAACTGAAGGTCATGCTTCAAGAAGGATTTTAATATAAATAATACAGAATCATTTTCATATTGAAACACTTTATCTTGCCCAATTGAAACTAAGGAATTTAATATAAGATAAGAAGTTAATAGGAAAGATAGACTAAAGTTTAAAATTTTTTTATTAATCATCATAGGAGTCATTAATCTTTTTAATTTAATAAATTATGGAAGGGTATTTAGGATAGCATTTATCATTCTGGATTCCGCAGCAATTTTATTTTCCATTTCTATCGGTTTTGTTTCAGGATTATAGTTCTTATCACCATATGTTTTATTTATTACAGCTTTATCAATTGCATGAACTGATTCATGACCTGCAACTGCTCCAATTCCTTCATCTACGCTTAATCCTTTTTCTCTGGAGTCAATTTTAATTCCTTCAGTTATAGTCCCTTTATAAATAATAATAGTTTGCTCTTTTACATCATACGTATTATCGGGATTTTTAAATACCGTTTTAGGAATTGTTATTCCGAACAAATAATCTTTTTGTTCTTTTCCTGTTTGAGGATCTTTGATTGTTGTAATTTTAGTCTCGTTTGATAGCTTCAAATGAATTTTAGAATCTGAATGAATTAATTTGTTTAGTTGTTTTTTCCCATCAGGCGTTAATAACATTGCGTTTCCAATTTCTCTTGTATCTTTAGAGGCATTTTTAGACCAAATAATACCATTCTTATTAGTAGAATAAGTTACCTTTTTACCGTCAGTACCAACTATCCATTCCGGCGCCATTCCATCCTTGTCAATAAATCTTAACGGATTATCAAAAGCATAATTGTAAGGAGAAAACCTCCTCGTTTCATCAGCTAAAGGATCAATACTATGCCAAACACCAATTGCGGATCCTGCATCCTTGCACCAAAATCATAAAGTTCTAATCCAGAGCTATCAGAAAACTCCTGGTGCTGCAATTCTTTACTGTTGTACTTGTATAGATTCTCAAGTTTATTTGCAGCCTTATCACTTATCCCCGCCATTGACAAGCCGAACGGATAATAATGAGTCTCCTCAAGGATATGACCCCTTCGATGCATTACCTGTAAATTGTCAAAGAACACATCAACGGGGCTCGCATTGTTACAGTAAATATACACAAATCCGTTTTTGTTTACAAGGATATTATGTAGAGCCGGATTAGTTCCATAATCTGTTAGAGTGCCATTGGCGCCTACAGGAGCAAAGCCACTGCTTACACATTTAAACTGGTCATCAAAAATAATATAGTTAATGTATGCTTTTGGTACTAGCGTGTTTAAATTATTATTACTTGTTTCATTGTTTAGTAAACTGGTAATTCCAGAGGTTGTATTTGAGATGCCGTTTAATTGTGAAGAGGTTACTGCTCCATGAACCAATGCATTTCCACCGGTTGGACCTCCCAAAAGACCTGTCAATATTTCAAGGGTAGTTGGGTCTGTATTTGCCGATGAGCCTCCCGTATTGTTTTGAAAATAATAGCTTTTACCGTAAATATCAATTGTATCTCCACTCATTACTCTAAGGGTAATTCCAAGGCCCATCTTTTGCGTATTCTTATTCAGCACATAAAGCTTTGAACTGTAAGCATTATCAAAGGTGGGATTTACCGGATTGGTAGGGATGATATTGTGGTTTACGTAGGACGGTAGTCTGGTTGCTACAGATTTATCTACAATTTGCCCTGTTGAGATATTATAATATTTTTCTTCCAAAGGAAGGTTGGAAGTTTCTAGGGTGGCTACCGGGTAAATATCAGTCTGGTTGTCCTCACTAAGCACCATTATTACATTTCCCAAATGGTCTTTCAGGAAATAGTCATACGCAAGTATGACGTTAATGGGTACACGATTATTTTAGTAAACAAACAAATAAGCGATATTTTATTTTTGTCCGTAGTTGAAAACATACGGACAGCACTCTATTTTTATTTAAACATTCTAATGATAGCATGGGGAAGCTGGGAATCATTTTAATAAAACAAAATCAATGATAAAAATTAAAGTAAACGGAAGAAAGTAAAAAATCATTAAAATAAGAAAGGTCTTTCTTATACTCCAAATTTTATCATGCAATTTTATATATTTTTGATATAACCTAAATGCTCTATCGTTTATATTATAATACCAATAAATAATACCAATAAATAATACCATAGTAAGTATCAAAACTGATTTATTATATAGTAGAGGAGGAGGGCTTGAATTATATAAAATAAAGTAGTAAATTCTTATAAACAAAGACCCCCAAACACATAAACATATCCCAATACTTATGGAACTCCATAGAACTGGATCAATCTTCCCTCTATTCATGTTATCCAATCTTTGGGTTTGGCCATAAATATTAATAAATAAATTGTTAATTAAATTCATTATCTTATTTTTTATTTAAAACTGCATGTGCAACTATCATTTCAGCCGCCCAAAAAAATGCAGCTTCGGGACATAAAATACCAGCCGCTACTCCAATTGTAATCGCTAAAGTGCTACTCCCTTCAATCGTATTATAAATCCTATCAGATAAGCTCATTTTATTATTCTTGTCTAAGCCACTTGCTACTTCATTTGAAGCATCAACTATTGATACAACGGGAGCAATTTTTTCGATAACGGGATTGACAGCTATTTTATTCAAATTGCTACCAACTTCATCCAAAGTTATTAATTTATCTAAGGTGCCATTTGATGCTATTAAAATATTTTCACCTGATTTAGTCGTTGCAGGTTTAGGCTTCCTAATATAATGCCAGTTATCCGGTCCATTATCAAGTTGAACTGTACCTCCATCTTGCGATTCATATGTAGCACCTGGAGGGCCAATATATCCATAATTATTAGGGTCTTTGATATCACTTGCCTTATGCACATTAGGATCCCAAGAAACTTCGCCTGTATTCTTATTTCTTATCCAATCATCAGGATGAGAAGTTGCGCTGCTTCCCAAATAATGAAACATATCAAAATTGCCCTCTCTTTCTCTGCCAAAATCTTCATCTTGCCTCCTCCTGTCTGCATCCGCATTAAGCATTCCATCTGGATCAATATATCTCAAAGGATTATCAAACGCATAATTATAAGGTGACCAACGTCTTGCTAAATCTCCTTTTGGATCAACCGTCCACCATCTTCCCAATTGCGGGTCTTGCATCCTTGCACCATAATCATACTCTTCCAATCCACTTCCATCACTAAATTCCTCATGCTGTAATTCTTTCCCGTTGTATTTGTATTTATTTTCTAACCCTAAAGCCGCCTTATCGCTTATCCCAGCCATTGTCAAGCCGAACGGGTAATAATGCGTCCATCATAACGTTACTTAAAAATCTTATCAAAGAACTTTTTGAAATGTAATAGTAAACCAACAAATAATCCAGGTTTATATTTTTTTTCTTATAACAACTAAGCATGAACGAAAATAATACCAAGGTGCTAGTTACAGCAAATAAACAAATAATCAGCATTCTTATTTGTCCTTAGTTGCAAACATACGGACAGCAGTACTCTTTTTAAATTGTGCATTCTAAGAAATCAGAGGAAAAACGGCATCCGTTTAACATCGTAGGTTAATCTTTGTTTGCAATTATTGCTACCACTAGTATATATGGGACAAATATAAGAATCAATGAAAATATTGTGCCCTGCTTGATTTTTTTGGGTGTTAGGGATGATTTGTATTTTCCCTCTTCTTGGCGGGTGTCCTCACCCGACGTTCCATGAATTAATATTATCTTGGGAAAATGTCAGGAGTTTTTAAATATTCAGGCGTAAGAAAAAGTCATCAGTCGCTCAACGAAGTTTATTTCTGGACGTCAGTGATTAAAGATTGGAAACATCTTTTGAAGGAAGATGTGATGAAGATGATAATTATCGAAAGCTTTCAGTGGTTGGTACCCTCTTCTTGGCGGGTGTCCCCACCCGACTTTCAATGAAATAATATTATCTTGGAAAAATGTCAGGTGTTTTTAAATATTCAGGAGCAAGAAAAAGTTACCAGTCACTCAATGAAGTTTATTTCTGGACGTCAGTGATTAAAGATTGGAAACATCTTTTACAGGAAGATGAGATGAAGATAATAATTATGGAAAGCTTTTAGTGGTTGGTACAGCATGAACTCGTTCATATTTATGGATATGTCATAATGGATAATCACATGCATGTACTATGAGAGCAATTAAAAATGAATGGAAAAGAAACCCCTAAAGAGAGTTTTGAAAAATATACAGGCCATATGTTTTTAAAACAATTGAAAAAAGCAGGCGACAAGTTCAGTAATTATAAGACTGAACAAAAAGACAGGAATTTTGTCTTCTGACAAAGAGATCCTTTAGCGATCTTAATAACCAGTAGAAAAATGGCCGGAGAAAAACTTGATTATATGCCCGTCCGAATGAGCAGGCCGGGCGCACATTACAATCCTCTTCAACCCCATTGGCAATTATGCAAAGATCCAACTGAGTACCGGTTTTCTTCAGCGCGATTTTATGAAACAGGAGATGATGAATTTAAGATACTAACTCATTATATAATATAGATAAATTATAATTACCGAATGTCGGGTGGGGACACCCGCCAGGAAGGGGGGAAGGACAGTAGTCCTTTTCTATTTGGACATTCTACAAATAGCGAGGGACATTTTTAAAAAATAAAAATTACCAATAGAATTAAATAAGGTAAAAGGAGAAAGCAAAAGGAGAATAAAACATTTTTTTGTTTAGATCCTTTACTGCTTAAAGATATATAGTCATTATAAATTTGCAAATATCTTTCTTTAGATGTGTAATATTCATTTACTAACCACGAAAAAATTATTGCCAATGCAAATAGGATTAAGACTATTGAAGAAGGAATTGACTCATTCTGCCTAAAATACTTAAAAAACAAATAAAACAATAGAAGAGACCATCCTTCTATTGAGAGACCAAACATCAAAGCAGCCATCCCTAAAGGATCAATATTCCTTCCATTTGATTTCATCCTATTATACCAATCATAAATACTAGCAAAAACCAAATTGATAAATTTCATGATAACTTATTTTTTCTCCATATAATCTTTTAAACCATTTGCAACAAGATTCTCCACTCCCCAAAGAAGTAAACCCTCAGGGCAAAATATTACAATTGCAATTGTGCCAACAGTTTCAGCACCATAATAAACGGCATCCATTTTATTCCCTTTATTGTAGGAATTTATCGCGTTGACTCCGCTGTTTGCAGCACTTAGTAAAGCTACGCCTCTTCCCAATGTCTCTACAGCTGGATTAGCCGTCAATTTTTCTGCCTTGCTTATAAGATCATTAGCAGCTATACTCTTATCTAAAAGTTCATTCGCTTTAAATATTGGATCCAAACTTTCGCCAACTTTGCCGTCATTATAAACAACATCCTTAGATCCATCAGGGTTCAACGTGTAAGTGTTTCCATCATCTGCAGCTGTATATGTTGCAGAACTGCCGCCCACATTCATATCAATAGCATCCTTACCATCGTATTTTATCGCGTCAGCTTGGCTATGTACCCTTTCGTCAAAAAAAGGATGGGTGACTCCATTTTTGTCTTTCTTCCCATTGTTAACCCAATCATCTGGATGAGATGAGTTTGCTGCATCTCCCAAATAATGGAAATTCTCATGGAAATTCTCAAGATCCACTCCTCTTGAAAAATCATCCTCTGCTCTCCTATGCTCTGCATCATAGTTTAGCATTCCATCCGGATCTATGTACCTCAAAGGATTATCATAGGCATAATTATATGTACTCCATCTCCTGCTCTTATCAGCCAACGGATCAATATTATGCCATACACCCAACTGCGGATCCTGCATTCTCGCCCCATAATCATATTCCTCCAACCCACTTCCATCATTAAACTCTTTATGTTGTAATTCCTTTCCGTTGTATTTGAATTTATTTTCTATCCCCCCAGCTGCCTTATCACTTATCCCTGCCATTGTCAAGCCGAACGGATAATAATAGGAAAAGGATTTTCATTTCCGGATATATTACCTTGTTAAGGAATACATATCAAAGAACTTATTGGTATTTCAAATATACCAAATTAATAAAATGTCCTGAGTTACAAACATCAGGACAGCAGTAATTTTATTTAAGATACTAAGAAATCTGGGGCCTTTATTCCGAATTCGTTTTCTTAAAAATATAATCTTTATTTGCATTCACCTTTTGAATTTTCCATGTCTTGTTATATAATTGTTCACTACTAATTGGATACATTAAATTTTTTTTCATTAAAAACTTAAACCTCCATTTTTCAATCACATTCCCTTCTGATGGATTATCTTCTCTGATAACCAAGGTGTCGTTCGAGAATTTGTAAGTTCCATAAGTAGTGTCGGCCAATTCGCAACTATAAAATAAAACTTTTTGTTTGGATTTAAAAATATAAAAATCAATACATTCTTTTGACACCGGTGCAATCCATTTGCTGTTTATGAGCTCCTTTTCATAATTTGCTTGACCTAAGCAGCCACTGGAAGATAACGCGATTAGTAGATAGAGGAAATATTTCATTTAATTATGGTTTAGGTCTTAAATAATAGTTCCCATTGAAATTAGAAGGAACATGGCTCATAAAATCCTTAAATTCCTTTGCTGAACCGGCTCGATTTGGACCAGTTTGGCAACCTTCTGATATTGGTTTTCCACTACTGGTAGTTAAACTTGGTCTTCCATAGTTACCAGTATGAAAAAAAACTTGAGATAATGTTTGATGGCTAACTGGCTTCCCTTTTGGGTCATGCGGATTTCCTTTTACTGTTGGTAAATCCTTCCCATCATTAATTATGATTGCATGCTCATTTGGATATTTAGCTCTATGGCCTGCTTTTGCAGGATATAATCCTTCTTTTAAAGTTCCGTATTTATTAACATCTGCAGGAACTGTGTTTCCACTAATAGTAGCAGTAGGGCCATCCTTTTTGCTTTCGAGGTAAAGCTCAAAAGTAGCACCATTTATTGGCTCCTTAAGATTTGCATCTCTGGCATCATTTCCAACAAGTACATTTTTACCTAAATAAGTTTCTCCTTTTTTTAAGTCTTTGTCACTGGCACTTGTTACATCATTTCTCCAAGTAATTTTTTTGTCTCTTCCTTCGACCCAATCTTCACCCTTCATCCCATCCGGGTCAATAAATCTTATCGGATTATCAAATGCATAATTATAAGGTGAGAACCTTCGCATCTTATCTGCCAATGGATCAATACTATGCCACACACCTAATTGTGGGTCTTGCATCCTTGCTCCAAAATCATATTCCTCCAATCCACTACCATCGCTAAACTCCTGGTGCTGCAATTCCTTTCCGTTGTATTTGTATTTATTTTCTATACCCCCAGCCGCATTAGAAGATATCCCTGCCATTGTCAATCCGAACGGATAATAATGAGTCTCCTCCGTTATTGGTCCGCTGTATTGCTTCACCGAAAGATTGTCAAAGAACACATCCCATCCGGGAGTTTCATTACTAACCCGAATATACAAATATCCGTTCTTAGTTATTGCAGTTCCTGTATATCTGGTAATGTCCTAAAGCCCTCGCTTAAAAATTTATACCTCCCTACAAGTTGTTGGTACCCTCCGCCACATTAACCCGCCCTGCATACAACAACAACGGCTAATGTGGGCTTCGGGCTAACTCCAACCGCTGCAAAAAAAGTTTAACCGGATCATTGAACTATCTGAAGAGAATAAAACGGTGGTATCTAAACTGATTGATGCTTTTCTTTTTCAACAGGAAATGAAACAAAAATTGGCGCAATAAAAATGTCCCGAGTTACAAACATCAGGACAGCAGTACTTTCTTATTTGCACATTCTACCGATAGCTTGGACGCCCGCC
>JAGWRO010000095.1 GCA_028876495.1 Bacteroidota bacterium
GTACTGAAATAACCACCAAAAGGGCAACCCAGCCAGCATTTATTTCTGTATTGACAGTTCACTCTTTCCTGTATAGGTTGTGTAATGTTGGCACAACGGCCAATTATCATCTGTCGTTTATTGTTATAGTGCTGTTTTATACGGGCAGATACATCTTTTTCTACACAATTCATTTCCATGGCCGGCATAAAATGGCTATCGGGCAATTGTGGCAATCCTTCTGTTGATCCGCTTATGCCTGCAAATTTCTCCACATAAGTGTACCAGGGTTCTATATCTTTATATCTTATTGGCCAATCAGTTCCAAGGCCTTCTTTGGCATTGGCCTCGAAATCAAAATCGCTCCAGCGGTAAGTTTGCCTGCCCCATAAAAGAGAACGGCCACCTACATGATAACCACGGAACCAATCAAAGCGTTTCACTTCTGTGTAGGGACAATCTTTTTCATTAACCCACCAGTCAAGGTTCATTTCATTTAAAGGATAGTCTCTTCTTAACACAGGGTAATCTTTGATCATTTCCTGCGTACGTCCGCCGCGATGGGGAAACTCCCACGGTCCTTTGGTAGCATTTACATAATCTGTTTTATGTTCAATGTTTTTTCCTCTTTCAAGCATGATGGTTTTGAGGCCCTTTTCTGTGAGCTCTTTTGCTGCCCAACCGCCTGAAATTCCTGATCCAATAACGATTGCATCATAGGTATTTTCTGCCATAGTTTTTATTGCAGCCTCTTTTGGATTTTGAGGCTTATTTTTTAGTGTGAGTATTTATTTAAAAAATCCTGTTCGTTTATCAATACGCGCCTTAAAAGTACCATTTTATAATGGCAAAGTTTTATTAAAATCTGTCGTTAATTACACATCACAAATTTTTATCGCTTCTCTCAATGAATCTAATTTATCAGGATAAGTGGGCACAAATTCCTGCGCCACATATCCTTTATAACCCGTTTCAACAATGGCTTTCATAATTGCGGGATAATACAATTCCTGTGTATTATTTATCTCGTGCCTGCCCGGAACGCCACCTGTATGATAATGAGCAATGTACTGATGATAATCCCTGATATTTCTTATAATATCGCCCTCCTGAATCTGCATGTGATAAATATCAAAAAGCAATTTAAAATTTTCTGAACTGATCATCTTGCATAATGCGGCACCCCATTCTACATGATTACACATATAATCTTTATGATCAACTTTACTATTCAGTAATTCCATCACCATGGTAACGCCGTTTTGCTCCGCAAAAGGCAATATTTTTTCCAGGGCAATTTGGCAATTTTTCATTCCTGTTTCATCATCCATGCCTTCGCGCGTGCCACTAAAACAAATCAAATTTTTATACCCGGCTTTGGCCATTATCGGAATTACTTCCAAATATTCTTTTACCAGTTTTTCATGATAAATAGTATTATCCAAACCTTTGTATAAATTATTATCACCAGCCGTGTAACACATGGAACTATAAATGCCATGCTGCTGTAATGTGGGCCAGTCCTTGGGTCCAACAAGGTCAATTGCACTGAAACCAATTTCTTTTACGGCTTTGCACAAATCATCTAATGATAGATAATTGAAAGTCCACCTGGAAACGGAATGATTGATATTGCCTTTCAACTTATTGTGTTTGTTATCTTTTAAAGAAACTTTATCGGCAAAGGATATGGCAGGCGCTGCAATTGCTGCTGATGCACCTAAGGCGAGGTTTTTAAGTAATGTCCTTCTGCTTTGTTTTGCTTTCATAATGTTATCATCAAGTGTGAATTACCGGTTTTTCATTTTTATCGTGAAACGCAAATGCAAATAATAAAAATACAACCACTGCAATCCCCGAAGGAATTATCCAAATCATCTTCCAGTTAGACACGACCGTTGAAACACCATTTACAATTGAAGTAGTGGTATAGGCATCTTTAATCAGCCCTGCAATTTCAAAACCTATCAACATTCCAATACCATAAGTAGCTAACGTGATTAATCCCTGTGCGGCACTTTTGAATTTTGGGCCTGCTTTAGCATTGGTATATATCTGGCCGGATACAAAAAAGAAATCATAACAAATACCATGTAAAATAATACCGATTATGAGCATAAAGGTAAGGTCTCCTGCATTTCCGTAAGCGAATAATGCATAGCGCACCGCCCAGGCAAGCATCCCTGCTAAAATGGTTATTTTAAAACCGAATTTTTTGAAAAAGAACGGAAGCATCAACAAGAAAAATATTTCAAAAAATTGTCCCAAACTCATTTTTGCCGTTGGATTGGTCATGCCGATATCCTGGAGAAATGGATTGGCATATTGATAATAAAATGCCAGCGGAATACAGATCAAAATGGAGGCAATAAAAAATATCAGGAAATTTTTATCCTTTAATAATTTTAATGCATCCAAACCGAGTATCTCCGATACTTTTACCTGCGATCCTTTAGTAACTTTAGGAGGTGTTTTTGGTAAAGTGAAACTAAATATGCCTAAAATCAAAGAGGCAATCGAGGCCAATAAAAAAGTATTTTTCATTAAGCCTGAACTCACACTTTCTGCTGAATCCCATAAAAAAACAAAACTAATCGCCAGGCCCGCAACGATCCACCCAATGGTGCCCCAAACACGGATTGGTGGAAATTCCTTTTCGGTATCTTTCATTTGATTGAAAGAAATTGAATTGACGAGCGCCAGTGTCGGCATGTATAAAATCATGTAGAATAGCAAATAATAGAAAACCGACGGAGGATAAACGGAAGTAACGGCTCCGGCTGTATAAACCTCGTATAATAAAAAAGCGCCTATCAAATGTAATACGCCGAGAATTTTTTCTGCATTAAAATATCTGTCTGCTATCAAACCAATAATAAAAGGAGCAATAATGGCTCCCCACGATTGTGTGGAAAAAACCGCACCGGTTTCTGCACCGCTTGCATGAAGGTTATTGATTAAAAAAGTACCCAAAGTAACAAACCATGCACCCCAAATAAAAAATTCAAGAAACATCATGGTAGAAAGTTGGAGGCGCGTGGTTATCTTCATTTACAAAAATGATTTAGGTTTAAATGGATTTTAAATAGCGGTGTTTTCAATTGAAATTCAAATGATTTTTTTCAAAGAAAATACAAAAAGCAATACGTTAAATAATGAATTGAAGTTTAAATGTACATATTTTATGCTTACCGCAAATTTTCTTCGAAATTTTTTTTAGCTTAATCTGCTATATTTAAAAAAATGATTTTTTAATGACACAGAAAATTATTCAGTATTGATTCAATTGAGGTTAATGCTATTTGCTTAAATAGCATTTGCAGGAAATCGTTATAAACTACAGATGGGATTAATAAGAGTGAGTGAAGTAGCGAAAAGGGGTTTTATAATTCTATACTACCACAATAACTGCTATTTGATGCATTCGTTTCATCATTGCTTAAAAATCCAACCCAGGTTTCTGCGGTAAAACCCTTCAATGTTTTAGTTTCCAACAAAGATTGGCACTGCATTCGGGTAGCTGTACCAATGGTAAAGATCGCTTGCCTGATTTCGGCAAAACAGGCAACAAGGATTACTTTGTCGTTTGGCTTTGCAGTACCATTACCTGAATTATCATGCCACTGGAATGAAATATTACTTTCAGGAGTGGCAGTAGCAATAACAGCAACAGCAGGGGGTAAGACTCCTTTTGAAATAAGTACTTCGCTATAATTGATCCCTATCCCAGTAGCACTTTGGGTAATGGCAAGGTTCATAATGGCGCTTGTCGCCCTGTTGTAACCGGTGCCGCTGCTTCCATAAGCCGGAAACGTCTTATTGAAAAAACCGGTTCCTGAAAAGGCTTTGGTAAACTCATTACAGACTTTTATTTTATCGCGTTGGGCTATGCGGGCGGCCGTTACTTTCCTGTCGCTGCGTGAATGCGCCGAACGTAAAATGTTTTCGCCATTGCGTATATATCCTGTTACAGGACCCACTCTTCCAATAAGGGTGCCCAACACACCATCCGGGATCTTTGCCATAAGCTTTCTTTTAATTTATAACGACTTTTCTGCGGTTTTAGTATAGTCTTTGGCCGCTACCTGTAGTCGAACATATATCGAAGAAGCACCGAACATATATCGAAGAAGTAGCGATTATATAATGGTTGTATCGTCCTTGTATCGGCCTGAAATAGCTATACAGGTGAGTAAATAAATCCTAATTTAACTATACAAGGCCTGCTGGTAATCCTGAAAGTCCTGTACAGTTTATTTTTCAAAGATAAGATCTTCATAAATTTTACCGTAAAAAGGTAAAAAAGGCTTACAAACCAATAACTACGAGAGGCTATTTATGCAAATAAAAAGTTAAAGGCAACCGCCAAAGAATCCTCCTTTTCCGGTCAATTGTCGAGTATTTAATACCAAATGTCGAAAAAAGTTTGTGGCTACTTTGATAAATTTCAAATTTGTTACTGAACTTATTCTGGCAATAGATACTCATAACGGAATGAAAATTACTGCTTTAAATTTCGGAAGTAAACGATTACCTGCTTAAAAGATAATAGCGAAGCCTCTCAAATTAAGCTGAAACGTAGATCAACTGCTTGAATGAACTAACTCACTTGCCCTTGCTTAAATACAGAATTATTTTTTAACCCCGGAAACACAAAGTGTTTTCATTAGAAAGATGTTTACTTGGTTCAAATTTTAAAATATTGCCTGATAACTTTATTCATTTGTGCAACGGCCACCTGTACTGCTCAAAGTGCAGATAGCCTTAGAGATGCTGAAAATATCCCTGCAAAGTTCTATTCAAAGGTTCAGAAGAAATATGCTTCCATTGATAACAACCTCTCAAAGAAATCAGTAAAATACCTGGAGAAGCTTCAAAAGCAGGAAAACCGGATCAATAAAAAACTCTTTTCGGTTGATTCACTTTCAGGTAAGGCAAATGAAGGGGTTACGAAAAAGTATGAGTCATTCATTCAGGGTTTTAAGGAGAAGAAGTCAAAGCTCGATAAGGTAAATCTAAACGAATACAACTCTTACATTGATACTTTATCGACGTCATTAAATTTCCTTAAAAAACTGGGAAGCAATGGTAAAGCTGCTTTGCCCCTGGAAAAACTTAATGAGCTTAAAGATAAATTCAACCAGTCTGCCAAAGTAAATGAATTCATTACCGAAAGAAAACAACAAATACAGCAATTGCTTTCAAAATATACGAAGTTACCCCGCTCAATCACAAAGCAATATGACAAGCTCAGGAAGACTGCCTACTACTATAAAGCTCAGGTGAATGAGTATAAAAGTATGTTGAAGGATCCTAAAAAGATCGAGGAAACGGCGATTAACGTGCTCAATAAGATTCCCGTGTTTCAGAAATTTATGAAGAAGAACAGCGAGATCGGTTCCATTTTCGGGGTGCCGGGAAACTTTGGTGCCGGCGCTAATATTTCAGGTCTTCAAACGAGAGCCGCAGTTCAAAACCTGATCCGGCAACGTATTTCCAGCGGCGGTCCAAATGCAATGGCTGAAATAAAGCAAAACCTTGCAGAAGCTGGTAAAGAAGTTGACAAATTGAAGGAGAAAGTAAATCAGCTAAACAGTGGAGGCGGAGATCCGGCTATGCCCAACTTTAAGCCAAATGACCAAAAAACAAAACCATTCTTAAAAAGAGTTGAGTACGGTTTTAATATCCAGTTCAGCAAAAACAACCAGTGGGTTCCTTCGTCTGCCAACCTTGCCCTGAGCCTGGGATATAAGATCAATAACAAAAGCTCAGCAGGCATAGGCATCAGCTACAGTATAGGGCTGGGTACCCTTCAACACATTAATATCAGCAGCCAGGGACTCGGCTTGCGAAGTTATCTTGATTGGAAGATCAAGGGGCAAATTTATGCAAGTGGAGGATATGAAATGAATTATAATTCAGCCTTTAAAAATATTGAGGAATTAAAAAATGAATCGGCATGGCAAAAGAGTGCCCTGGCAGGAATTAGTAAAAAATACCGGATCAGCAAAAAGCTGAAAGGGAAAATACAATTGTTATACGATTTCTTAGCATACCGCCATACTCCTGTAAGTCAGCCATTTTTATTCAGGGTAGGTTATAATTTTTAAACAATAATTGAATATGAAAAAATTGATTTTTCTGATCGTTATTTCACTTGGAATAAAAGAAGGAATCAAAGCACAGGTTTCACCGAATTTTGCTAATGCGGTTACACTTCCCCCTACTGCAGAAAAGGCTACCAGAATGGGACAGGAGCCGGTAAACCTTTTCACAGGTATTCCCCAGATAGGAGTGCCATTGTATTCCTACCAAAGCGCTGCCAACGGATTGTCAATGAATATTTCCCTGAACTATTTTGCAGGAGGAGTGGGAGTGACTGAAGCACCGACCACTGTAGGACTTGGCTGGTATTTAAATGCCGGTGGTATCATTACAAGAACTGTAAGGGGTATTGCGGATGAGCAGTCAACCGGCTTCATGAATACGGATACGGTACCTAATGATTTCAGGAGCAAAGGTAATGCTTACTATAGTGATAGTCTTGATGCGGAACAGGATATGTTCCAGTATAATTTTGGAGGCCGGTCAGGCACTTTTTTTATTGGCAAAAACGGGCAGATTGCCCAAATGCCCCTGACCAAAATGAAAATTATACCCAATATTTATAGTAATGCTATTCGTTCCTTCACTATTAAAGCAGAAGATGGAACCTCTTATGTATTCGGGGCTGCAGAGCCGTCTTCAGCAACCAGCTATGGTGGTTATTCATTGTCGGCTTACAACTCTGCGTGGTCTTTGACTAAAATAATTGCTCCTTTTAATACTGATACCATAAGTTTAAATTATACTCAAAAAGCGCTCACAACTGACTTTTCTTATCCGGCCCTCGCATATGTAAAAAACTCGGATGGTAGCCATACTTATCAACTGATTCCGGTAGGAGGTAATAATACCTCAACAACCAACAAGGTATCGTCCATCACATTTCCTGATAAAACTACAGTTTCTTTTGTGTATGGAAATGATATTGCATCAAATGGCGATAATGAACTAACGCTTGTAAAGATCAGTGATACTACCTTCAGGTATGGTTATATTTTAAATTATCAATCCACAGACTCGGCCGGTAATGCCACACGATTGCTTTTGAAAAGTGTGACTCCCTATACTGCATCACAAAAGGGAAGGGGGTATTCTTTTTCTTACTATTCACCTACGCTACCACCAGTCGGCTCTGCAGGGGATTCGATTCAAAACCGTCATGATTTCTGGGGGTTTTATAATGGAGTTTCTACGAATAGCACAACTATTCCTGATGTAAATGGCTATACATGGGGTGCTGATAGAAGTCCATCTGCAGCGTACGCCATTGCAGGCACATTGAAAAATTTTTACCTGCCACAGGGCGGGTACATCAATTACCAATATGAACTAAATGACCATTATCCTTACATCAAGGTTTCAAACAAGGTCAGTTTCACCGTAGACGGGAATTCAACCACCACTGTCAATTTTAACCAGGTATTTGATACGCATCATGAAATTTCATTTACAATGGATAGTAGTGTTTCACGGCAGGGAAGTCCGCCATTTTCCGGTGCAGGAACTGTTGCCATCAGTATTGAAAATACAGCGGGCACAACAACTTATGCAATGTATTCCCTTTCCTTGTATGATCTTTTCTATAAAGGAATTGTAAGCTGGGATTTTGACCTTCCCAATGGTACCTACAAAATAGTGCAGCAGCCGGTTGTAGCTTCACCGATACCAGTATTCAAGGCAGAAATGTCTTGGGAAAATAAAATCTTTGATTCAGGTAAAACTGCTGATGAATCGGGAGGCCTGAGAATTAAAAAGATTACGCGCATGACAGGATCAAATGATCCTGCCGCTTCAGTTACAGAATATAAATATGTAAATACAGATGGTACAAGCTCAGGTTTTTTGGGAGATATAGCGCAATATTATTATCCCTACCTGGAAACGGTAAATTATAATGGAGTTACCACTACTGCTTATACTGCGGTTTCGGGCGATCCCTGGTTGAATAATATGGATGCAGGAATTGCAGGTTATTCAAGGGTGGAAGTATATCATGGTACAACAACTCATAACAGCGGAAAAACCGTTTATGAATTTACTACTCCTGCAGACGCAAATTCATTATACGTTACGGCAACATTCCCTTATGCTCCACTTGATCTCAAAAGTTGGGGACTCGGACTAACGAAAAAGATTTCAGTGTATGATAGTACAGGAACCTTAGTTAAGAAAGTAACTAATTCTTATGGGCTTGATAGTTCAATCAGTTACCAAAATAAGAATTTCAGATCCTTGAAATTAGGGATCAGTTATGCCTTCTATAATGGTGATCCTACTAATCCGTTAACAACAGAAACCAGTACTTACACAGGAAAGGAATATTATCCTCCTGCTGGTCGGGAATATCTGGCTTCATCAACCGACACCTTATATCAATCGGACGGTTCAAAAAATACGACTTATACTAATTATACCTATGACAGCAACTACAATGTCATTAAAATAGTTACCCCTTATGACAGGACAAGGGGGCTCCAATTAGAAAAAAGGTTGTATTATCCTTACAATTATACAGTTGGTGATGGTGTTGGATTACTGCGGGACAACAGTATCATCACCCCGGTAATTGCTTCCGAAAGCTGGATTACGGGGGACGCTAACCCCAGGATCGTGGGTGGAACCGTTACTTACTATCATCAGATCACGGGTAATTATGTGAAGCCGCTCACAATCTATAAGCTCCAGTCGAATCGTCCGGTTCCTCAAAGTATAATCGGAACCTTCAGCAGCAGCACTTTAAACAGAAACACAAATTATTTTGTTGCCCAGTTAAATTTATCGAATTACGACAGTAAGGGAAACTTAGTGAGTGAAAAGAACGCGGTTTCGGGCATCAGTAATTCAATCATAATGGATTATAATCAAAACTACCCAATTGCAAAAGTTTCTAATGCTGGTTATTCAGACATAGCCTACACTAGTTTCGAAGCTGATGGTTCGGGAAATTGGAAGATTTCAAGTTCTGCTAGGGATACAAGTGACGCGATTACCGGAAACAGAAGTTTCAACCTCTCAAACGGAAATATTAGTGATAGTATCGTTAACTCCTCGCAAACTTACCTGGTAAGTTTCTGGGCCAAAAGCAGTGCATCTGTAAGTGTTAATGGTTCACCCCAAACAAATATCCTGGCTACCCAAAACAATTGGAATTTTTATTCAACAACTGTTTCCAATGTTTTAGTTGTAACAATAAGCGGAACCGGATTGATTGATGAGCTTCGGTTATATCCTAACAATGCAAATATGGTTACTTACACCTATAAACCTTTAATTGGAGTAACCAGCGCCACCGATGATAATAATACCATAGTGTACAATGAGTACGATGCTTTAAACCGTTTAAAGATTGTAAGGGATAAGGATAAGAATATACTAAAGCGATTTGATTATTCTGACACCACAATGTCGATAAATACACAAGCTAATTGGATATTCAGCAATACCCAATGCGGCGCTGGAGATGGCGTAGCAGATTCAGTTTATATGGATAATAATATCTATAGCAGCACTTATAATTCACAAAAACTAATTGCATATAGCGACTATTGTACCTGCGGCGCCCCAGGTCAGCATCCTGATTATAAAGTGGTGAATGGTTCATGCGAGCAGGCAAAAAAATGTACTACTTCATCCACTTATATAAAAGTTTACAATCCCGATAATACATATTACTGGACATGGAAGTGCGTTTGGCATTACAAGTGGAGCGATGGCAGTGTCAGCCCTGATTATTACGATTATCATTCAAGTTCCTGTCCCATTGGTTGTTTCTATCAACTTTAATCAAATTATTTTATGAAAAAAGTAATCTTTCTTTTATTCCCGTTTATTGTTACTACCAGCATTTATAACTTTTCAATTACTGATCAAAACGGTAACACAATCAGCCTTGAAAATTTCAAAGGCAAAAAAATTCTTTTTGTGAACAGTGCGAGCGGAAGCCCATATGTTAGACAGTTAGCCTCTTTAGATACACTTTACGAGAAATACAAAGACAGCCTGGAGGTGATTGTTATCCCTTCCAATACTTTCCATAGTGAGCCTAAAAGTAATGCAGCGATAAAGGATTTCATACAGGAGACTTACCACGTTCATTATCTGATAAGTGAAAAGACCGATGTGGCTGGCGGCTCCCAATCTTCATTGTATAAGTGGCTTACTCATTACACTGAAAATGGAATGATGGACAATAATATCAATGAGGACTTCTATAAATTTCTTATTGACCAGCAAGGGAGACTTGTAGGCATTTTTGCACCTTCCGTTGATCCGATGAGTGATGAAATGCAAAGTGCCATAAAAAACTAAAGTAATTATCCATAAATAAACTATTATGAGAGCACGGATCCTAATTTTTACCTGCTTGATATTAACCGCCCTTTTTTCGAAAGGCCAGAACATTCCCAACGGCGTAACAGGGCCTGCATCTAAAACTGCAAGACCAATACCTCAAACTCCAACCCGCGCAACAGATTATTACCGCACTTTAGTTCCTGTAATGCCCATAACAGATAGTACTAAAGTGCGTTTTGCCGCACCAGTGGACAGTATAATGATTACTACCCAATATGCAGATGGGTTAGGAAGGCCTCTTGAAACGGTGGTAAAACAATCTTCTCCTTCTGAAAAGGATTATGTGGCTCCCGCTACTTATGATGATTTTGGAAGGCCGGCCGTTTCTTATCTACCCTATGCCGCTACTACCAGTACGGGCCAATTTGCAACTAGCCCTTTCCACGACGACTCCTCTTTTTATAAAAGCGAATTTGCCAATGAACAAATAAATTATGGTGAAAAAATTTATGACGGAAGTCCTCTGAACAGAGTGATAAAAAGTATGGCACCGGGTAACAGTTGGGCAGGTTCAGGCATTGGAACGAGTGTTACATGGAGGTCTAATACAGCCGCCGATAGTGTTAGGCTATGGACTATTAATATTAATAGCGATAATGACGTGCCCACTACCAGCCAGAGTTACCAGGCAGGGGCATTAATGGTTCAGGAATCCACCAATGAAAGTGGAATAGAGACTCTTGTATATAAAGATGAACTGGGAAGAACTATACTCAGTAAGCAACAAGTCAGCAGCACTGTTTCAAATGCGGCACATACAGGATGGCTGTGTACTTATTTTGTATATGATGAAATGAGCCACCTCAGGTTTGTAATCACCCCCAAAGCCACACAAGCATTGTTATCTTTGTCATGGAATCTTTCCGGGAACCCGGCTATCGCCAGGAACCTTTGCTATGCCTATTATTATGATGCCCGCGGAAGACTGGTAACCAAGAGCCTGCCGGATAAAGGGAAAATTTACATTGCCTATGACTCTATAGGAAGGGTGGTATTGGCGCAGGATTCGCTTTTGCGGGCTAAAAGCCAGTGGCAATATGTAAAATACGACGGGCAAAACCGTTCAATTAAAGCGGGGTTGATCACATTGAGTGGCTTGTCAAAAGATACCGTAACGGCACGCGCCGCCAGGAGTTTTGATTATCCAACCTTAACAGGGACCTATTCTGTTTTGACGGAAGTACATTACGATGATTACAGCTGGGTATCAGGAACCGGGTTGAGCAGTACGCTTTCTTCCGGGGATATTACTTCTGGCAACTTTATTACCAGTTATAATGCTTCTCCTGATTATGCGCAATCCATTACGGCATCTAAAAGAATCCGGGGAGCAGTTACAGGAATTAAAACGGCAGTACTGAATACTTCTAATTTTCTTTATAAATTAAACATTTATGATGATCACCTGAGGGTGATCCAGACACAGGCCACCAACTTTAGTACCGGAACGGATGTGAGCACTACGGAATATAATTTTACTTCACAACCCCTCAGGAATTTTGTGCGCCATGAAAAGTTGGGAACGAATTCACAAACCCATACGCTGCTTACCAAATATACTTACGACCGGCTTGGGGGAAGGCTTTCTTCCATAAGCAAGAAGGCAGATGACCAGACCGAAACACAAATCGTAAGCTACACTTATAACGAATTGGGCCAAATGAAAACCCAAACGTTAGGGGGTGACCTGGAAACCCAGAATATGGCTTATAATATCCAGGGATCTCTCACAGGTATTAATAAAGATTATGCCACAGCGGCAACAGATACCAGTTGGTTTGGCGAGGAACTGAACTATGATTATGGCTTTACTCAAACGAAACTGGACGGTAACATTGCCGGTATCCGCTGGAGGAGTAAAGGTGACGGTGAACAACGGGCCTACGGCTATACCTATGATGCAGCAGGAAGGCTTACCAAAGCGGACTTTTCACAAAATAACAGCGGCTGGAATACCAGTGCCGGGGTAGATTACAGCGTAAGGAACCTTAATTACGATGCCAATGGTAATATTCTTTCGATGACGCAAAAAGGCCTTAAGCTCACTTCATCCCCTATCATTGACAGCCTGGCATACGGGTATGCGACCAACAGCAATCAATTGCTATATGTAACCGATAAAGCCAATGATACTACCGCGCATCTTGGGGATTTTACGGAGATCAACAACAATACCAGCCAGGATTACTGGTATGACGGCAACGGTAATTATACAAAAGATAATAACAAAGGTATAAGCTCTGTTAGTTATAATTTTCTGAACCTGCCCGATACGATTACCGTAACCGGCAAGGGCACTGTAACCTATACCTACGATGCGATGGGCACCAAGTTGCAGAAGAAAGTTACCGAAGGTAGTACGGTAACAACCACTACTTACATCAATGGTTTTGTTTATAAAAATGATACGCTGGCGTATGCCCTCACAGAAGATGGACGCATAAGGCCTTCGGTAAAGGCAGGTCAGAGTGCCACGCTGGTATATGATTATTTTGTAAAAGACCATTTGGGCAATGTACGAATGGTATTAACTGCAGAAAAAGATACTACCACTTACGTGGCTGTAACTTTTGAAACTGCCACAAACCCGAATGAACAGTTATATTACGACAACGCAGGGACACAGATCACTGCAAGACCCGGTAGTTTTTATAACAGCACAACGAATGGTAGCGAGGTGCAGTTGTTGCGTAAGAGCGTGCAAAGCAAAGGGGCAGGTAAGTTGTTAAAAGTAATGGCAGGGGATAAGCTGAATATAAAAGTGGATTATTATATTCCAACCGCCACAACAGATAACAGTACTGCCGATGGGCTAAGTACGATTATCAATGCATTAGGTTTCATAATAGACAACAGCCCTGTAACGGCGACGCTCCATGGCAGTGGTAGTACGA
>JAGWRO010000096.1 GCA_028876495.1 Bacteroidota bacterium
ATATAAAAGTGGATTATTATATTCCAACCGCCACAACAGATAACAGTACTGCCGATGGGCTAAGTACGATTATCAATGCATTAGGTTTCATAATAGACAACAGCCCTGTAACGGCGACGCTCCATGGCAGTGGTAGTACGATAACTACCGACCTCAACACAAGTTCACCGTTTACTAATTTTATGCAACCGCAAAATGGTAGTACAGGAACTACCTTGCCCAAAGCTTACCTTAACATTATCTTTTTTGATAACCAGTTTAACTACGTAAGTGGCGAATTTGTGCAGGTAAGCACCGAAGGTAGCGGGCAAACTATTTACCGGATAGGTGGCAATGCGAAGGTTGCACCTAAAAACGGATTTGCCTATATTTATGTTAGTAATGAGAGTAATAATTTAGTTTATTTCGATAATTTGCAGGTTACCCATGAACATGGGCCATTGTTGCAGGAGAATCACTATTATCCATACGGGCTGGGGATGGCAGGTATCAGTAGCAGCGCTATAACTGCTGCAATGCCGAATGCTTACAAAGCCAACGGGGGTAGTGAATTGGGTAGCAGCGAATGGGCGGACGGAAGTGGATTGGAGATGTATGAAACTACCTACAGGAGCTTTAATGCCCAGATAGGAAGGTTTATGCAGGCGGATATCTTGAGCGAATTAGCACCTGTATTTTCTCCATACAGATACGCCTTTGATAATCCAATAATTTGGAATGATCCAAGTGGTTTGAAGGAAGGAAACGCAAGTGATCCAACAGTGCTAGCTACAGTTTACATTTATATGCCTGTAACTGTTTTAGGATTGAGTGAATGGGAATCTTTTGTAGATGAACGTATCCAAGCTGGCGGTGGAGGAGGAGGTGGTGGCGATGATGGAGGCGGAAGTTGGGGTGGTGGCAACAACTGGGGTTTTTCCGGTTTACATGGAAGTGGAAATGCTAAAGGTCCAGGCGAAAAAAATAAAAAGACAAAGAAATCTTCCAAAGCAGAAAACTTAGAAAAAGCTTCCGCTGCTGTTCAATTAGGTACAGATGCACAAGCTACAGCATGGGGTGCCATTGCAAAATTTGGTTCAAAGGAACTTGAAAAATTTGGACGTTATGCTACTGGGACAGGAGCAGCGATAGCGTCCGCAGATTTCGCAGCCAAAGTCGCAAGCGGTAATGCAAGTTGGAAGGATTATGTAAGCTTTGGACTAGCCTGGGCAAATGTAGGTTTGATGAAAGCTTCTGAAACTTCACCTAATGTTTATACGGCAACAGCAGAGGTTGTTGTAGGTGTATTCACTGTAGGGTTTGATATATATAATTCAATGACATCAAATTAGATATAATGAGTTTGAAATTAATGCATACAACTATTATCAAGAATAGTCAAATTTGGATTTGGATAGCACTCTGGACTATATTTTTTGTTGTTTTATTGATAATCAACTATTATTTTCTTAACCAAAACAGATATATAATTCTTTCTGCTATTGCATGTATGATTGCACCATTAATTTTTTTTGATAAAATATTAAAAAGAAATTATTCTGAAAAGATTGAAATTGGGTTGAATGATGATTTATGGATGTTTTTTATTGTTAGTGATGGTATTGAAAGAAAATATTACTTAAATGACATTATATCATTTGGCATAAATCACTCAAGTAATGGCAAATCTTCAAGATTAGCATTTAAATTAAAAGGTGGCAATCTAAAGTCAATCAATATAACTATGTATGCCAAGGAGCAAAGTACAGATCAGACCAAAACAGAAGAAATATTAAAATCTTTTCAATCTATGATTTATAGTTACAATAATACTATAGGGATCAATGATAAAATAACTTTTAACCCAACATTTGAAGAATCTGTTTATGGATTGGTTGTTATTTATTTTTTGAGCGGACTGCTATTGCTGGCTATTGCTTTGCATATCATCTATGGTCAGGTTGGGACACTTCCATTATCTCTCTTATTTGGAGGCGGAATTTTGATAAGACTGATTGCAGTACGAATACGGGATATAAAACGTAGGAAAGAAAATGAAAACAGACAACGCCAAAACTAGTTTTTCTCCACAGATTTCTATGACTTTTCCAAATCAGATATCAAAAAATTTTTTAGCTTTATTAAAGCAAAGAGATGATACACTTCGACAAGTCGACAGTATTATTATCAAATAATAAAGTGCCAGTATAGCTGGCATTTATTCTCAGCAACGTCTCACGCTAGTGGACGTTGCGTATCATTAATTCGCTACTTTTATAAATGCCTGTTCAGCAAATCATACCTTTTGAAGAAGGAGCGTTCTTTATTACATTTACCTGTCATAAATGGATGAACCTGATTGAAACAGCGGATAATTACGATATTGTTTACAAATGGATGGATCATTTAAAATCAAAAGAGCATAAGATAATCGGTTATGTCATTATGCCTAACCATGTACATGTACTGGTAGATTTCACGAAAACCCACCAATCAATAAATACTATAGTTGGCAATGGCAAAAGATTTATGGCGTATGATATCATAAAACGGCTGAAAGAAAAAGGGCAAAACGATGTGCTTGATACATTGTCAAAAAATGTGGAAGCAAAAAGGAAAGCGAATAAAAAACAACATGAAGTGTGGGAATTATCATTCGACTGGAAATATTGCAATAGTTATCAATTTATAAAACAGAAACTTGATTACATGCACAATAACCCTTGTACCGGCAGATGGAATTTATGTGAAAGCCCGGTCGGTTATTTGCATAGTTCAGCAAAATATTATGCAGGTGAATTGGGTAATTATGAAATTGATGTGATAGAAGAGTAATGATTTACGCAACGTTCACTCACGTGAGACGTTGCTGTGAAAATCAATTACCGGAAAATCAATTACCGAAAATTTATTAAATTGAAACGACTAAAAAAACGTTATGTATTATTTTGTTTTTTATTTTATTTATAGATTGCAGATGAAACAATCAGACTTTACACCTTTTTTGGGTCGGTACATGGCATCTGCAATAGTTAGCTTTGCTGTAATCATCCAAATTGGATTTGTGTGGGCTTTAGCACGGTTTATTTTTTTTAATTATTTTGGTATTGACCTTTTTACCTTAACGATTCCACCTGGTATTAATTTTATAACTGGGATACCGTCTATTTTACTTATTATGTTTATAATATTTAAATATTTTAATAATAAAAGAATATCTTTTATTATTGAAAAATATCGAACCCGGAAAATCTATTCTTTTATAAATATTCTTAGGGTTTTTTTTATAATTTTCATTCCTTTAATTATTGGTATTATTTTAGTAAATCATTCTATCATAAAACTAGGTGGTTCATAAAGTTGATAATTTATTACAATTGTTGTTTTCTTTATTCTTAACTTCAAACAGGCGTAATTCCATCTTCTTGTGGGGTGCCCCAACAGGATTAAGGTTAATAAATTTGGGACAGGAACCTCCAAGCCAGGGTGCAGGTGACAACCCGGATAATTTATGGGATGATGGTGGTGGTGGATCCGGTGGCGGCGGTGGTGGCGGAGGAGGTGGCTTTTTTAGCTATATGGATGCTAATGGTAATAAGTGGAACCACGCGGACCCGTTGGGGGGAACAGCCAGTGCAGGAATGCAATATACTGAAGGATATGGATGGGATGGATTTGGCGATACAGGTAATGGTGGATTTGTAACTCATGTGCATAAGGGCACGTTACATGGGACAGAAGGCTATTACTACTCATACTCTGAGCAAGGTGCAGCCGGGGATGGTCACCATATTTTATCTGAAGTAAAGATCGAGCGTGGTTTTGTAGCATTTGCTGATAATTATTATTATTCTCAGGAAGGTGGACAGGAAGGCTTTGAAAACGCAAAGACAATTGTTGAAGCGGGTGGTTTGTCATGGGATATGACCAAAGAAGGCATAATAGGAGCTCAAAAGCTTGGAAATTTAGTGAGTAATACTTCTTATGTCATACAGGATATAGGAAAATTAAAACTAATAAAAGGTATAACAGTGGAAGCCTCTGGAAAACTCTTGGCAGTTGCAGGGCTGGGGATTACAGGGTATGATATTTATGAAAATGGACTAAATTGGAGTAATGGCACAGATGCAGTTTTTGGAATAGTAGGATTTGTTCCGGGAGTTGGTTGGATAATTTCAGGCGCATATTTTATTGCGAATACGGCCGTCAAAAATTCCACTGGTAAATCAATTGGGGATTACATTGGAGATGCTATAAAGAATCCAATTTCAGAATCCGGAGATCAATTCCAGACGCAGTATCCAGATTTTTAATAAAAATTTGTTATGAAATTTTTCGATTATTTGTATTATAAAGTTTGTAAAGCTTATTCCACAACTCAAGATAGTAGTCCTGAAGGTGCTGCTTTAGCTGTTAATTCAGCAATTCAATCTTTTAGCGTTTTTATTTTTTTTATGGTTCTTGCTATTATAAAAAAAAATAAAGCTATCTTTAATTTAACCATTGCTATGGTAACAATCGTTTTCTTTATAGTATTTAATTATATAAGATATATTTATAAAGAGAACAATAATTATGAAATAATGAAAAAAAAATGGCTTAACGAGTCGAATTCAAATACTAAAGGACTATTAATAGTTTTATATATTTTTCTTACTACATCTATTTTTTTTGGCTTAGCAGTTTATCTTGGAACTAAAAAATGGTAGGTTAGAATAATAACCCAGCAAACAGTAGAATGTTTAAATAAATAGAGCACTGTTGTCCGAATGTTTTTAACTGCGGACAAAAATAAAATACAACTATTTTGTTCGTTTACTATAATTTTCGTTTAAGCGTAGTGGTAAGTATAGCTACAACTGTTTTGTAAAAGACCACCTGGGGAATGTACGGATGGTATTGACAGCAGAAAAAGACACAACAGTTTATCCGGCGGTAACATTTGAGGATGCGACTACCGCCAATGAACAGTTATATTATGACAATGCAGGAACCCTGATAACCTCAAGGCCTGGAAGTTTTTATACAAGCACCACCAATGGTAGCGAGGTGCAGTTACTGCGTAAGAGCGTCCAAAGCAAAGGAGCGGGCAAGCTTTTAAAAGTAATGGCTGGTGATAAGCTGGATATAAAAGTGGATTATTATATTCCAACCGCCACAACAGATAACAGTACTGCCGATGGGCTAAGTACGATTATCAATGCATTAGGTTTCATAATAGACAACAGCCCTGTAACGGCGACGCTCCATGGCAGTGGTAGTACGA
>JAGWRO010000097.1 GCA_028876495.1 Bacteroidota bacterium
CCTTCTCAATGATTAAAGGATTGTTTCTTAGAAAAATACATGCAGTAACCTTTAAAGGCTTTCTGCTGAAATTAATAATATTTATTGTCGCTTTTACTTTTGAAAAACTTGCTTAAGTAAATAGCAACTTGGGTTAATTAGGTAATTCGTTATTGGGGAAATTAGATAAAATAAAAATTCTCAAAAAAAGTTGGTTTACTGTAAACTTTAATAATTGGCAGGAACTATTAAACCAATTAACAAATAAACCAATTCAAGCCTGCAATAAAAAAATAACCGGTTTTTTATGCAGATCTATTTTTTCTTTTTTCCAATCACTTATTCTTTTTGTTTTAATAAATTCATTGGCAGAAGTAAGTTCTGCCGCAATACAAAGCCGGGTGGATGGATTTGCATGATGTAAAATGGTTTCAAACATTTTATTATTTCTGTAGGGCGTTTCAATAAAAATCTGAGTACATTTTTTTCGTAAAGATTCTTCTTCCAGTTGCTTTATTTTTTTAATTCTTTCTACATTATCTATAGGCAAATAACCAAGAAAAGTAAAGCTTTGACCGTTAAGTCCGCTCGCCATTAATGCCAGTAAAATTGAGTTGGGCCCCACCAATGGCTTTACTTCCACATTTAATTGTTGTGCTTCATTAATTAATATTTGGCCGGGATCGGCAACTCCCGGGCAGCCGGCTTCACTGATGATAGCAACATTTTTTCCTTCTTTAATTTTTTCACGAAAAACATGTATCTGTTGCTCTTCCACCTTATGAATGGTATGCCATTCAAAATCATCAATTACGATTTCTTTGTCCATCGCTTTTAAAAAACGCCTTGCCGTACGCTCGTTTTCTGCAAAGATCACTGAACAGTTTTTCACAGCATCAATTACATATTGCGGAATCGTTTCAGCAGCATTTTCCGATAAAAAAGAAGGAATCAAATAAACCATTTCAAGTAATTTGTAGAAAAAATAAACCGAACTTAAGCATTTAAAAATAATTAAAAAGAAAGCAAGGTAAATCATGAAAAAAGTTCCTTTATCTTTTTATCAAAGAAAAGATGTGGTAAAAATTGCGAAAGAATTATTAGGGAAAATTGTGGTAACCAATTTTGATGGAAAGGTTACATCGGGAAGAATTGTAGAAACAGAAGCGTATGCAGGTATCGCAGATAAAGCTTCTCATTCATTTGCAGGAAGAAGAACAGCGAGAAACGAGCACATGTATTCGGCCGCAGGCACCGCTTACATTTATATCTGTTATGGAATGCACCAGATGCTAAATGTAGTTACCAATGAAAAAGAAATTCCGGATGCGGTTTTAATCCGGGCTATCGAACCGGTAAAAGGAATTGACATTATGCTAAAGAGAACCGGTAAAAATAAATTGGATAAATCTTTAACACGCGGTCCGGGAAATGTAGGAAAAGCTTTGGGCATTTTTAAACACCATTCAGGGTTATATCTTTTGGATGAGGAAATTTTTTTATTAGAGGATGGCAAAAAAATGCCGGAAGAAAATATCGGTATCAGTAAAAGGATCGGGGTGGAAAGTGCCGGAGCAGATGCCTTGTTACCCTATCGTTTTTATGTAAAAGGAAATAAATACGTAAGTGGAAAAAATTCCTGATTTTATCAAATAAAACATAAATATTTTAAACCAAAACTAAAGCGGGTATTGCTTTATTATTAAAAATTAGAATAATTTTTATACCTGATTTTCTTTTACAAAAGCTTAATTTTGCAACCTCAATTTAAAATAAAAATAAAATAAATTATGAGCACAGTAAAAGTTGCCATTAATGGTTTCGGCAGAATCGGGCGCCTTGTTTTCAGGCAGATCTACAACATGGAAGGCATAGACGTAGTAGCTATCAATGATCTGACAAGTCCAAAACAGTTAGCCCATTTATTAAAATACGATAGCGCACAAGGCAGATTTGAAACTGAAGTAAAACACACCGAAAATTCAATAATTGTTAATGGCGAAGAAATAAAAATTTATGCCCAAAGAGATCCTTCTCAAATTCCATGGGCATCAGATGATGTAGATGTCGTAATTGAAAGCACTGGCTTTTTTGCAGATAAAGATAAAGCGCAGGCACATATTACAGCAGGAGCCAAAAAAGTGGTGATTTCTGCCCCGGCAACCGGAGGAGTAAAAACGGTTGTTTTTAATGTAAACCATGAAATTCTTGATGGAAGCGAAACCATCATTTCGTGTGCATCATGTACCACGAATTGTCTTGCGCCAATGGCTAAAGTATTAAACGATTCTTTTGGTATCGAAACTGGTTTTATGACCACCATTCATGCTTATACCAACGACCAGAATACTTTGGACGCTCCACATCCAAAAGGAGATTTAAGAAGGGCAAGAGCAGCAGCAGCGAACATTGTTCCTAACAGTACAGGAGCAGCCAAAGCGATTGGATTGGTGTTGCCAGAATTAAATGGTAAACTGGATGGAGTTGCGCAAAGGGTTCCGGTGATTACTGGTTCCATTACTGAACTTACCACTATCCTTAGCAAAAAAGTTACTGTTGACGAAGTGAATACTGCCATGAAAGCCGCTTCTAACGAAAGCTTCGGGTATAATGAAGATGAAATTGTAAGCTCTGATATTATCGGAATTCATTACGGTTCTTTATTCGATGCTACTCAAACTAAAGTTTTAACAGTGGGTGATCATCAATTAGTAAAAACTGTAAGTTGGTATGACAACGAAATGAGTTATGTATCTCAATTGGTTCGCACCGTACATTATTTCGGAAAGCTGATAAAATAAATTGAACGTACAATTATCCTGGTTAAAAACTTCTCCCTTTCTTAACTGAAGGGGAGTTTTTTTTTAAATAAGGAAGCTTTTATTTCTTTTTTAACCCTGACAAATATTTTTCTAACGCAGAAACCATACTGGGAGCTTCAGGTTCCGGTGCAAGAATATCAGGGTGAAACCCGGCGTTGATAATGGCTTTGCGGGTATTATCGCCAAACGCGCCGATTAAAGTACCGTTTTGTTTAAAAGAGGGGCAATTTTCAGTAAAACTTTTTACACCGAGAGGAGTAAAAAAACAAATAATCTGGTATTCGTGTTTTTCTACAATAGCTCTTACATCATTTGATGTAATTTCATAAAGTACCGGTATGGCATATTCGCAGTTATTTTCAGAAAGCCAGGTGGTGATTTCGCTGTCAAATGAATGTGAACATGGATACAAAAACTTTTCCTGGTCTTTGTATTTATCCATCACCTCGAAAAGATTTTTGGAAGTGCCGTCAGAACTGTAAAAAACCTTTCGTTTTCTATATAAAATAAATTTTTGAAGATAAAGCGCAACCGATTCAGTAATACAAAAATATTTTACATCCTGGGATACAGTGATACGCATTTCATCGCAGGTCCTGAAAAAATGATCAATAGCATTTCGGCTGTTAAAAATAACCGCAGTATAAGAAGTAATATCTATCTTTTGTTTTCTGAATTCTTTGGAAGGGACAGGGTCCACACTTATTGGATTAGCAAAACTGAGGTTAACATTAAACTTTCTCGCCATCTCAAAATAGGGAGATTTTTCATTTTCCGGTTTTGACTGGGTAATGAGAATATTTTGGATTTCCTTCACTGTTTTGGGTTCCGTAGGTTCGATGTTTGTATCCATTTTAGAATTCATGCAGTAAGAGGGCAAAGTTAGGGCTTTTTATTAAGACAACTTAAAACACCGCACTAATAATTCGCTAAAATTCATATCAGATAATCAATTGCTAATTTATAAAGGATCAGTAAAGGAATTATTTCAGCCCCTGCAATGTAGATGATAAAGTGAAAAGGATTAAGTGGGATCTTTTTCTCGATAACCCCGTAACTTTTTACATATCTCGATAAAAAAAGCAGACCTATTACCATTAAAGATATATTCGTAATTACTGGTAACCATTGAGGGTTGATGAAAGCAAGTAAAATAATAATCGGAACCAAAAAAATGCCGGTAATCTTATTCACAAGAAATATGGCAAAAATATAACCGTTTGTACTTTCCTGCACATCCGACACCCATCCCATAAATTTCAATACGCAAAATTTAAGAAAATAAAGAATCCCGATAGAAAGGATACAGAAGGGTAAAAGTGCTTTTCCACTGAATAACCTTGGCGGATGATAAAAACTAAAAAGAAGCCAGATATAAATTCCCGAGGTGATCGTAAAAAAAATATTCAATATTAACGAAGGAAGTGTTGCCTGTTGCAACTGATCCGACAATTGAGTTTGCCTTAAAGAAGTATTAAAATAAACCCGGAAAAGATTTTTAAAATAAACACTAAAAAAAGTTTTAAAAAGGCCGAGAATTAAAAGCACCAGGCATAAAGTATAAAATAAAAATTCTTTGCCTGAAGCAATATGCTTATGTTCAATTAACAAAACAGGTTTGCTTTTACTGTCAATATACCGGTTCTTGGCAAGCAAGGCGCTATCTGCTGCAATGGTTGTCTGGGTCAACGTTTGAGCAGTATCAGGTAAGCTATCGGCTTTGTTATTTAAAGTGTCATGAAAGGTATTCGTTTTCGGGATCAGCTTTGTTGCAGAAGCTACATTTGGCAAAGGATTGGAATCAACCGAAACAGGAATCTTCGTTTTTTCTTTGTTTACTGTATCCGTTATTTTCTTTTTAATTATAACCGGCTCTTTATTTACCAGGGGATGATTTGTATCCTGCTTTTTCTTCAATAAACTATCGTTTTGATTTTGTGCAAATAATGTATTAACGCATAAAAACAAACAAACAAAAAGAACAAAATAACAGATCGGTTTCATTTTCATTTTGTCAAAAATAGTTGATATATCCAAAATGTATTTTGGAAGAATTTCTGATGTCAAATTTTACATCGTTTCTTTTTCCAACAGCATAGCTCAAATTCAATAAACCGAATTTTGTCTCAAATTCCAGCCCAACCCCTCCGCTGATAAACGAGTTGGAATAATCGGCAGCATTGAATTTAGTGCGCGTAAATCCTACATCCGAAAATCCGAAAAAATAAGAATTGATTCCTACCAGGTAACGGTATTCGCCGGTAAAAACTGCATACTTACTGGCATAAATACTTTCTTCATCAAAGCCCCGAAGCAAACTGTAACCTCCGATGCGAAACAGTTCATTTTGAAAATTTTGCGGGCTCTCGAGCAAGCCTGAATTTACTGCTGTTTTAAAAGTACTTGCCTTTCCTAATGGGAAATAATGAGCGGCTGAAACAACAATTTTAAAACGATAGGTCTTTTGCATTATTGAATCGTAAAGCGAACTAAAATTAAAGGTTGGATCTCCGGGATCTTTAAGATTTAGAATATCATTATTTTTTGTAATCTTCTTGATTCCGCCCGTTGCAGTAACACCAATTTCAGTCCCTTTTCTTGGATTAAGCCTGTAATTGGTATTTACAAAATGATACCCAACGCCAATGTTTCCTGAGCGCACATCAATGTTTGCCGGTAACTTTTTGGTGTAAATTACCTGGTTGGTATCTACGCCGCCCGAAAGTAAATAATTCTGTTCGGCCTGGTAAAAGAAGTCGAAGGTTTTATTTGCCGAAATACTATATTGAAGCCCGAGAATCCCATTTAATTGCAGGTAAGAGGAATCCTTCTTTAGCAAATCAAAAGAAAAATGAAACCCGAAATTAGAATCAAAAATATACGGAAGCGAATAACCGAGGTTTAGCCTGGGCGATTGAGGTTGTAGCTGTTGCCAGTTTAATAAAATATTTTCTCCCGAGCCAAAACTATTTTTCAGATCAAGATGTACATCGGCAGTAACCTGCGCCTTTCCCGTGATGGTATTGGCAGGAACAAACCCAACCAATACATTTATCTGGCTGCTTCTTTTTGGCTCAAGGTATAAATTAAGTGTAGCGCCGGTTCCAAGCATGGTTACATCCCAGCTTTGTTGTTCCTGAAGAAAAGAAAGTTGCTGAAGGCGGTTGGAGATTTTTTGCAATTTTTCGTTATCATAAACGCTCCCGTTGAAAATACCGAGGTAATGCTGCAGGAATAAATTTTTTATTTTCACTTTGCCGTAAAAATGAATGCTGTCGATGTGATAGAGCAGCCCTTTGTTTACCTGCAAGCCGGCTTTTATTTTATCATTTTTAATTTCGATATTTTGTAAAAAAACTTCTGCAAAAGGATATCCATTATTTTCGTAATACTCAATAACCTTCTGTTCCTGTGAATGAAGTTGAGAAAAATTCAATTCTTTGTTTTCAAATAAGCGGTCATCCCAACCGGTTTTTTCAAGCACATTTTTATCGATACTGTCTGTAGATATTTCAGCCCATTTAAATTTTTCTCCCAAATATATTTTGGCCCGCACAAAGGAAGAATCATAAAAAACAGAATCAACCGAAGCAGCCGGAAAACCTCTACTCAAAAGAGTTGCAGGCAATTCATTAATATATTTTTGAGCGCTTTCCTTATTTTCAAAATCATTTTTTAACCCAAGCTGGTGAAAATTATCCAAAGTATCTTTGCCTGATACAATATACTCAGCTCTATATTTTTTTTGACAAATAGCATTACCTGGAAATAAAATTATCATCAAAAAAATAAGCGCTGGAATAATGCTAAGATATTTGTTGGTCGCTGGTTTCATCTTGATCATCCAAATCTAAATTGAATTTGTGAAACCATCATTATTGATACATCAGAAACATAAAATTTAGACTTTTGGCAGGCATTTATATTCATATTCCTTTTTGCAAGCAAGCATGTTTTTATTGTAATTTTCATTTTTCAACCTCTGCAGGTTCAAGAAACGAAATGACCGGTTCATTAATTAAAGAAATTGAACTCAGAAGAAAAATGCTTGATGAGGATGACAAAAAAGACATTGCTATTCTTTCTTCTCCGCAGGAAGTAATTAAAACTATTTATTTTGGTGGAGGCACGCCCAGCCTGCTTTCCGGCGATGAAATTTCTTCAATTATTTTTTCAGTAAAAAAAAATTACAAGGTTGCTGGCAATGCAGAAATCACTTTGGAATCAAACCCTGATGATATAAATCCCAAAAGCCTTATTGCATGGAAAAATGCCGGTATTAATCGTTTAAGCATCGGTATTCAATCTTTTATAGATCGTGACCTTAAATGGATGAATCGCGCGCATAATGCTGACCAAGCAATAGAATCAATTGAACTTACACGAAAAGAAGGCTTTGAAAACTTTTCAATTGATCTGATTTTCGGTACGCCGGGATTGACAGATAAAAAGTGGAAAAAAAACATTAGCACCGTTATTGATTTGAACGTTCCTCATATTTCCTCTTATGCATTGACGGTAGAGCCAAAAACTGCATTACAAAAAATGATCGAATTAAAGAAAAAAGAAAATGTAAACAATGATGTGCAGGCTAAGCATTTTTCGATACTAATGGAAATGATGCAAACTGCCGGCTATGAGCATTACGAAATTTCCAATTTTGCCAAACCGGGCTTCAGAAGCAAGCACAACAGCAGTTACTGGCAAGGCGAAAAATACATTGGCATCGGTCCATCGGCTCATTCTTATAATGGAAAAGAACGAAGCTGGAACATTGCCAACAACAAGCTTTACATTGAATCGCTAAAACAAAACCGGGTTCCTTTTGAAAAAGAAACGCTTACAAATTCAGAAAGATTAAATGAATATGTAATGACTTCTCTGCGCACCATTGAAGGCCTGGACCTGGATTTTGTTGAAAAAACTTTTTCCCTTGCAGAAAGAAACAGGATTGAAAAAATACTAAAAAATCGAATTGAAAAAGACAATTTTATTCAACAAAAAAACAAAATCGTTTTAACGAATAAAGGAAAATTATTTGCCGATAGAATTGTGGTGGAATTGTTTGTTTAAACTTTTACTGCAAAATAAAAATCTTGTTTATTTATAGGTTTACTGCGCTTTTCTACTTTACTGCCTGCATGGTTACCAGCTTTCTGTAAAAACCTTCAAGCGCCATTAAAGTCATGTGTGTGCCGCGTTCTACTATCTTTCCATTTTGCAAAACAATAATTTCATCCGCATGGCGAATGGTACTTAAACGGTGCGCAATTACTACGCTGGTCCTGTTGTGCATGAGATTATTGATCGCATCCTGAACCAATTTTTCACTTTCTGTATCAAGCGACGATGTAGCTTCATCCAATATTAAAATCGGAGGATTTTTTAATACCGCACGTGCAATAGTAATTCGTTGTTTTTCGCCGCCGCTAAGCTTATTTCCCCGTTCGCCTACGGTTGTTTGGTAACCATTTTCTTTCAGCAAAATAAAATTATGGGCATTGGCAATTTTAGCTGCATTTATAATTTGTTCCTCTGTGGCGTTGTCCATTCCGAGGGCAATATTATTGGCAATCGTATCATTAAATAAGATCGGTTCCTGCGTCACAATTCCCATTTGATGGCGCAAAGATTTCAATGAATAGTTTTCTATTTTAATCCCATCTATCAATAATTCTCCTTTTACGGTGTCATGAAAGCGTGGTATGAGATCAACAAGTGTACTTTTTCCGGCACCTGAAGAACCCACCAGCGCTATGGTTTTACCCTTTTCAATTTTCAGGTTGATATCGTCCAGGATTATTTTTTCTCCATATGAAAAAGTGACGTTTTTAAAATCGATACTGTTTTTAAAATCTTTTAGGATTACAGGATTTGCGATCTCTTTTATCGAAACATCTTCTGCAATTAAATGTTCGATCCTGTCGATACTTGCGGCGCCTTTTTTTATGCTGTAAGAAGCCGCCGATAAAGATTTAAGAGGCTGAATGATCTGTGAAAAAATTAAAATATAAGCTAAAAAATCACCCGGATCAAGAAATGAGTTATGCAATACCAACCTGCCTCCGTACCATAAAACACAGGCTACAGCGGCTACGCCTAATACTTCGCTCACCGGCGAAGCCATATCGCGCCTACGTATAACTGCATTTTTTATATTTAGAAATTGTACGTTCTGGCTTTCAAATTTGTCGAATTGTTTCTTTTCAGCGTTAAAAGCTTTTATAACCCTGATTCCACCCAACGTTTCTTCAATTGTAGAAAGAATATCGCCCAGCTTTTCCTGCGCCCGTGTGCTTTGTTTTTTTAAAGAACGGCCAATTCGGCCAATAAGCAATCCTGAAAAAGGTAAAAATAAAAGCAGGAAAAAAGTAAGTTGCGGACTTAAAATCACCATATACGCAAAGAACAAAATAATCGTGACCGGCTCCCTGAAAAGGGTTTCGAGCAGATTAATAACCGAGCTTTCAACATCGGTTAGATCATTGGTAAGCCGGCTCATGATATCTCCTTTTTTCTGATCGTTAAAATACCCGATAGGAAGCACAAGGATTTTTTGATACATCCTCGTACGCATATCGTTCACCACCAAATTGCGTACGGGGGTTAAAAAATAAATAGCGAGGTATAAAAAAACATTCTTTAGAACAATAAATGACACTATTAAAATGCAGATAACGGCAAGACCTTTTATATCGCCATTAGGGGTTTGAAGTGTATTATGCAGCCAGACTTTAAAAAAATTGATAGGATTGATGTGAGCCAGGAATCCTGTTTTGGCAGAATCAACAGCCAAAGTATCTTGTTTTTTAAAGATCAGCAATAAAAAAGGACTTAGAAGTCCAAGCGAAACCACTGCAAATAAATTGGAAAGGATATTACAGGTGAAATACGCAAAAATTAATTTCGGGTACTTACCCGCGTAACGAAAAATAGTCCGTAAACTCTTCATTAAAACAATTGAAATGCTTAATTAAATTGAAATAGCAGCAAAGTAACTAATTTTACAAAGAACGATAACTATATATCATGACAGAAGGTAAAAGACAAAAACAGGTAGCAGTTGAAATATCAAAAGAGCTAAACGATATTTTTTTAAAAATGGGGCTTACTATGATTGATGGTGGAATGGTCTCAATCTCCTCCGTAAAAATAACACCCGATCTTTTTGAGGCAAGGGTATATTTAAGCTTTTTCCAGGTGAAAGACCAGGAAGCGGTTTTGGAAAAATTTAAAGATTTAAGCAGTGAAATAAGAGGTGAACTGGGAAAAAGAATGAGGCACCAGTTACGAAGTATTCCACAACTTACTTTTTACCTCGACGATACACTGGATTATGTTTTTAAAATTGAAAAATTATTGGATGAAATAAAACAACAACCCAAACCGGGTGAGAATGAAAATCATTCAAAATCAGAATAAAAAATAATTTAATAATTCAATAACTCTTCCTTGCATTTCAAATTTGCCTGGCGATATTTTAAAGCGAAAAAAAGCACAAATGCCATCAATATTATTTCGTGGGTAACGGCTGGCGTGATTGCTTTCTCCACTTTGTGCCAGGTGCTGGTTTTAAGTGTTTTTAACGGTTTTGAAGGATTGGTAAAGTCATTATACTCCAATTTCTATTCTGATGTAAAAGTGGTTCCGGCAAAAGGAAAAACGTTTACACTTACCCAGGCCCAATTAAATAAAATACATACTCTCCCTGGTATTAAAGGCACTTCTTTAAATATAGAGGAGAAAGCCCTTTTGCAAAATACAGAACAACAAACCGTGGTTTTACTAAAAGGAGTTGATTCTGATTATTATAAGGTTTCTGGCGTTCCTCAAAAAATGTATGATGGTGTTTTTAATACCGGAACAGCCGATAATCCGAAGCTAATTTTAGGAGCAGGAATCGAAAGCGCCATAGGCGTCCAAGCCGACAGGAATCTTTTTCCTATTACCGTTTTTTTGCCAAAAAAAACCAAATCCAATAACCCGCTGGCGGCCTTAAGCGAAGGCAACGCTACCACTTCCGGAAGTTTTGCTATTCAGCAGGATTTTGATAATAAATATGTAATTACCAACCTTGCTTTCATGAGGCAACAAATGAATTACAAACCTGATGAATACAGCGCTTTGGAAATTTCTTTAAAAGATCCCGGGCAGACTGATGAATTTACAAAGACACTTCAAAAAACACTCGGCAGCCAATATAAAGTGCTTACAAAATATGAGCAAAATATGAGCCTTTATAATTCTATGCGGATGGAGAAATGGTTCATCTATGCAGTTCTAACGCTGATATTAATCATTGCAGCTTTCAACATGGTTGGTGCTTTAACGATGCTGGTGCTGGAAAAAAGAAAAGACATCAGCGTGTTACAATCGATGGGAGCCGACAAATCTTTGATAAAAAAGATTTTCTTAACTGAAGGGGTTTTGCTGGCAGTAGTGGGCGCAGGAACGGGAATTGTGCTGGCATTAATAATAGCTTTTTTACAAATGAAATACCACCTCATCAAACTGGCAGGCGCTTCTTTTTTGATCGATTATTTCCCGGTGAAATTGGAAATCACTGATTTTATTTTAGTTATTTTTACCGCTTTGATTATTGCCTTCACCGCTTCATGGTTTCCTGCCAAAAAAGCTTCGGAACAAATGTTTAACCTGAAAACATAGAAAATTCTAGCATTCATCTCCTGAAAATATTCCTTAATAGGTTTTGATTATTCAAAGTAATTTCTAATTTTGTCTTCCCATACCTCCGAAGACGCCAAAAACTTTCTGTATACTTATTCCCAATTATCTTTCGAAAAGCAAATGCTTACTTGTTATCTGTTGCATTTATAATGGTTGACTATACCATCCCCAATTCCTCACAATTTATTTGTAAACCATTAGCATATCAATTCAAGTTCCTCAAGTAAGCCGTTTCTGTAATTCTCCAACAAAATATGATAACCACCTTATCATTTAACCAGGGAAAATTAATTATATGCAACTTTTTACTATCACAATTTCTTCCATTAAGAAATTAAATAAGTGCATACTTGCGTTTGCAATATTTTTCCTTTCAGCTTCTGTTTCCAACGCACAAATCCGCAAATACGGCCTGGTATATTCTGACAACATCAAAGGAGGTTCAACCATTTTTGGTAACACGCTTATGAATATCATTACTGGCGGCAAAATCGATACAGTAAAAATGAATGATAACAGAATCGATGGCAACAGTATTTATGGAAACGATAATTCAGATATGGAATTTGTGGATATTGATGGTAATACCGGTTATGGAAGCGTTACAAGAAATTCTTCTACTGCTGATCTCATTCTTCCGGCCGGAACCAATACGATTAAACTTGCACGACTTTACTGGGGTGGCCGTATCAGCGATGCTGATTATGATCTTACAAAAACAGCTAACAGAACCATTAAGATCAGGAAAGGGACAGCAAATGCCTATTCTGATGTTACCGCTTTAGGGATGGACACCACAATTATTACAACAGGATATACTGAATACCAGGCCTATGCTGATATAACTTCTTTTGTAAAAAATAATGGCACCGGCACTTATGAAGTGGGAAATGTTCCTTTAAGCACAGGTGCTGTATCAAATGGAGGAAACCATGGAGGATGGAGCATTGTAGTAGTATACGAAAATTCCTCTCTTCCTTACAACAGCGTACGTCTATATGATGGTTTTGAAGTGGTGTATAATGGCGGAAACGATACAACCAGTACCGTTACACTTACAGGCCTCAATGTGCCCTCTGGTACTTTGGCTGATGATGATGCAAAAATGGGTGTAGTTGCCTGGGAAGGTGATGCCAATCTTGCAGGCGATTTTTTAAAAATAAACGGAAACACTTTTTCAAATGCTACCAACCCTGCAGACAATCCATGGAATGGGACTATTACAGATATTGGGGTGCATGTTACCACAAAAAACCCTAATTATACCAACCAGATGGGAATCGATATTGATAGGTTCAACGTGGGAACTGGTTATGGTATCAATCCAAATGCACAAAACGTTACCCTTGAATTTGGTACCGAAGCTGATAAGTATTTCCCCGGCGTTTTCACTTTTACCATCAGGATGAAAGATCCTACCATCACCTTGGAAAAAACAGTGGCAGATGCTAATAATAACCATCTTGCGGAAAGCGGAGAAATATTAACCTATACGCTTCAGGGTGGCAACAACGGCCCGGGCAACGCCAATAATATTGTAATTTCTGATACCTTACCCTCTTATGTTACTTACAAACCGGGCTCATTGAAAGTGATGAGTTCCCCTGGAATAGCCGCTGGTACTAAAACTGACCAGCCCGGAGACGATGTGGCTGAATACATTTCAAACGGTGCTGTAAAATCGGTTTTTTTCAGAATTGGTACCGGAGCTACAGCTACCCATGGCGGTACTCTTGCTGCCGGACAAACGTATCAAGTGCAGTTCCAGGTAACAGTAAATGATCCGGGATATGGCAATCCTGTTCCTTCAATAATGAATATTGCACGTATTACTTCCACATCGGATGCAGGCGTAAATTTTGTTGATGACGGAACAGCAATTATTAATCCGGAAGCAGGACCGATGCCCGTTACTTTAACCAGGTTTACTGCAACACTTATGCAGAATAACCAGGTACAAGTTGGCTGGGCCACTTCCATGGAAATTAATTGTAAACAATTTGTTGTTCAAAGAAGTTATGATGGTAAAGTATTTACTGACCAGGAAACTGTTGCAGGAAGTGGAACAACTAATTTGGCTCATTCTTATAGTGTAAATGATAATGTTTCTTCTTTTACCGGAAACACAATCTATTACAGGCTGAAACAAATTGATATTGATGGAAAAGAAAATCTTTCCAAAATAATTCCTGTAAAGCTTCAGACAAATAGTACTTCAGCAATTGTTTCTCCTAATCCGTTCAGAGATTTTATCAATATCAATTTGCAATGGGATGGTACCGAAATGGTTTCTGCAAAAATATATAGTATCCAGGGCAGACAATTACTTTCAAAACAAATTCTTGTTAATAAAGGAAATAATAATATAAAAATCAGTGATCTCTCTAATCTTCCTTCGGGAAATTATATTTTGGAAATATCCTCATCTTCTCAAAAAATTATTCAAAAAATTATAAAATAATTAAAACGTGAATCCCTACTACAGCCACCCTAACCGGTGGCTTTTTTATTTTTAAGGTAAATAAAAATTCTTATTATTGGTTTGTCTACTGTGGAAATATTTTTTTTCATTTTATAATTTCGAAAAATAAAGGCTTGATTATTGAGGAATTAAAACCAAAACAGAAATTGCAGTAATTTGTTTATCTGCTGGTTTATTTATTAAAAATTAAATGAAAAAATTAAAAATGAAAATTAAAAATTTAGGAACCCAGGGATTAAAAGCATCAGAATTAGGACTTGGTTGTATGGGAATGAGTGAATTTTATGGCGAAAAAAATGATGACGAATCCATCAAAACGATTCATAAAGCTTTTGAACTTGGCGTTACTTTCTTCGATACTGCAGATATGTATGGTCCGTACATTAATGAAAAATTAGTAGGAAAAGCGATCGCTCCATTCAGAAAAGAAATTACAATTGCCACCAAATTTGGAATTGTAAGAGATCCCGAAAATCCAAAAAATCGTGGCGTGAATGGAAGGCCGGAATATGTAAAAAGTTCCGTTGAGGGAAGTTTAAAAAGATTGAATGTGGAGGTGATTGACCTTTATTATTTACACAGAAAAGACCCTGATATACCCATTGAAGAAACCATTGGTGCCATGGCAGATTTGGTAAAAGAAGGAAAAATCCGTGGAATTGGTGTAAGTGAATTGAATGCAGAAACGCTGCGCAAAGCCCACTCAACTCATCCTCTTTCCGCTTTACAAACAGAATACAGTTTGTGGAGCCGCGATCCGGAGGATGATATCATACCAACTTGTAAAGAACTCGGAATTGCATTTGTAGCATATAGTCCGCTGGGTCGTGGCTTTCTTACCGGCCAGATAAAAAGTTTTGAAGATCTGGAAAAAGATGATTACCGCAGATTTTCACCACGTTTTATGGGTGATAATTTTGATAAAAACATCCAACTTGTAAAAAAGATCGAGTCAATTGCAAAAGAAAAAAATTGTACTCCTGCACAACTCGCTCTTGCGTGGGTAATGGCGCAGGGCGATCATATTTTCCCAATCCCGGGAACAAAAAGAGTGAAGTACCTGGAAGAAAATGTAAAGGCTGTCGAGGTTCAGCTATCCCAAAAAGACCTCAAACAAATTGAAGACGTATTTCCTAAAGATGCAGTTGCCGGAACAAGATACCCTGAAGCTTTTATGAAATCGGTGAATTTATAGAAACGATCTAAGGATGAATTAACCGGAAGGCCGCAGGCAATATTTCAATCGAAAACTCTTTAAAACTTTCTGCCGGATCACCGTCAATATGCAAAGGTGCAAAGCGGGGATTTTCTATTTTTATTTTATCCGTTTGAAAATAGAGAATATTATTTTTACGAAAGTTTTTCGAATGAACACTCGTCACATTTCCGATCAATATTTGTTTGACAAAGGATAAAACCGCCAGCGCCTTGCTGGTTTTTTTAACCACCACAATATCCAGTAAACCATCACAAATACTGGCTTTAGGCGCTACTTTAAAATTATTTCCGAATTGATTACTATTGGCTATTGCAATTAAAAAAGCTTCTGTCTCAAAGTTCTTTCCATCTGCCTCAATAATGAAGGGATAAGTTCTGGCATTCCGGAAATTTTTCAAAGCAATTTTGGTATAGGAATTTAGTCCGCGATTTTTCGCTATTGAAAAATCATGAGCCACTTTTGCGTCAAAGCCAAGTCCACACACATGGGTGCTTAATTTATTATTGATAAGAAAAGCATCTGTAGCAATTGCGTTTCCTGCTAAAAATACATCTATTGCTTTGTCGACTGATTTTGGAATGCCGGCAGTTCTTGCCAAACCGTTTCCTGAGCCAAGTGGAATAATCCCAATATTTACATTAATTTTTAATATAGTCGAAACGATTGGTGTTACGCTTCCATCACCACCACAAATAGCAATATCAGTTATATTTTCCTCCCTGATTTTTTCATACAAAAAATCATAATCGCCCTCTTTGGAAGTAAACAAAATTTCAAAAGAAACATTCTTCTCTTCACACTTTTTAATGATCTTTTCTTCCAGGTGTAATTTATTTTTGGTACCTGAGATCGGATTTATAAAAAATAAAATTTTACGGCTCATACATTCAAGAAATTACTTCGCAAAAACGAGGATTATTTTTTTAAGCACTTGCGGTTAATTCACTCCACAACATATCCTTTAATTCAACAAGTCCCCTATTAGTGAGTGAAGAAATAAAAATATGTGGAATATTTGGAGGCAATTCTTTTTCGATAGCTTCCTTTAATTCTTCATCCAACATATCACTTTTGCTTATAGCAATCAGAAATTTTTTATCAAGCAATTCGGGATTATACTCTTTTAATTCATTCTGCAGAATTTTGAATTCTTCTCCATGATCTTTGCTATCTGCAGGTATAACAAAAAGCAAAACCGGATTGCGTTCTATGTGCCTCAAAAAACGATATCCAAGGCCTTTGCCTTCTGCTGCTCCTTCAATTATACCGGGAAGATCAGCAACGCAAAAGCTTTTGTTATCGCGGTAAGGAACCATGCCGAGTTGGGGCGTTAAAGTAGTAAAAGCATAATCAGCGATCTTTGGTTTTGCTGCCGTTATCACCGAAAGTAAAGTAGATTTTCCGGCGTTGGGAAAGCCCACCAAACCCACGTCGGCAAGTACTTTCAATTCCAAAACCACGAAACTTTCTTCCCCTGGTTCTCCGGGCTGCGAATGTTGCGGGGCTTGATTGGTAGGCGTGGCAAAATGAGAATTTCCCTGACCACCACGGCCACCTTTTAATAAAATTTTTTCCTCTCCATCCTCCAATATTTCTACTTTTTGTCCATCTTCTTCGATCGTAGCAATGGTGCCTAACGGAACTTCTATAAATACATCTTTACCATCGTGGCCCGTGCAGTTATTTTTGCTTCCGTTTTCTCCGTTCTCAGCAAAAACATTTTTATAATACCGCAAATGCAAAAGTGTCCAAAGGTTTTTGTTGCCTCTTAAAATGATGTGCCCGCCACGTCCGCCATCGCCTCCATCCGGACCTCCAAAAGCCGTAAGTTTATTACGAAGAAAATGCCTACTACCTGCACCTCCGTGTCCGCTTCGGCAAAATATTTTTATAAGATCAATAAAATTAGATTTTTCCATCCGGTAAATTTCGTAAAGTTTTTAGAACGCTTTTTTGTAATGTTACAGGAAAATTATGATTAAAATAATAACTTTTACCGCAGTGCTTTTTTTATTTGCCTGTGCTGCGCAAAAAAAAGCAGCCGATAGTGCAGAACTTCCTCCATGCCTGAAGGCAAAAATTGATTCAATGACCTTGGATCCAAATGAAGGATCGCCACAATCCATTACACGTTACAGGTATCACTACCAAACAGTTTATTATATGAAAGCGCCCTGCTGCGATAAATACAATATCGTATTGGATAGTGTTTGTAATATTTTAGGTTACCCTGATGGAGGTTTTACTGGTAAAGGCGATGGTAAAATGCCCGGTTTTTTTAAAGAAGCAACAGCCGGAAAAGTAGTTTGGAGTTTAAATTCCTCTAAATAGAAATTATATTTTCTTCTTCGTCTCATTCCAGGTTTTATAGTCCAAATCGCTTTTTACTTCCTGGTCAGTCACTTCCCGCAAAGGCTCACAAGCCTTCCATTCTTTTTTCATATCTTCAGTTAGTTGCTGGTAAACTTTTGTCCCTTCCGTTTTCCAATCAATCATTTCATCAGATATTTCCCTGATGATCTTTGCCGGATTACCAACCAACAAACTTCTCGCAGCAATGTGTTGATCAGCCTTTACAAAACTGAGCGCACCAACAATACATTCATTTTCCAATATCACATTGTCCATAATTACTGAATTCATTCCAATCATACAATTCCTGCCAATGGTAGCACCGTGTATGATAGCTCCGTGGCCGATATGTGCATTTTCTTTTAATAAAACTGTTACTCCCGGAAACATGTGAATGGTGCAATTTTCCTGTACGTTGCATCCATCTTCGATAATTATTTTACCAAAATCGCCGCGAATAGCGGCGCCGGGGCCGATGTAAACATTTTTGCCAATAATCACATTTCCGGTAATGGCAGATTGAGGGTGAATAAAGGAAGATTCGTGAATTACAGGAATATGTTCTTTAAACTGGTAAACCATGATTAATTTTTTTGAAAAAAGGTCAGATTAATTTTTTGCCGGTTCTGAAACACGTTCCTTTAAAAAGCGCAATCAAATGATCATTTTGGTTCGTGATAGAAATCTGATAAAGGCCTGTGGATTTTCCATTGTGCATTTCTTTTGCTTCAGCAATTAATACATCATCCACATGACCGGGTTTCATAAAATTGATGGAAGTATCCAAAGCCACTGATAAATTATTCCGGTTGTTGCAGGCGAACGCAAACGCACTGTCAGCAAGGGAAAAAGTGATTCCTCCATGCACAATACCAAAGGCATTGATCATTTCTTGTCTGATCCTCATTTTTATTTTACTGTAACCTTCGCGCACTTCCAGCACTTCAATTCCCAGCCATTTGCTGAAAAGATCTTTTTCCATCAAATGATTTACCACTTCTTTTGCAAATTGATTTTTGTCCATCAGGCTTTTATTTTTAGGATTACAAGTTACCATTATTTGAAATTCTTTTTATCTCAAAAGATTACCAGTAAACAAACAAAAAAAAGGATTTTTTATTTGCAAATTTCAACAGTAACCAAACAAAAAAACCAGGTTTTTATTTTCTATTTGAACAAATGGAAGGTTATAAAACTCATTACATAAGCAAGCGTAGTCATGTATCCAAGCATAATCATTGGCCATTTCCACGATTTGGTTTCTCGTTTTACCACGGCAAGAGTGCTCATACATTGCATCGCCAGCACATAAAATATAAGGAGAGATAACCCGGCCGCAAGCGTGTAAACTTTTCTGCCATCAGGCCATTTGGCAGCTTCCATTTTTTGCCGAAGTGTGGTATTGTCTTTATCCACATCACTGCCTACACTATAAAGAGTTGCCATAGTTCCCACAAAAACCTCACGCGCCGCAAAAGAAGTGATAAGCGCAATGCCTATTCTCCAGTCATAACCCAGTGGACGGATCACCGGTTCAATTGTTTTTCCCAAAATGCCTGCATAAGAGTTTTCCAGAAGATCTGTTCCTTCTAATCTTTTATAGTCTTTTGCTTGCGATGGATTTTGTTGAATCAACGAAGTATATTTTGCAGAAACTTCATGCATTCTTTTTGGGGGCCCAAAGGTGCTTAAAACCCATAACAATAAACTGATAACCATAATTACTTTTCCTGCCTCGGTTACAAAGATTTTGGCACGCTCTATCATCGTGGAAAAAATATTTTTCCATCTTGGCCCGCGGTAGGAAGGAAGCTCAAGAATGAAAAAACTTTTTTCTTTGCTTTTAATAAACCATTTCATTACATAGGCTGCTGACAAGGCCATGAAAGTGCCGATAAAATACATCAGCATCATTACCATTCCCTGAAGGCTGATAAAGCCGAAGTACATTTTATTGGGAATGATCAAGGCTATAAGAACGGTGTAAACCGGCAGGCGCGCACTGCAACTCATCAGCGGCGTACACATAATAGTGAGTAATCTTTCTTTTTTATTTTCAATACTGCGCGCACTCATAATAGCAGGAACAGCACATGCAAGTCCGCTCACCATCGGCATCACACTTTTACCGTTAAGGCCGGCTTTGCGCATTATTTTATCGGTAAGAAAACTGATTCGCGCCATATAGCCGGTATCTTCCAAAAGGGTAATCAAGCCAAAAAGAATCATGATTTGCGGAACAAATACAAGAATGCCACTGAGACCTGCAATAATACCATTGATGAAAAGATCTGTGAACCAGCCTGCAGGAAGCATGTTGCCCAACCATCCGCCCAATTGTGCAAAGGCCCACTCTATAGCATTCATCGGGTATTGGGCGATTACGAAAATACTTTGAAACAATGCAAAAAGAACAGTTAGCAAAATCAGGTATCCCCACGTTCTGTGTAAGAGAATATCATCCAGTTTTTGAGTAAATAACGCCTTTTGTAACGGATCGGCTTCTACAACCGTCTGCTTCATTATTGTTTTTATTTTCCCATATCGCTGCAAAATTTCCTCTGCCTGTGTTTTAGTGGGATTAAATTTCGTTTCAACTTCTATATTTTCTATCGCTTTCTGCGTTTCAGCATTCAAAGAAAAATTTTCATGATTGATGAGATAATGGATCGCCCGGTAATCGCTTATTTCAGGAAAAATTTGCTGAACTTTCTTTATGGCTGCGGGGGCAAGTGGTTCCATATTTACAAAATCTCGCTCCGGCAATTTATCCAGGTGGGTTGCCGCATTATTAATCGCATTTTTTAATTCCCCAATTCCTTTGTTTTTTCTCGGGTTTACCGGGACTACAAATACACCAAGTTCCCTTTCGAGCCCTGCAACATCTACTTTGATATTGTTTTTGTTGGCAATATCCATCATCGTTAATGCAATCACCACCGGCCGTTTCAGGTCTATGATCTGCGAACAAAAGAGCAGGTTTCTTTTTAAATTACTTGCATCGGCTACCAAAACAATAATATCTGCTTTTATCTGCGGATCCTGGTCTATCAGTACTTTATAAGCCACCCATTCATCAGCTCTTTTTGGGTAAAGACTGTAAGTTCCAGGGAGGTCAATAATTTTTGCGATAACCGATTCTGAAATCTTTGAAATTCCCGTTTTCTTATCAACAGTAACCCCTGGAAAATTTCCTACTTTTTGATTCAATCCTGTAAGAGTATTGAAAAGAGAGGTTTTACCGCTGTTAGGATTTCCTACTAAAGCTATATTTAGTTGTTTACTCAAATGATTTAAATATAATTGGCAAAAATAATAGCGATCATCTAAAAAACTTTACGAAATAGGGAAAGAGATTGTTGGCATGAAATTTTATCATTATGTTCACTAATATATTCCCGTTAATTTTGTCTTCAAAAGTAAATGTACACCTATATGAAATATATTTTTATTTCCTTAATCCTGATATCAACCGGAGCTGCTGCACAAAGATTGAAAAAATCAGACAAAGAAGTAATTGAAAACCTGAAAAAAGAGATCACTTACCTTGCCAGCGACAAATTGCAAGGCAGAAGAACCGGCACAGAAGGAGAAAAACTGGCTTATGAATATTTATCCGATCAGTTTGAGAAAGCAGGGTTGGCTCCCAAAGGAGATGGTAATTCTTTTATTCAAACCTTTGAGATTAATGAAGGCAAACAAATATTACCTGCAACCCATTTTATTATCAATGATACCGCTCTTGAAAGTAGAAAAGATTTTTTCCCCTTAATATTCAGCGGAGATGGCTCAGCAAAAGGAGATGTGTCACCGGCGTTTAAAGAAAAAGGAAGGCCGTGGTTTTGGGATATAAAAGATGTGCTTGATGAGAATCAAAACAATCCACATTTCGACATTGCAGAAGCGATTAGAAATAAGGCATTGGATATTGAGAAAAAAGGCGCTTCTGCATTAATAACCTACAATTCAGGAAAGGCAGATGACGAATTAGAATTTGATGGAAAATCAAAAATGCCTCAAATTCAAATCCCTGTAATTTACCTGTCGAAAAAGGTAGCAGCAAAATATTTAAGTGACAACGCAGCCAACCTTACTGTGGATTTACAAACAGCCCTGGGTGATAAAACAAGAATGGGCCATAATGTGATCGGCTACATTGATAACGGTGCAGCACACACGATAATTTTGGGAGCGCATTATGATCACCTTGGCTTGGGGCAAGACAATAATACCCTCGATCCGGGTAATCATGAAGTACATAATGGCGCAGATGACAATGCCAGCGGAACTGCTTCTGTTATCGAATTAGCAAAGTTGGTTAAAGATTCAAAACTTAAAAACAATAATTACCTGTTTATTTGTTTTTCAGGTGAAGAATTGGGTTTACTGGGTTCAAAATATTTTACCGAACACCCAACCATACCACTTGACCAGGTTGATTACATGATCAATTCCGATATGATCGGCAGATTAAATGATGCTACCCATAAAATAATAATCGGTGGTTATGGCACTTCTCCTGAATGGAGTAAAATTTTGCCGGAAAAGACAAAAGCATTGACCGCAAAATTCGATTCAAGTGGCATAGGGCCAAGTGACCATACTTCTTTTTATTTACAAAATATTCCCGTCTTGTTCTTCTTTACGGGCATTGAAAAAGACTATCATAAAGCAACAGATGATGCAGATAAAATAAATTACGTTGGAGAATTTAGAGTAATTCAATACATTCAAGACATTTTAAAAGAAACAAACAACAATCAAAAAATTGCTTTTTCCAAAACACGTGAACCGAAAATGGAAACAGCACATTTCAGCGTCACCTTAGGTTTTATGCCCGATTATTCCTATTCAGGGAATGGTGTAAAGGCCGATGCGATCATCGATGGAAAGACGGCTCAAAAAATTGGCATGAAGGCTGGAGATGTAATTACCCGATTAGGCGATTACCCGGTAACGGATTTAAACAGTTATATGGCAGCTTTAGGAAAATTTAAAAAAGGAGATGCCACTGTAGTTACCTTAATGCGTGGAAATAACAAAATGAATTTAGAGGTAGTTTTTTAAAAAACAGAAAACATGAAATTGCGTATTGACAATGAGGCAATGTTGGAAGAATTCTTTGAAAATACACGCCTGTTGGGCATCGTAGCCTCAATTGAACAATACCGCTTCTGCTGGCATTTAAACCAAATACTCAATTTCGATTTCCGCATCAATAATAGCATCGAGATTCACTTAAATAAAAAAACACGGAACTATTTTTTTCCGATCTACCAATATGGTGAGCAATCCGGAACGATAAAACATTATTTGTACAATAACGAAGATGACGGCGAATATCTTTTACCGGAATTCAGGCATCTCGATTTTTTATGGCTCATGAAAGACGATGTACTCAAAGACCAGGAGTTATCTGTTTTAATGAATTCTATCAAAACGATCCCTTCTGTTCAAATGGTGGTAGAACTAACAAATGAGAAAATAAAAAACAAACAACATCTCATTTTTTAAAAAATAATTATGTGGGAAGAAAAAAATAATAAACTTTACAAAAAATTTGAATTCAAAAATTTTTCAGAAGCGTTTTCATTTATGACCAGAGTGGCGCTGGCCGCAGAAAAAATGGATCATCATCCAAAATGGACCAACGAATACAACAAAGTAGACATCTGGCTTTCAACGCATGATGCCGGAGATATCATAACCGAAAAAGACAAAAAACTCGCAACAATTATTGATGGTTTAAAAGAATAAAAATCCCGCTTGTTTGTTTGTTTACTGCCGGTCTTGAGTAGAATCTGAAGTTAGCAGCTACGGTAAAACATGAATTACTTTTTCATCAGCAGCGATAAATTTTCCAACAGGCACACAAAATTTTTCCAGCCCATTTTGCTTTAAAACCTCTTTTACCTCTTCAATTGAACCAGGATGTACCGCAACCAATAAACCTCCGTTCGTCTGTGGGTCAGGCAATATTGAAAACGCTTCCATCACATTTACCTCTTTAGCAAAACTTATTTTTTTACCATAACTATTCCAATTGCGATAGGTGGCATCAGGTACAATTCTTTGGGACAGATATTCATTAACATTTTCAATTAGGCATAACCGTGAGTAATTAAGTTCAGCAGATAATTCGCTTCCTTCGGCCATTTCAACCAGATGACCGGAAAGCCCAAAACCTGTTACATCCGTAATTGCAGAAACACCTTTTATCTTTCCTAAAAGTTCACCGATAGAATTTAAAGTGGTAAGCTGATCTAATAAAACTTCAAGGTCGGCTTCTTTTAAAACATTTCTTTTTTGCGCCGTTGATAAAATTCCAACGCCAACTGGTTTAGTCAAAAAAAGTAAATCGCCTTCTTTTGCAGTATTATTTTTTTTGAGATGATTAATCTGAACAATACCATTTACCGATAGTCCAAAAAAAGGTTCTGCTGAATCAATACTATGACCGCCGGCCAGCGCAATTCCCGCTTTTGCACAAATATTTCTTGCGCCTTCAAGCACTTCTTTTGCCATGGAAGCAGGAAGTTTGTCTACGGGCCAGCCCAGCAAAGCAATTGCCAGTATAGGCTTTCCACCCATTGCATAAATATCGCTGATGGCATTGGCTGAAGCAATCCGGCCAAAATCAAAAGCATCATCTACAATCGGCATAAAAAAATCTGTAGTAGAAATTAATGCATTCCCATCTCCTAAATCATAAACTGCAGCATCGTCTTTGCTACTGTTGCCTACCAATAAATTTTTATCGGGAAAGGTAAATTGTGAATGCAGTATTTCTTCAAGAACCTGGGGAGAAATTTTGCAGCCACAACCTGCGCCGCGGGAATATTGAGTGAGCCTTATTTTTTCTTTATTTTCTGAATTTTCCAATCAGGTTTTCTTTTTTCGTACTAAAATTATTTTTGAATTTTTGCTGAGGTCACCACTAAAACGGATCTCATAAATTTTCGTGCCATCGTGAATTACCAATAATCCTGTATTCGGCGGTATACTTCCTAAGTTTTCTGCATACATAACCACAGAAATCGAGTCGCCCATTTCGGGAGTAAGGTAAATCGTTTTACTGGTTGCGGTGACGAGTAAACCCACACGTGGCATAATCACCTGGCCATTTAGCAAAACGCTTACTGTATCTCCATCAACTGCTCCGTTATCATAAAGAGAGAAAACGAGACTATCCTGCGCTATTTCTACTGTTCGTATGGTTTCCAATTTCCGCTTTGAAATTTCAGCGGCGGCTGTTGGATTGGCTTTCCGCGTTTTAGCAAGTTCTTCAGCCTGTTGCCGTCTTGCAATTTCTTCTTTGGCTTTTGCAGCCTTAGCAAGTTCTTCCTGCTCTTGTTGTTGACGCGCTAACTCTTCTTGGGTTTTTTTAGCTTTAGCTAATTCTTCCCGGGCCAATTGTTGCCTTGCCAAATTGTCTTTGGCTTGCTGTGCATGTACTTTGGCGAGTGCTTCCTGCTCCTGCAATTTTCTGACCGAATCGTCTTTTGCCTTTTGTGCTTTGGCGAGTGCTTCCTGCTCCTGCAATTTTCTGACCGAATCGTCTTTTGCCTTTTGTGCTTTGGCGAGTGTTTCCTGTTCCTGCAATTTCCTGACCGAATCGTCTTCTGCCTTTTGTGCTTTGGCGAGTGCTTCCTGTTCCTGCAATTTCCTGATCGAATCGTCTTTTGCCTTTTGTGCTTTGGCGAGTGTTTCCTGTTCCTGCAATTTTCTGACCGAATCGTCTTTTGCCTTTTGTGCTTTGGCGAGTGATTCCTGTTCCTGCAATTTCCTGACCGAATCGTCTTTTGCCTTTTGTGCTTTGGCGAGTGCTTCCTGCTCCTGCAATTTCCTGATCGAATCGTCTTTTGCCTTTTGTGCTTTGGCGAGTGTCTCCTGCTCCTGCAATTTCCTGACCGAATCGTCTTTTGCCTTTTGTGCTTTGGCGAGTGTCTCCTGCTCCTGCAATTTCCTGACCGAATCGTCTTTTGCCTTTTGTGCTTTGGCGAGTGATTCCTGTTCCTGCAATTTCCTGGATGAATCTACCTTTGCCTTTTGTGCCACAGCTAATTCCTCATTACTATTTTTTGAGGCAATGTTTTGAAGAGGAGGCAAAAATGCAAGTTGATCAGCAAGCCCAAGATCTATCAATTTTTTTACGATGATCGTTTGTTCGGGCTGCACTTTCTTTTTCTTCTCAAGAAAAATACTGCCTGTAAGCGGATTGTACTCTCTTGTAGCGTTGGTCCGCCAGGTACCAGCCAAGACTTCAGAGGAATCGTTGTGAGAGAGAGTTAAAAAAGAATACATTTTTACTCCTTTAGCAGGAGGCTCTGTATAATTATAATAAACAAATTTTTCATCCTCAACAAAAACGCGATCTTTTTTTACTTTAATCTTTACCTCTTTTACACCAATATTTTTTACACTGTCAATTATAAAAGTAGTATGTGAAAAGCCATTTGTTTTTCCGTTTACATCATTTATTGCAAGTTCGTAATGAATGGTTTGTTGAGTAGTATCATTATACATATTTCCTACCCAAACCCCTGAAATATCCTGCGAAAAACACCGAAAAGGGAAAAGAAAAAAAATTAAAATACCCACGCGTATTTTCGATATGTGATTTTTTTTACACATGAGTTATGGCTCTTAAGGCAGTTGGGGGTTTAAAAATTAGGATTATAAATTATTTCAAAAATATAAAATTATTCGGCAAGTAAAATCCGGGCATTTTCAATTTTAGTATTTCTGCAAGGAATTTTATTCAATAAAGATTCTACATCCTCTCTTTTTCTCAAACTTTCGCCGTACATCTTATCATAATATTTTAATAACACAGAAAATGCGGCATGCATATTATCTTCTGCTATAAATTGAATCACATTCTTTGTATTCATTCCTCCTAATCTCTTTTGAATTTTTAAAACGCAATTGACCAGTTGATGCTTCTCATAGATTCCATAGTTGTTTACAATATTTTTAACTCTTTCTTCAAAGGGAATGTCTAAAAAGTATAAAGGACTCTTGCGCATTTGGCCCCAAAAAGCTTTGGGAATGCCAACAGTTCCAATATGAGCACTTTCATCCTCTACCCAAATTTCGTTTTTCGTTTTACCATTACCGTTATGTACATTTTTAGAACTCTTCCATAATTGTATTGAAAGGAGGTTTTCAAACATTTCAGACGAGGGCTGCGGGTTTTCTCCAAGGCTCCCAAATGCAGACCCCTTGTGGTTTGCCAGCCTCTCAAGGTCTATAACTTTTTCGCCTTTCCTGCTTAACTCTTTTAAAATTTCAGTTTTGCCCGAACCGGTAAATCCGCCTAACACTTTAAGAGCATATTTTTTTTCAAATTGAGAAAGTGTCCATCTCCTGAATGCTTTATAACCGCCTTTAAGTAAATAAATTTTGTATCCGTACAAATTCAAAAGCCACGCAACCGCGTCACTGCGCATTCCGCCACGCCAGCAATGCACAAGGAATATTTTATTGATACTGTCATCCTTACTTCCGGATTTAAAAAGGTCTTCCACCTCACCCGGAATAATTTTCATTCTTTCAGAAAAGTATTTGAGTCCATGATTTACCGCTATCTGCCTGCTTTCTTTTTTATAGGCTGTTCCTATTATTTTCCTTTGCTCATCTGTAAAAATAGGAATAGAAAAAGCGCCGGGAATATGAGCATGAGAATATTCTGCCGGGCTCCTTACATCAAGAACAGGAAATTTTTCAGCAAGTTGCAGGAAATTTTCAATATCTACTTTTTCAACAGGCATCCGGCAAATTACATTTTGTTTGCGTAAATTATTATTCTACCTCTTTCATCCTTACCGTAAAATGCCTTAAGGAAGGGGCTTCATATTCTATTTGCAATCCTTTTATCTTTTCGCGGTTTTTATACACTTCAATTATCACCTCGGCAACATAATCAATGTGACTTTGCGTATATACTCTTCGCGGAATCGCCAGCCTAACCAGTTCCATTACTGCCGGAATTAAATTTCCTGTTTCATCATATTTGCCAAACATTAATGAACCAATTTCCACTCCTCGAACGCCGCCTTCAACATACAAAGCTGCCACCAATGCCTGACCGGGATATTGTTCAGATGGGATATGAGGCAGCATCGCTTTTGCATCAATATAAACTGCATGCCCACCGGCTGGCTGCATCACCGGCACATCCGCCTTCATTAATTTTTCAGTAAGGTATTCTATACTGCGAATCCTGTATTGCAGGTAACTCACTTCCATTACCTCCTTCAGACCGATGGCTATTGCTTCCAGGTCGCGGCCTGCAAGCCCGCCGTAAGTAGGAAACCCTTCTGTAATGATTAGCAGGTTTCTGCATTGAACCGCCAATTCTTCATTTCTTAACGCGATAAAACCACCAATATTGGCGAAGGCATCTTTCTTTGCGCTCATCGTACAGCCATCCGCATACGAAAATAATTCGTTGGCAATTTCAGGAATTGATTTATTGGCATACCCTTTTTCACGAAGTTTTATAAAGTAACAATTCTCAGCAAAACGGCAGGCATCAATAAACAAAGGAATACCATACTTTTTACATATTGATTTCACTTCCCTTATATTTTGCATGCTCACAGGCTGGCCGCCTCCGGAGTTGTTGGTAACAGTAACCACACAAAGAGGAATATTTTCAGCACCCTTTTCTTCAATAAATTTTTGCAAGGCTTCTGTATCCACGTTACCTTTGAAAGGTGCAGGTACAGAAGGAAGTTTTCCCTCTTTGCACAAAAGATCCACTCCCTCAGCCCCGGAAAACTCAATGTTGGCGCGTGTTGTATCAAACAACGTATTGCTCACAATATATTTTCCTTTTCCTCCGACAACAGTAAATAAGATTTTTTCAGCCGCGCGTCCCTGGTGAGCAGGAATTACAATCGGCATACCGGTTATATCCTGTATCGTTTTTTCAAAATGAAAAAAACTTTTACTCCCGGCATACGATTCATCACCTATCATAATGCCAGCCCATTGAGCGCTGCTCATGGCGCTTGTTCCGCTATCAGTTAGCAAGTCGATGAGCACATCATCCGCATGAATTAAAAACGGGTTATAAGCCGCGTCTTTTAATATTTTTTCTCTTTGTTCTTTGGTGGTAAAATGAATAGGTTCTACCGATTTTATTTTGAAAGGTTCGATGATTGTAGGCATTTAAATAATTTTTTAAAGTATCAGCAATAAAATTGTTTGAATAAGTGATATAAAAACTTTCTTTGTAAAAAGAATGATTTTAATAAATACAATAAGGCTGGTGGTTATGGAGATTGCTTAGGTTGGTTTCCTGATAATATTGATCCAAAGAAGTATCATACGGCAAAAATAAACCTATTTAAAATCATTTGAAAACATTTAAAACACCCTGCTGTATAAAAATAAAAAACTGGTAATTTGTTCGTTTACTATTGCCATACATACCTACGGGAGTGTAACATAATTGAACCCTTAAAAAAGCTGTTGTAATTCGTGGTAAAAACAATAATGACCCACGCTTTCTTAAAAAAATTATATTGCCGCTTATAAGGTGTTTTAACACTTTTACCCATAGAAGATAAAAGAAAAATTTTCATATTCCCTATATTCACATTTCATTTTCAATTCCATTTTTTGTGGGAACTTTGAAATTGTTTATAAAAAATATTAGATGGATAAACTTCTTCAGGAACAGGAAAAATTTAAAGCTATATTTCAAAACGCGTCGCTGGGTATTCTTGTTATTGATCAATCAGGAAATATTATGCTTGCCAACGATTTTTTAATGAAGGAATTCGGTTATTCGGAGCCAGGCGAATTGGTAGGTAAAAAAATGGAGGTACTTATTCCTCCAAGGTACCGCCATCAGCATGTTCACGATCGGGATCAATTCATAGAACATCCGTCCACACGCCCAATGGGAATAGGAAGAGATCTTTTTGGCATTACCAAAGATGGAAAAGAAATACCGGTTGAAATAAGCCTTAGCAATTACAAAGATGAGAATGGCGTTTTTTCAATTGCTTTTATAAGCGACATCACACCAAGAATTGAAGCAGAAAATATCCTTCGGCAACAACGATTACAGTTGGCTGCCATGAACAAAGAAATGGAAGCTTTAAACGAAGAACTGGAGGGAAAAGTAGAAGCAAGAACCGCCGCCTTACAGGAAACACTAGCAAAACTTGAAGCTTCCAAAGATGAATTGTCGAAAGCATTAAGCAAGGAAAAAGACCTGGGAGATATGAAGAGTGCCTTCGTTTCCATGGCTTCCCATGAGTTCAGAACGCCGTTAAGCACTATTCTTTCATCTGCCTCTTTATTGGCAAAGTATAAATTAACAGATGAACAGGACAAAAGAGACAAGCATGTTCAGCGTATTAAATCATCCGTTTTTAACCTTAATAATATTCTAAATGAATTTCTATCTTTAGGCAAAATTGAGGACGGAAAGGTTTCGATGCATCAATCACTTTTTGACGTTAAGGACCTTGTTTCACAGCAGATAAACGAAATGGCTGAAATATTCAAAACGGGCCAGGAAGTAAAATACAAACATGCTGGTAATCCTGACGTCTTTCTTGATGAAGTTTTATTTAAAAATATCCTGATAAACCTACTTTCCAATGCAGCTAAGTTTTCGGCAGAAAATAAACCGATATTTGTTGCTACTGAAGTTAAAAACAGTATATTGAAATTTTCAGTGAAAGACCAGGGGATGGGAATTTCAAAAAAAGACCAAACCCATTTATTTGAAATTTTCTATCGCGCTACCAATGCTACCAATATTCCCGGAACCGGCCTTGGATTGCATATTGTGGCCAAATATGTGGAGATGATGAAAGGTAAAATAGAAATTAAAAGCGAATTGGATAAAGGAACTGAAATAAATTTAATCTTTGCACAATGACAAAAATACTACTGGTAGAAGATAATGATGAAATAAGAGAAAATACGGCCGAAATTCTTGAAATGGCTAATTACCAAATTGCTACTGCAAGCAACGGAAAGGAAGGTTATGAAGTAGCCTTAAAAGAAGAGCCAGACCTTATCATCTGCGATATTATGATGCCGGTATTGGACGGATACGGCTTGCTTCATCTTATCAACAAGAATAATATCTTAAAAAGCATTCCTTTCATTTTTCTAACCGCCAAGACAGAGCGCGGCGACTTTAGAAAAGGAATGGAAATGGGAGCCGACGATTATATCACCAAGCCTTTTACCGATATCGAATTATTGAATGCTATAGAAAGCAGGCTTCAAAAAGCAAGGATCCAAAGTGAACGTGCCGCAAGTGCCAAGAACCTGGATGATTTTTTTGAAGAAATAAAAAATGAAGACGCACTTGAAAAATTAACCGATTCAAAAATAATGAACCGGTACAAAAAAAAACAACGCGTATATGCTGAAGGAAATCATCCGCACAGTTTGTATTATTTAAGCGCTGGAAAAATCAGGACTTATAAGATCAATGAGTTGGGAAAAGAACTTACAATCAGTTTGTTCAATGCAGGTGACTTTTTTGGTTACAATGCGCTTCTCGAAAACTCAGTTTATAAAGAAACAGCAGAAACGCTGGAAGAATCAGAAATCAATGTTATTGGTCGTGAAGATTTTGAGATCCTCATTAACAATAACAAAAAAGTAGCGCAAAAATTTATTAAACTCCTCGCCCATAATGTTTCAGAGAAAGAAGAACAACTACTTAACCTTGCTTACAATTCACTGAGAAAAAGAGTAGCCGACGCAATACTGAGTTTATCAAAAAAATATAAAAAAGAAGAATCTGCTGATTTTACTATCCACATCTCCAGGGAAGACCTTGCTCATATTGCAGGTACCACTACCGAATCGCTAATCAGAACACTAAGTGATTTTAGAAATGAAAAATTAATAGAAGCTGAAGCAGGATATGTAAAAGTGTTGAATGAGAAAAAGCTTCTGGATATGTTAAATTAAGGGCTTTGCAGCATTTTTTCGTTAAACTCCTTTGAAAGAAGGGTGTATTTTTCTTCAAACTGCAGTATATCGTTCCGTAAATTATTATGAGCATTGATAAGTTGCTTCGATAGATCCGGTTTATTTTGAATAATATCTGAATAATCCTGCAACTCTTTTATTAACTTTTTAAGGGCCTCATCTTTTAATAAAAATTCATTTTGAAAATATTCGGCTGTTTGCAAAAACTGGCTGTCTTCACTATTATCCACCATTTCGCTTAACCTGTATTTAAGCAAAGCATTTTCCTGCCTGAAAAACTCTATGAGTCTCAGCCAGGACATATGCTCGTGTTTAATCTGATTATTCTTTACAATATCCATTTTCAATATTTCAGAATCCATTACCATCTCAAAATTGTATATATCTGTCCCCAATAAAAATGAGCCTTAGCAAACCCGCACATGATCTTAATCATAACAAACCTTCTCTCCTTGCCAAACCAAAATCTATTTAGCCGGTTTATAAATTCTTACCGGGAGTGAACTTTTTCGATTGTATTTCACCTCCCTTTACTTCCAATTCTTCATACCGTCCTGTTCTTTCAGTAATATTTATTCTAAAAAAGATCCCTGAAATTTCTGAATAATCACCGGTATGAAAAGGCCATTCCGGGCTTAACTTTACTGTTTCGCTGGATACGAGCGGAAGTTTCCGGTTCATCAGGCTTTGTACTGCAACATTTATGTCTTTCTCGTTTGTCAATTCTTCGAATGTTCCCCAAAGCAAAACGGATTCCCAGTCTGCCATATCTTTCATAGTATCAACCTGGAAGCAAACGGTTGGGTTTTTACGCATAATAGATATCTTCAAACCTTCGAGGCTGTGTGCATATAAATGTTCCCCATCGTATGCATAGCTTATAGGAAGAATATACATTTTACCATCTCCATAGCAACCTAATCTGCCGATCACATTTTCTTTTATGACTTTTTCAATTTTGCTATTATCTAAAATTCCGAACATGGCCTTAATTTTTAGTAAAACTAACATGGGCTTAAGGATTCTAAAATGATGCCTATCAATTTAGTTAATGACAATAATCATACAGGGCATCTGACAATCCATTCTCCTGACCAATAAATATAATCAGCACCAAATGAATTAATTTTTTTAAGGTATTATAAAATAAAAATTGGTAAAATTTATCCGTTTACTAAGCTGGGATGAATTAGCAGAATTAAGAGAAACTTCTCGCGAAATGAACAGTGAAGGCATCATGCTGAAGAAAAAAGATTCTGTTTACAAAGTCGGCCGAAAGCGTGGCGACTGGTGGAAATGGAAAATCGATCCGTTGGTTATTGATTGCGTTTTGGTTTATGCGCAAAAAGGAAGTGGCCGCAGAAGTAATTTGTATAAGGCATACACTTTTGCTGTAAAAGATGGAGATGAGTTGGTAACTTTTACGAAAGCATATTCCGGCTTAACTGATAAAGAATTTGCACAAGTAGATTCGTTTATAAAAAGAAATTCAATTGAAAAATTTGGACCCGTTCGTACGGTTAAACCTGAACTTGTTTTTGAAATTGCCTTTTAAGGAATTGCCGCAAGCAACCGCCACAAAAGCGGTGTGGCAATGCGTTTCCCGAGAATGAACCGGTGGCGAAAAGACAAAACGGTTGATGAAATTAACACACTTGATGATTTAAAAAAAATGCTGGAGATGTATGGGAAATAAGGTGGAGAAAAAAGTTGTTTCACTTATTTCCAAGTTCCGCGAGCTTTCTTATTGTATTGACATTTCGAACTGTTCCATTCTCAGCAATTTTTGGAAATTTAAGTTTCGATTGTCCCATGCCGTTAGGGAAGTGGATGTAAATCTCACGGCCGGAAAGGACAATTTCTTCCGGGCCCGCATTTTTAAATTCCTGCAAAATATTTGCAGGTACTTTTTCAGTAAAAAATAATATGCCTACCTGCGCAGGATTAGCTTCGGGGAAAGGATTTTTTTCGAGGATTTTGTCAAGTTCAGCAATTGTCCTTATGATCACTGTTATCACTTTTTCTAGTTTTGTTTTGAGCGCCTTTTCCAATTTTTTTAAAACCTTATCTTCTGAAAGCTTGCTTTCAAAAATCACGTTGCCGCTTTGAATGTAAGTGCGCACATTTTTAAATCCCGCTTCTTCGCAAAGTGCTTTCAATTCAGTCATGGGAAGTATGTTGTTTCCTCCCACGTTTATTCCCCTTAAAAGCGCTACAAATGTTTGCATATTGATTAAAAGATTACGATTTTAAAGATATCAAAAATCGTCCAGCCATTCGATTTAATTCGTGAAATTCGTGGCTTTCAAATGAAATTAAAAAATACTTTTGGCTTTCAAATTATCGATCAGTGGCTTACCAACAAAGGCTTCGTGCCTTTCCGTTTCCAGGAAGAAACGTGGCAGCATATTGTAAATAAAAAATCAGGGCTTGTAAATGCACCAACCGGTTGCGGAAAAACGTTTTCAGTTTTTTTAGGAGCAATAATTAATTTCATAAATGATCACCCGGAAAACTATCAAACCAAAAATAAAAACGGTTTACAACTTTTGTGGATAACACCCTTGCGCGCGCTGGCAAAGGACATCGGCCGGGCCATGGAAGAAGTAATTGCCGAATTGGGAATGAGCTGGCAAGTCGGCATTCGCAACGGCGACACTTCGATTGCTGAACGAGCCAAACAAAAAAGAAATGTTCCCGAAGTGCTCATCATCACGCCGGAAAGTTTGCATCTTTTACTCGCACAGAAAAATTATCCGGATGTTTTTAAACCACTTATAATAACTGCTGTTGATGAATGGCACGAGTTGCTGGGCAGTAAGCGTGGTGTACAGGTAGAACTGGCGCTTTCGAGAATTATCGGGCTAAGTATCGACAACAGTAAACAAACAAAAAAAGCAGATTTTCATTCGGGAGTTTGCGTTTGGGGTATTAGTGCCACCATCGGCAATTTAGGAGAAGCAAGGGAAGTGTTACTTTCTCCGCTTTCACAAAAAGGATTGGATCAAAAAGACTTTGTAACAGTTACTGCAAAAATTGATAAACCGATAAAAGTCGAATCCATTTTCCCTGACGAGATTGAAAAATATCCGTGGGCCGGACATTTGGGTATCAAGCTTGTTGAAAAAGTGATCCCGATCATTATGGAAAGCATGACCACGCTTATTTTTATCAATACAAGAGGCATGAGTGAAATGTGGTACCAGGCTTTGCTGAATGCATGTCCCGATCTTGCAGGAGCGATTGCTTTGCATCACGGAAGCATTGAACAGGATTTGAGATTTTGGGTGGAAGAAAATTTGCATACTGGAAATTTAAAAGCGGTGGTTTGTACCGCCAGCCTTGATCTTGGTGTTGATTTCAGGCCGGTTGAAACGGTGATACAAGTTGGCTCACCAAAAGGAGTTGCGCGCTTTTTGCAAAGAGCCGGAAGAAGCGGTCACCGACCGGGAGAAGTGAGTAAGATTTATTTTTTGCCGACGCATTCGCTGGAACTGATAGAAGCTGCGGCACTTAAAGATTCCATCGCTATTAATTTGATTGAAAGCCGTGAGCCAAGAATTTTGTGTTATGATGTGTTCATTCAGTATTTAAGCACGCTCGCTATTTCGGATGGATTTTATCCTGAAAATATTTTAAAAGAAATAAGATCAACTTACTGCTACCGGGATATCACGGATGAAGAATGGCAACAAATTTTGCACTTTGTAACTTCTGGCGGTGTTGCGCTTCAGCAATATGATGATTACAAAAAAGTGGAGATCATTGACGGACTTTACAAAATAAACAGCCGGCGAATTGCGATGCGGCATCGAATGCACATCGGAACGATAGTAAGTGACCCAATGTTGAAAGTAAAATTTTTAGGAGGTGGTTACGTGGGCGTAATTGAAGAGTGGTTCATAGCGGGAATGCAGCCGGGCGACGTGTTTACTTTAGCAGGAAGAACACTTGAATTTGTGATGATAAAAGATATGACTTGCATCGCGAGGAAATCAAATGCAAAAAAATCACGGATACCAAGCTGGCAAGGCGGAAGAATGCCGCTTTCAGCAAATCTTGGTTTTATGCTCAGAAAAAAATTTGATGAAGCAGCCTCCCCTGAATCCCCTCCCGGACAGGCGACTTTGAAAGAACCGGAATTAGAAATTCTAAAACCACTTTTTGAATTGCAGGGTTACCTTTCGCATATTCCAAAACAGAATGAATTGCTGATTGAACAAATTGAAACGAAAGATGGATTTCACCTTTTTGTTTTTCCTTTTGAAGGAAGATTGGTTCATGAAGCTATGGCAGCAATTCTTGCTTATCGCCTGAGTCGCATTCAACCAATTACTTTTTCTTTCGCAATGAATGATTATGGATTTGAATTGTTGAGTGATCAGCCAATACCGTTAGATAACGATAATGCTTATACGCTTTTTTCTACTGAAAATCTATTTGAAGATATTCAGCGCAGCGTGAATAGTGCTGAAATGGCAAAAAGAAAGTTTCGTGACATAGCGGTTATCGGTGGATTGATCTTCCAGGGTTTTCCGGGCGAGCAAAAAAAAGCGCGGCACCTGCAATCATCTGCTTCTTTACTCTTCAACGTTTTCTCCGAATATGAACCCAATAATTTATTGCTGCGGCAGGCTTACAACGAAGTAATGGAACAACAAATGGAAGAACAACGCCTTCGTGATATGCTCGAAAGAATTCAAAAAGGAAAAATAATTATTACGTATCCGCGCCGCTTAACGCCTTTTTGTTTCCCGATAAAAGTGGACAGTATGCGTGAAGATCTTTCGTCAGAAAAACTGGAAGAACGGGTAAAGAAAATGCAGCTTCAACTGGAAAAATAAAACCCGAAGAATTGCATGTTGCATTTCACCCCGAGCCTAGCTGACGGCAGACATTTTTGCCACGAATCACAAAAAATGCCACGAAATTTTTTGCCACAGATTACACAGATTATCACAGATTACAGAAGAACATCTACTCGCCATTCACCTTTCGCATCCTTTTTCTCCATTGCAATATTATCTGCCAACCAATTTCCGCACTTACAAGGGCCGATAAAGCAAACACCGCGGGCACGAAAGTTCCGGCTTCTGTAGCGAAAGCTCCCGAAACAGCGATAGAAAATACGATCACCGGCAATACCAGCATAATACAAAGGCCAGTGGTACTAAGCGGTATCCGGAAAGGCCGATGCCTTCCGGGATCAGTAATTCGAAGTTTAATGAGTGTAATAAATTCCAAAAACAAGCCACTACCATAAAGGGTTACATCAATAATGATCAGTTGCTCGAAACTCCACAGGATCATAAAACTCACCACTACGGCACAAATGACGATTGAAATGTAAGGCGTTTTATACCGCTTATGCAAAGTGTGGATCTTTGCAGGCAACAGTTTATCCCCGGCCATTACCTGCGGCACCCTCGATACCGACAACAATACAGCAGCGTATAAGCCAAGAGCACCTGCCATTCCTGCCAGTGATAATGCACCTCCGAGCCACCTGCCACCTGCAAGACTACCTAATGCCGGAAACCCCTCATCATTCAATACCTGCGCGTTAATACCAAAACGAAGCGTTGCATACATCACCATTACATACACGAGTATCACTGTAATAAAAGCAATACCGGTAGATTTAAGATAAGTATCGGCAGGCTTGTCTACTTCCCCGGCGTACGTGGTAGTATTGTCCCATCCAAAGAAATTCCACATCACCGTATAAAGCGCCATGCCCAGAGACGGAAAAGTAATGCCCCTGAGTGAAGGTGTGGGTAAACTGAAATGCCCGGTATCTTTCAGTGCTATAAAAAAAAGTACGAGAAACGGAGTGATCACCAATATACTAAGCATGATGGATGTCTTGCCCACAGGCGATATACCCAATATATTCAGAAAGGCGCCGATCCAGATAACAGCAAGACAAACCGGTACCTTAACCGCAGCAATTTGCGGAAAGAAAAAGGAAGCATACTCCACAAAAAGCACCGGGTAAATGGCAAGGTCCACGAAGGTGTAAAGCCACGTCCACCAGCCTTCATAAAAACCGAACCGCAGACCAAGCGTTTTTTTCACCCACTGGTAATAGCCGCCTTCTACCGGCATCATGCTGTTAAGTTCCATTACGGTAAGTATGGCCGGCACGTCCCAGATAAAAGGGGTTACCAGCAAAAGCAGCAACGCTCCATGCGCTCCGGCATATCCCAATAAAGGCTCAAGCCCAAATGGGCCACCGGAAACCGTAAAAAATATTACAGCAGCCAGTTGAAGCACGCGAAGCCGCTTACGCACCGGGATCCGAGACACCATCTTTTTTTACACAGTTTTAATAGTTCATTTTTTGCAAAGGAATTTCAAAAAGCAATGTATAAAAATAAAGTTTTTATTAAAGGAAATGTTAAGAGGAACCACATGCTAAAAGCAAACCGAAATTTACAAAATAAAAATCGTAGGGTATTATTTATGGTCTTCCATAAACCCATTAATACCCCCAGGAATGTTTTAACAAAAAAGTCTGCTAATCCAATCTCTTCACTTTTATATTTTTAAACCATATGGGAACGCCTGCATGTTTTCCCTGGAAACCGATATGCCCGTGCAGGGGAAGTGTTGCCATGGGATTACTGAGCCATGAAGGAACCGCCGATCCGTCTGGATTGGTTTTGGCAGAGGTAAATTGACTCATGTCGCAGGTATTAACAAGCGTACCATTAAGTACCACCCATATTTTTCTCCCGATGCAGGTAATCGTATAATGGTTCCATTGCCCAGGGCGGTTTAAAGTTTTATTGGAAGCAGCCTGGTGGCCGAATATAGCCGCGCATTGCCATGTTGGCGCTGCGCTGCCCCATTCTTTACTATAGTCATCTGCTATTTGTATCTCTACTGAATGCGGTATCCAGTTCTTCATATCCGTAGCATGCACCATTACACCGCTATTGGTACCATCAGCATTCATAAAATCGAGGTCCAGAACAAAATTATCATATTCATCTTTACTCCAGATGGCTTCATCTTTAGTTGCCGTGATGATACCTGCACTATCGCTCCAAACACCCGCAGGGTACAAAGCATTACTAAGATTTCTGTTAAACATGGTAATCCAACCCGGTCCCGAAGTATCGGGGTTAATATAGGCAGTATCCTGTGCAAAGGAATGGATAGTGAGCAAACAAATGATTGCTGTCGCAAAAATCTTATAGGTTTTCATGAAATAAGAAGTATTAATGATGAATTGTTTTACTGATAATCTTGTTGATTATCAAAAGTAATTGTAAATGTTTTAAATGCCTCGTTATAAACAAATTAAATGCATGATGCATAATTAAATGGAGTTTATAAGACAAACTTTTATATTTCAAACGGAAGAAGCAGGTTGACGGGATTAAGTGGCCTTGCCCAAAAGGTAATAAAACAATTTCCTGCGCAATTATTTTTAAATTAATTCGTTTTACTATTTACAGTGCTTTCGGAAATTATTTTTTTTGATTAAAAAATCTCCTCCTATGATCATCACCTTAATCTTTATTCTCTTCATCATTGGATTGCTCTTTTTTGGTTCCTTGTCTTTTATTTCAGTGTATGCTAAAAGAAAAAAAGAAAAGATGTTCCGGCAATTGAGCAGGGAAGGCATAACCAATGGTCTTACATTTTGCAGCCAGGAAATCCTAGAGGATAAAGTGATTGGCATAGATGGTATTCACCGGAAAATCCTGATCCTTGAGCAAAAGAAAAACACTTACCAAACTTCGATCATCTCACTCGACGAAGTGCAACATTGCCAGCTTGTGGACGATGAAGTTGTTTTTCCTGATGATTGTAAAAATTTAGGCCAACAAATAAAAACCGGAGTTCTAGAACTTCAGTTTGAATTCAATAATCACCGCCAGGCTGCTTCTATCACCTTTGCTACTGGTTTAACCAACTCCAAAAGAGAGCTTGCCTTATTAAGAGCAAAAGCCGAATATTGGTGTGTGATGTTTTCTAAAATGCTGAACCAGCAGGTGAGTATAGGTAAAGCAGTTGCTTAACTCCATTTTTTTGCCACGGATTTTCCTTAGAGATATTTTCAAATTAATATATTTTCTACGTACACAGAGGCCAACTTAAGCCTGAATAAAAATCATGATTATTTGTTGCTTTACTGCAAATGCAACTTTTCTTAATCTCTATCATAAACAAAGGAGATTATAACTTTTTTTTAAGTTCTTTTTGTCGTAAAAAACTATCAATTCCTTTTCCTGCAATACCTGATTACAGTATCTTTGGTTTTCTGATTCTATAGATATTTACATTGCTTTAAAATAACGTTTCACATGGTTTTAATTATTCTGAATACTTTTTTTTGTCTTGCTTTTGCAGCATTCGCTTATGTAAACCTTAACGATAATGATGCATGGTTGTGGGTAACCATTTATATGGTGGCTTGTGTTTGTTGCGGGCTTGCAGTATTTCAAAAATATTTTCCAATGGTGTACCTTGTGGCTATTGGTTTTTATCTTCTATATGCTATTCGCCTTTTTTTTATCAAAGACGGTGTGAAAGATTGGATCGTAAAATATAACAAGCCAAGTATTGTAGAAAGTATGCAGGCAACTAAGCCTTACATTGAACAAACAAGGGAGTTTTTCGGTTTACTGATTATCAGTGCTGCATTGGCAATGAATTATTTTGTAGCCAGATAACTTAAAAACGATAGCTGGTTATTATGGACACAGAAACTACCAGGTCACTTACTGAAGTGCTAACCTCAATCATTGAAAAAAAAGTTAACCAGGAAACCTGCCAATGGCTTCTTGATAAAGCTGCTCAGTCAGCAGATAAAAATAATAATTACCAACTCAACCTCACCTTTACTTCCATACCCCGGCATACCGGAAAAGAAGAAATAGTTTTAGAAGAACCGGATGAAAAAAAGATCAATTCATTATTACCCGGCTTTACTGTTGAAGGTTGGACTGTAGACAGATTATGCAGGGTATGGTTATTAATGCAATTAGACAGTAGCGATAAAGAAGCTTATATAAACCGTATCGAAAATCTGTTTCCGCAGGCGGAGATGAATGAACTGGTAGCGCTTTATTCTGCCCTACCCGTTCTTACCTACCCTGAAGCATGGAGATTACGTTGTGCCGAAGGTATCAGAAGCAATATTGGAATTGTTTTAGACGCCATCATGTATCATAATCCTTTTCCTGCCAAATACCTGGACGAAGGGGCGTGGAATCAATTGGTGCTTAAAGCTTTTTTTACTGATAAAAACATGAACTACATTGAAGGTTTGGATGAAAGATCAAACCAGCATTTAGCCAATACGCTTTTTGACTATGTAGAAGAACGCTGGGCCGCAGGCCGCACAACGAGTCCGCAGATATGGCGCTTAACAGGAAAGTATATGGATGGATCGCATTTTTACATGCTGGACAAATTAATGAACGAAGGAAATGAAACCAATCAACAGGCCGGTGCTCTTGCTTTAAGCGACTGCTCATTTGAAAAAGCGGCTACCGTATTGGACCAATATCCGGATCTTAAAACAGCTATTGAGCAAAGAAAATTGACCTGGCAAATGTTATAAAAAGTAATTATTAAATAAATTTAAAATTATGTGTTGCAGCAATGAAGAGCATGCCGGAATGGAAGCAGAAAAGCTAACGGCAGCCGACCTGGAGGTTATAAAAGGAATGCATTTTTTTGATCCGCATATTCATATGGTTTCACGAACCACCGATGATTACCAGGCGATGGCTGATGCAGGCGTGGTTGCTGTTATTGAACCCGCCTTCTGGCTTGGGCAACCACGTACGGGTGTAGATAGTTTTAGAGATTATTATAGCAGTCTTATTGGTTGGGAAAGATTTCGTGCGTCACAGTTTGGTATTAAACATTATTGTACCATCGGGTTAAACTCACGTGAAGCCAATAATGAAAAACTGGCTGAGCAGGTAATGGAAATACTTCCCTTATTCGTATATAAAGAAGGTGTAGTTGGGGTTGGAGAAATCGGGTTTGATGACCAGACTCCAGCTGAAGAAAAATATTACAGACTGCAACTGGAACTTGCAAAAGAAGCACACTTGCCCGTGCAAATTCATACACCGCACCGTGATAAAAAGAAGGGAACACAACGTAGTATGGATATTGCAATTGAACAAGGGCTGGATCCCTATTCGGTTATAGTTGATCATAACAATGAAGAAACAGTTAAAGAAGTGCTAGACAGAGGATTTTGGGCAGCTTTTACTATTTATCCTTTTACCAAAATGGGCAATGAGCGTATGGTTGAAATGGTGAAGCAATATGGCACTGAGCGTATCATGATCAATTCTGCTGCTGATTGGGGGATCAGTGATCCTTTAGCGGTTCCTAAAACAGCCGCTTTAATGAAAATCAGGGGCATTGAAATAAAGGATATAGAATTAGTTTGCTACCGTAATGCTATCACTGCATTCGGACAAAGCGGGCAAATCCTGGAATCGGATTTTCAGGAAGTTAAAAATATTGATCAATCCAAAAAGTTCCAGGGCAATACCGTTCTTCGCGGAGGGCAGGCGCCACGCATTAATAAAGGGTCTCTAATCATCAGTTAATTTTTATGAATTGAAAAAAGGCAAAGGTTTTCTGCAACTAATGAGGCCCGCCAATATAATCACCTCTATTGCTGATGTACTGGCCGGTATCGCTATATCAGGGTATCTGGCCAATGCAAATCTCTCTCAAAATTATCTTTCCCCCATCTTTCTTTTAATCATTTCCACTATAGGTTTGTATGGAGGTGGGGTGGTTTTTAATGATGTATTTGATGCAGAACTCGACAAGATAGAAAGACCTGAAAGGCCAATTCCTAAGGGAATTATATCTATAAAGGAAGCATCGTTCCTGGGGATTATTTTATTATTGGCAGGAATAATTTCAGCCGCAATGGTAAGCCTGCTCTCAGGAGTACTTGCCTTATCAATTGCAGTTGCTTCTCTTATTTATGATAAGTGGTCAAAACACAATGCATTTGCCGGCCCTTTAAATATGGGATTATGTCGTGGTTTAAATCTCTTATTAGGAATCAGTATTATTGTTTCTTCCGTTGCTGCCTGGTGGTTTTTAGCGATAGTACCCGTTATTTATATAGCTGCTATCACTATGGTCAGCAGGGGCGAAGTACATGGCGGCAGTAAAAACATTTTATATGCTGCTGCCTTCTTTTACTGTATAGTGATTGGTGGCATTCTCTTTTTATCAACCCAAAGAAATATGCTGTGGTGGGCCATTATTTTTCTACTTCCTTTTTCGTGGATGATTTTTTCAGCCTTAATAAGAGCGATTCGGCTACCCACTCCCAAAAATATCGGGAAGGCAGTGAAAGCCGGGGTTATTGCTTTGATTTTAATGAATGCTTCGTGGGCGGCAGCATTTGGTGCCATCAGTCTTGCTTTCTTAATCTTACTTTTGTTACCGGTTTCTTTATGGCTGGCAAAAATTTTTGCAGTTACATAACGGAGTTGTTTTAATTTTTCAGAAAATTTTATATCCTTTTTAAGTACTTTGTTATATGAATTACCTGGAGCAGTCATTTAGCGTGCATTTTGATTACAAGGTTTATTTTACCAGCGGCATTTTTGATATTTCCAATAAGGATTTTGAAAATTTCTTAAGAGAACGAACTGTTCCTTCAACTACTCAAAAAATTCTTTTTGTTATTGACGAGGGGGTTCTTAATACGCATCCGGAATTGACCGATCAAATCAGGTCTTATTTTAAAAATAATGTTTCCATGTCATTGGTAGAAGAGATGATTGTAATACCTGGCGGAGAGGAGGCAAAGAATCATTCCATGCATTTTGATTCGATAATTAAAGCCATTGATGTAAATGCAATTGACCGCCATTCTTACGTGGCAGCCATTGGTGGCGGTTCGGTTCTGGATCTTGCCGGGTTTGCTTCTGCAGTCGCTCACAGGGGCATAAAACACATACGTATTCCCACCACGGTTTTATCTCAAAATGATTCAGGTGTTGGGGTGAAGAACGGAATCAATTTTAAAGGTAAAAAAAATTTTATTGGCAATTTCGCGCCTCCTGTTGCGGTATTTAATGATGATCGTTTTTTAGAAACACTGAGCGAAAGAGATTGGCGTTCAGGAATTGCCGAGGCCATAAAAGTAGGATTAATCAAGGATGCTAATTTCTATTGCTGGATTGAGGAAAACGTTGAAAAATTAGTACAAAGGGATCGTGAAACAATGAATTATTTAATCCGCCGTTGTGCCGCATTGCACCTTCAACATATTGCTTCCGGCGACCCTTTTGAACTTGGCTCATCCCGACCTTTGGATTTCGGCCACTGGAGTGCACACAAACTGGAACAATTATCCGGCTTTAAAATTTTACATGGAGAAGCCGTGGCCATGGGCATCGCATTGGATACAATTTATTCGGCTTTATCAGGCCACTTATTGATGGAAAAGGCTGAAAGAATAATCGAACTTTTAATAAAATTCGGTTTTGAAATTACCAATCCTTTGTTAGAGATTCAGGATGAAAACAGTGAAATATTAAAAGGCTTACAGGAATTTCGCGAACACCTGGGAGGACAATTAACTCTGATGTTACTGGCTGATATTGGGATCGGAGAAGAAGTTCACGATCTGAATTTCCTTTTGCTCAAACAAGCTTCAAAAAAGCTGGAGAGTTATCAACACCAAATGATAGACAATATAAAAAATTAAAGAAAAAGTATGTTTACTGTAGCAGGCCATTTAACGTACTGTACTAATATTCACCAGGGAGAAAACTGGAAAGATCATTTTGCCTCCATCAAAAGTAATTTCCCTTCTATAAAAGAAAATATCTCACCCAATAATCCTATGGGCATTGGATTACGCTTATCTAATGAAGCAAGTCTCGAACTAATCAAAAAAGAAAATCTTTCAGAATTTAAAGAATGGCTTAAAGCACAACATGCTTATGTTTTTACCATGAACGGTTTTCCTTATGGGGGATTTCATAACACCATTGTAAAAGACCAGGTACATACGCCCGACTGGACTACTGCCGAAAGAGTGGATTACACAATTCGTTTATTCCATATTTTATCAGCTTTATTGCCTGCTAACATGGATGGTGGTGTATCAACTTCTCCATTGAGCTACAGGCTTTGGTTTACAACAAAAGAAAGCCTGGATAATTGCAGGGAAACGGCTACCAAAAATGTAATTCATGTGATTGAAAATCTTATACTGATTCATAAATCAACAGGAAAATTATTGCACCTTGATATAGAGCCGGAGCCCGATGGATTATTGGAGACAGGGGAAGAATTTTTAGATTGGTTTGAAAATGATTTACTTCGTTTAGGCGTGCCTGTTATAAAAGAAAAACTTAAAATTTCAGGTCAACATGCTGAAGATTTAATAAAAGAACATTTGCGTTTATGCTATGACGTATGCCATTTTGCAATCGGATACGAACCTCATAAAAAAATCATCATCGAGGTGCTGAAACGGGGAATAAAGATTGGCAAAATTCAGATTAGTGCAGCCCTGAAATCAAAAATGGATTTAAATAATAGAAACGGCATTAAGCAAAGTTTTGAAAATTTCAATGAGCCCACTTACCTGCACCAGGTAGTGGCAAAAACCACCGATGGAAAATTATTGAGATATCCTGATCTGCCGCAAGCGATAAAACAAATACATAATCCTGTGTTTACAGAATGGCGTGCCCATTTTCATGTACCTATATTTACCGAAAAATTTGATTTATTATTTTCCACACAAGATGAAATAAAAGAAATGCTGTCACTTCAAAAAAGTAGCCCTTTTACCAACCATCTTGAAGTGGAAACTTATACCTGGGACGTACTTCCATCAGAATTAAAATTACCCATTCAGGATTCCATTTCCAGGGAAATGCAATGGGTTACGCAAATACTGAACAATTGATTTGTTTAAAACTGAAAGAAACGTAAATGAAAAAAACTGTTGTAATTGATGTAGTAGGCCTTTCTTCATCGTTAATAGGAGCACATACTCCTTTTTTGCAAAAATATATTTCTAATAAAAATCTTAGTTTGATAGAACCGATGTTGCCGGCTGTAACAACGGCTGTGCAATCAACTTACGTTACAGGCAAATGGCCTTCGGAACATGGAATTGTTGGTAATGGCTGGTACGACAGGGAAGATGGTGAAGTAAAATTTTGGAAGCAATCGAATAAACTGGTTCACGCAGAAATGATTTGGGAAAAGGCAAAAAAAGAAGATCCTTCTTTTACCTGTTCTAAAATGTTCTGGTGGTACAATATGTATTCATCCGCTGATTTTGCTGTTACGCCGAGGCCAAATTACCTGGCAGATGGAAGAAAAATACCCGACTGTTATTCTCATCCTGCGGAGTTGCGGGACAGGCTTCAAAAAGAATTGGGCCAATTCCCTTTGTTCCAGTTCTGGGGGCCGGGCGCTAACATAAAATCCACTCAATGGATAGCCGATGCTTCCATATTAACTGATCAATGGCACAATCCGACTCTTTCATTAATTTATCTTCCGCATCTTGATTATTGCCTTCAGAAATTCGGACCTGATTTAAGCAGGATTTCCAAAGACCTGAACGAGATAGACGCGGTGTTAGCGCAACTCGTCAGTTATTATGAAAAGAAAGATACAGAAATTATTATTCTTTCTGAATATGGCATAGGCGCGGTAAACAATCCCATACATTTAAATCGTTTGTTCAGGGAAAATAATTTACTGCAGATACGTGTAGAAAGAGGTTTGGAATTATTGGATCCAGGCGCTTCAAAAGCCTTTGTGGTAGCAGATCATCAAATTGCGCATGTTTATATCAATGATAATTCTGTAACTGACAAAGTGAGGAATCTTTTGGAAAAAGTTCCGGGGATAGAGCTGATTTTAGATAAAACGGCGCAAAGTAATTATCATATTGATCATGAACGTAGTGGCGACCTCGTATTAATGGCCGATCAGCAAAGTTGGTTTACTTATTATTTTTGGCTGGATGATGCCGTTGCTCCGGATTATGCGCGGGTAGTAGATATTCATAAAAAACCGGGGTACGATCCTGTTGAAATGTTCATGACTTCAAAACTACGGGCAGGCTATAAACTATTGAGGAAGAAAGCAGGATTTCGATATGTAATGGACGTAATCCCTTTAGACGCAACGCTGGTAAAAGGTTCGCACGGAAGAACAGGAACTCCTGCAGAACTTCACCCAATTATTATTACCAACAATCCTTTAGGCAAAAATATTTTTGCAACAGAGGTACAAGCAATTATTTGGAACACTCTTTTTTGAGTTAGGAATAATATTTGATTACAATAACAGGCGCTTTGTAACGTTTTTATTGGGTGATCCGGATTAATTGATTCTTCAATCCGGCACATTAAACTCTATAATATGAAAACCATTTTAAAACTTTTTTTAGTTGTCTTAGGATTCTTAACCATTTTATCAGGTTGTAGCGGATCAAAATATGCCTCAGGCGCACAACACAACCGCGGAGTAAATAACAGCCATTACAGCGGGTATTAATTTATTTTTCGCTTTTTTGGTAAATAAAAATCCTTCGAATTTGTTAGTTTACTGATAACAGAAAGGTGGAACAACACAATTCTTTATCTTGCCGCTAAAAAATTGCCAGCGCCCGTTCGTTTTATATTTCATCAGCAAACACTCTGGCTTTCTGCAGCCCGTTGCATCTTTTGGGAAGAAGAAAGAGCGCTTATTCTTTCTGACCTGCATTTCGGGAAATCTGGGCACTTCAGAAAATCCGGCATCGGCATTCCACAAAATATTTTTAAAGAAGACCTGCAAAGATTATTTGCGCAGATCCAGTTTTTTAAACCCAAAATTGTATTAATCGCCGGCGATATGTTTCATAGTGATGAAAATAAGGAAGCCGGTTTTTTCCTTAAATGGAGAAAAGATATACCGCAGACCGATTTTTATTTAATAAGAGGCAACCATGATATTTTGCCGGCGGGCTTTTACCAAAAAGCCAATATCACCGTCTTTGAAAATAAGTTAACTATAAAGGATTTTTGTTTCGCTCATGATGCCGCGGGTTGTGATGATAAATTATTTACTTTTTCAGGCCATATACATCCCGGCATCAAAATGAACGGAGCTGGAAATCAAAGCATCATGCTTCCCTGTTTTTATTTTGGAGAGAAATACGCCGTATTACCCGCTTTCAGCGCGTTTACCGGGCTCGTAAAAATAAAACCGTCAACTAAAGATCATGTTTTTGCTTTGGTCGAGAACTCGGTTATTAAAATTCAATAAGAGAACCAAAACAGTAAACAAAGAAATTTTACAGATTTTAATTTTGAAAAAAATCAATTCTTATACAATTACCCATCAGTCTTCTCGCGAATGATTTCTTTTACTTTTTCAATTTTTGTATCTACCCCTTTCAGAATGTCGCGCCAGTTGGGCCCTACAAAAATATCCGGTAAAACGCCGGTTCCCTTTTCATGAACATGTTGGTATTGCACCAGCCTGAAGAAAGGAAGCCGCACTCTTATTTTGGTATTAGGAAGTGTAATGTCAGGAATCATAATTCCTGAATTTCCATACCATCCGCCGCCTGTTTCTTCGCCCACCAATTTAATATTGTCCTGCCCTTTCACATCGCTGCAAAAAATGGATGATGCAGAAAAAGTAAGCCCGTTGGTAAGAATATAAATGTTGCCATTAAAATGATTTTTGCGTTTCGGTTTAAAGGTATGACGTTCCCAATATCCAAAATGATACCTGCCGTCTTTCTCTTTGTGGGTTACAAAAAGTAAACCGATGTTATTGAAAAATCCGTGCGAGATATAGCGGGTGTAAGGCGAAAAAGTTTTGCTGACGGCGTCTGCAGTATCCGACACTTTAAAAGGTGTATTTCGTAAATATTTGGTAAGAAAAACAGATTTAATAATATCACCACCACCATTGGCTCTTATATCAATTATTAAATTCTTTGTTTTGTTTCTTCGCATTTCACGGAAAGAATGGCGAAAAAAACTTTTCAGATGGCCCTTAGAAAAACCATTTATGGTCATTAACGCATAAGATGAATCATATTGCAGGGATCGCGTATATTCAAGTTTTTCCTGATGCGTGTATTTTATTTTGTGTCTTTTCTTAATGAGCTTTTTCTTTTTAACACTATCTGAAACCGGCTGAAAATAAGGGATCACTGCATTTTCGGAATTGCCGGATGTATCAGTATAACTTACCTGGTAATTTTTATACAATCCAAATATGTTGCGATGAAAATAGGGAAAATCAGAACTGAGGCGGATATAATTCACGTTTTCTGAATAGCCGTCTTCTACTAAAAAATGAAACATATAATTGATCATCTCCTGATTTTTTATCCCATTAATTGAAGTAATAAATGATCCGTTATTGATCATGCGTTTTTTACGATTAAGGTTTCCTATCACCATCATGGTATCTTTCCAAACTTTTAAATAAAGCGGAAAAGAAGGAATGATTTTATTTTTTATAAAATGATTCCAACCTTTACTCATATTGAAACTCGTATGCCCGCAATGAATTACAGAAGTGAGCGGCGCAATAATTTTCCACCCAAACTGGAGTTCTGTCATAGAATCCTGTATGGCATTATAGCCGGCGCCAAAATAATAATCCATACTGTCTTTGGAAGTATACCAATAAATTGATGGATGTTTTTGTTCGAGAATATTACGCAATAAAGTATAATCTTCCTGTAATTGCTTCTTAGAATATTTCTTATTCGGATTATAATTTTTTGAGACCGAGCAGGAAAAAAATAATGGTAAAAAAAACAAAAGATAATGTCGCCTCATGATTTATAACCCTAATAAAATTGTTACGATAATAATTAATTTGATTTTAAAAAAATCATTTAAGCGCATTCCATCCCTGTGCAGTTAGCGGATGCGTGTTACCACCTTTAGTAATAATAACAGACCCTTTTTCTTTTTCAGTGATATAGCCAATAATGCTGATGTTGGGATTCTCAGATATCTTTTCAAAATCATTTTGATCAACGGTGAAAAGCAATTCATAATCTTCGCCGCCGCTTAAGGCACAAGCCGTAGGGTCTACCTCAAGTTTATAAGCAAACTGACGTGCCATTTCGTTTACCGGAATTTTTTCTTCGTACAACACGCAACCAGCTTCACTTTTTTTACAGATATGCAAAAGTTCACTGCTTAAGCCATCACTGATATCAATCATTGAAGTAGGTTGTATTTCCTTCTCCGCAAAAAATTCAATAATATCTCTGCGTGCTTCCGGTTTTAAAATTCTTCCAACAATATAATCCTGGTTTTCGAGATCAGGTTGAACGCCCTTGGTTTCAAGAAAAACTTTCTTTTCTCTTTCAAGCAAGGTCAATCCCAGGAACGCTCCACCGAGTTCCCCGCTCACACAAATAAGATCCCCTTTCTTAGCGCCGCTTCGTGTAACAAATTTATTGGGCGCTACTTCGCCTATTGCTGTCACGCAAATAATAAAACCTTTTTGCGAAGAAGTAGTATCACCTCCAACCAAATCCACATTGTATTTATCACACGCTGCATACACCCCTTCATAAAACTCATTCAACGCCTCTACGCTGAAACGATTGCTAAATGCAAGGCTCATGGTAATTTGTGCCGGTGAAGCATTCATCGCATATACGTCGCTGAGGTTTACAATTACGCTTTTATAGCCAAGGTGTTTTAAAGGAGTGTACATCAAATCAAAATGAATTCCTTCTACCAGCATATCGGTTGTAACCACCGTTTGTTTTCCAAAATGATCTATAACAGCAGCATCATCGCCCACTGCCAAAATAGTGGAAGCATTTCTTATTTCATTATTTTTCGTAAGGTGATCTATCAGGCCAAACTCGCCAAGCGAGGAAACTTCAGTTCTTTCCGGATTCATTTTTATCTTTTAAACATTGAAACTATAGTAAACAAAGTTAATTCCAATTTTTTGAAGCGATAAAAATTAGAAATTGAACGAATTTGTTGGTTCGCTATAAATAGAAAAGGCCCCATGCATTTGCATGAAGCCTGTCCAACTAAACATCCAAAAAGATTTAGATGTACATTATAAATGTATAGTTCTCTGGTATTTTTTGTTCGTGATTATTTTGATATAAAGCGGTTCCTTTATTTAATTTTTCGAGCTTTTGATTGATTTCCTGTTTTTCCTTTTGCAATGAATCTTTCATTTTCCTGAGTTCGTCTTCATGGAGAGCTTTTAAAGAATCCACTTTTTGTTCCATAGTCTGAATTTGCTTTTCCTGTGTCTTTTTTATAGAATCAATACTCTGGTTGTAGCGGTAGCCGCCATCGTTCTGGCCCGGATTTACATTGTTGTCCTGGGAACTGTTCCAATCGCTGTTATTTTCATCTGAACGACGGCCATCTAAGGTGTAAAGTCCATCTTCTTTCATCACGTATTGCACTCCCTTTTCATAATTAAAATCCCCATTGTTATCATTGTAGTCGTACCAATCATAGTTATTCCTCCAAAAACCTTCGATCCTCACCGTGTTCCAATGCTCAAAATTTCTGTTGATTTTAATATAATGACCAACGGGTACTGCAACAGTAACCTCCACATATTGGTTCCTGAATTTGTCGGTCGTATTGATGGCTATTGACCTGTCCATCATCAACAATGAATCATTCTGCGAAATGTTGAAATGAATGAGCGAGGCTAATGTATCCGCATTTCTCCTGGTGCTTCCGTTGCAAAGTTTCACTGCGCTAACTTCAAAACTATCTGAAGTGGATTTAGTAATTCTTATTCTTACATTGGTAATATAAGCGGTATCGTCGTCTATTCCAAAAGTGGCAAAGGGTTCCAGCCTGAACCAACTATTATACCTGTTGTAACTGTTATTCTGAAAAGGCATCACTTCAAGGCTGCTAACATGCGGATTAGTTAATTCAATATTTTGAACATTCATTGAGTTTACACTTCTGAAATCACGACCGATTGAAATCAATAACCCGATAAAAGACGCAATTCCTACAATCCAAAGACCTACAAATGACCAGCGCATTAATTTATTGCTCTTTTTGATACGCGCAAATCTCCTGATGATAAAAGTGATAATTCCGATAACGGGCACGGCAATAAAGAAGATCAAAGTGCCCCATGCAAAAATTGTTTGCCAGCCGTTAGTCAGCACAAAATCTTTTAAAGGAAATAAGCCTATCGCAGCAGTTGCAATAGCAAATAATGCCACAATGATTGCCAGTGCCACACAGCCCAAAATAAAGTACACAAATATTTTAACAAGTGTAGCGATAACGTTTCCAATTGCACCAGATGAACGATGAGCTACGTAATGAACATCTTTACCAAGTTCTGCTCCTTTTTCTTTTGCGGCAGCGCCGGCTTCCATTCCCATTTTACCCACTTTTTCGCCTACTTCTTTTCCCATTTTGCCTACTCTTTCACCTACTTCCTGCATTTCTTTTAAAACTGAATTTTTGATAGAATTCAAATCGATCTTTTCACCTTTCATTTCAAGCTTTTCGCTCGTTGTTGTTGCTTCAGGAATTACCAGCCACAAAATAATATAGATAAGAAATGAGCCGGGGCTGAATGTAAAGCTGACGAAATGAGGGAAAGTCAGTGGTCCGAAATGCCCCCACCTGAAAAAGAAGGAGATAAACGGAATCAAAAATATAGCTCTTGGAATCCATGGATTGATATTAAAATAACTTCCTATTCCGCTACATACACCGGCAATTATTTTACCATCCGGGTTGCGGTATAACCTTTTTCTTACACCATTTTCAATCATATTGCTTCCCGGAACAAATGCCCACAAAAGAATATAAGCCAGGAATCCGACACCTGAAATGATAAATAATATCCTGACAAAAACCGGGTCTATACCAAAGTAAGCAGCAATACCGCTACAAACGCCACCAAGGATCTTATTATTCTCATCACGATAAAGACGTTTGCCTTTCCAGCTCCAGTCGCCCTGGAAATAGTTTTCACCTTTTCCTTCCTTTGAATAGGAAGACTTGCCATTTTCTGTTTCGCCCTGCTCCGCTTCTTCCAATTGTTCCGGCCGGCCCATGTTATTTATAATTGCATTTACGTCATCATCCGTAATACAGGTGCTTCCACCCTTTAAACGTTCCTGGAACAATTCGCTGATGCGGCTTTCAATATCATTGATGATCTCATCTTTCCCTTCTTCATTGGCAAAATAGCGGCGCAGGCTTTCTATATATTGTTGCAGCAACTCATAAGAACTTTCTTCAATCGGTACTATCGTACCCTGAAAATTTATATTTATTACCTTTTTCATTTTAGTTCGATTTATTGGTTGTTTGTTGATTCTGAATTTTTGTTTTTGCCCGTTATAGTTTCCACCGCGCCGGCCAGTTCGAGCCATGTTGCTTCCAGTTCTTCATAAAATTTTGCACCTTTTTCTGTGAGTGAAAAATATTTTCTTGGAGGCCCACTGTTGCTTTCAACCCAGCGATACGTAAGAAACTCAGCATTTTTTAATCTTGTAAGCAAAGGATATAATGTTCCTTCCAGGATATTGAGGTTAGCAGATTTCATCATGTCTATTATATCACTCGGGTAAGCTTCTCCCAGTTTTATGATCGACAAAATGCAAAACTCCAAAACCCCTTTTCGCATCTGGCTTGCTGTGTTATCAATGTTCATGTTATTGGTTTTTAATCTGGAGACTATTTAAATTCCAATACAAATATAAGATGTTTTACAATACTATGCAATACATAATACCTGTTTTTTGAAGGTAGCACACAATAGCAAGGAGCTAATTTTGGGCTAAAACCCTTTCCAGCAAAGAGTCTCAGAAGTAATCTGGAAAAATAAGAGAAGGAAAAATTATTACAAAAGGAAAAATAGAAGTATGAATGGCATTTGTAAGCGGTTTATAAGAAGTTAACAGATCAAATCTTTGACCGCATTATAGGAACATTTTGAAAACTGAAAAAGGAAGAGTGTGTAAACAAAACAAAAAAGAAATTTTTTTTCCAACCCGGAAACATTTCCAACGATTCTAAAGCAATCAGTCTCCTTTAAAATCGGCTTTTCGTTTTTCAATAAACGCTGCAACACCTTCTTTAAAATCGTTGGTAGCAGCAGCTTTCTGCTGTAGCAAATCTTCAGTTGTCAATTGCTGATCCAAATCCTGCTGCAAACTTTTATTGAGCGCATCTTTTGTAAAAGCCAAAGCGCGCGTAGGTAATTGTGAAAGTTCAATCGCCATATTTTCGGCTTCTTTGGCAAACACATCATCGGCAAAACATTTATAAATCATTCCTATTCTTTCGGCTTCTTTAGCTAAAATTTTATCACCAAGCATCATGATAGCAGACGCTTTTCCAAAACCAATCAATCGTGGCAAAAAATAAGTTCCGCCACTGTCCGGTATCAACCCGATCTTACTAAATGCCTGGATAAATGAAGCGCTTTCGGCCGCAATAACTACATCGCAACACAAAGCAATATTAGCGCCTGCTCCGGCAGCAACTCCGTTTACAACGGCCAAAACAGGCTTGCTCAAATTCCTGATCTTTTTTATAGTGGGATTATAATGTTCCGATAGAATTTGATCCATTCCGGGACCATTTGGATCAATCACTTCTGAAAGATCCTGGCCAGCGCTAAATGCTTTTCCCGTACCTGTGATACATACACAACGAATGGAAATATTGGTCTCACATTCATCCAACTTTTCCTGCAATTCCAACGCCATTTCTCGGTTGAAAGCATTGTACTTTTGAGGGCGGTTAAGTGTTATAAACGCAATCGAATTTTTTATTTCAAAAAGAATGGATGTCATGGAGTTCTTATAAAATGTTTACGCTAGTATTAAAACCCAAGTTAATCAATGACATTTAAAATAATCAAAAGGTTCACCGCAATCATTGCATTTATAAAGCGCTTTACAAGCAGTGGAACCAAATTCACTGATAACTTTTGTATTGATAGAATGACAATGCGGACATTCAACATTTATATTTTCTAAATAATTTTTGTCAAAAGTTTTCGCTACCGGCGGCGCAATTCCGTAAGCTTTTAATTTATCTTTTCCTTCATCCGTCATCCAATCGGTTGTCCAGGCAGGAGAAAGCTGGTGAGTAATTTTTATATTAGTAAAGCCATTGTCTGAAAGCGCTTTTCGAATATTCATTCCTATAAAATCCATTGCCGGGCAGCCACTGTAAGTCGGTGTAATAATTACTTCCATCCTATCATCTTGCATTTTTACATCACGCACAATTCCGAGGTCCAGCACCGACAAAACAGGTATTTCAGGATCGGTTACCGAGCTTAAAATATTCCATATTTTTTCTTCTTCATCAGAATAGGTATGGGCGATATTTTGTTTCATCTGGTTCATATTAATTTTTACCATTCCAACCCGGGATAGGCTCTTTGCATAAACTGCATTTCTGCAAGAATGTAGCCGAGGTGTTCCGTGTGAATGCCGTTTTTGCCACCACTTTGCATCCAGCTTTCGCCGGGAACTGCAAGCGTTCCTTCTTTAAAAACGGAATTGACTTTTTCCAGCCAATCATTTTTTATACTACTAACGTCAACGAATACACTATTTTTTACATCAGCTTCAAAATCAGCAGGAACAAACATTTCGCCGGTGTAGGGCCAAAGATCTTCAATTGCTTTTTCGATTGTCTTTTTACTTTCTTCTGTTCCATCACCTAATCTTATTATCCAATCGCTGCTCCATTTTACATGATACGTAACTTCTTTCAAAGATTTCTCAGCAATAGCAGCCAGTTGTTTATCACTTGAATAAATCAACTTCTGGTAAAAATAAAATTGCCACGTACTGAAGAAAAAAACTTTGCCAATGGTTTTAGCCCAATCCTCATTGGGAAGTTCTGTTATCAATAAATTTTTAAACTCATGTGCATCTCTTAAATAAGCCAGGTCGTCTTCGGTAATTTTTTTATCCTTTTGATTTGTTATCAATTCCGCTGCATATTGGTAAAAATTCCTTGCCTGCCCTATTAAGTCAAGCGCAATATTTGTGATGGCAATATCCTGCTCAAGCATAGGCCCGTGGCCCGTCCACTCGCTCAACCGATGTCCCATAATTAATGAACTATCAGCAAAAAAAAGAGTAAAATCCACTAAATCATTTTGGGCATTATTTGTTGGTTTACTGTCCATTTTATTTTTTTACAAACAGAAATTCTTACATGTATTTTAATTCATCAGGAAGATCATAAAAAGTAGGATGGCGGTATACTTTATCATTGGCAGGATCAAACAAACTTTCCGTTTCATCAGGATTGGTGGCGTGAATGTATTTCGATTCGACCACCCAAATGCTCACGCCTTCCATTCTTCGTGTATAAACATCGCGCGCATTTTCTATCGCCATTTTCGCATCTGCAGCGTGAAGACTACCAACGTGTTTGTGATCGAGACCTTGCTTGCTCCTGATAAAAACTTCCCAAAGAGGTTCTGACTGGTTTGACATAATTTTTTAATTCGATGGTGATCCAACTAATTCTGATTTCTTTTTCTTTTCTGCATAAGCAAGAGCGGCTTCCCTAACCCAGGCTCCTTCTTCATGTGATTCAATTCTTGCTTGCAGCCGCTCCTTATTGCATGGCCCGTTTCCTTTTATTACATTCCAAAATTCGTCCCAGTTGATTTTTCCAAAATCATAATGGCCACTTTCTTCGTTCCATTTCAAATCGGGATCAGGAATGGTAATGCCCAGAATATCTGCCTGCTCTTTGCACACATCCACGAACTTTTGTCTTAATTCATCATTTGAAAATCTTTTGATCTTCCATTTCATACTTTGTGCCGTATGCGACGAAGCATCATCATTCGGACCAAACATCATCAGGCTTGGCCACCACCAGCGATTTAATGCATCCTGGGCCATTGCTTTTTGTTCTTCACTTCCCCGGCATAGCGTTAATAATATTTCATAACCCTGTCTTTGATGAAAACTTTCTTCTTTACAAATACGAACCATAGCTCTTGCATAAGGCCCATAAGAAGCACGGCACAAAGGAACCTGGTTCATTATCGCAGCGCCGTCAACCAGCCAGCCAATAGCGCCTATATCTGCCCATGAAAGTGTAGGATAATTAAAGATTGAAGAATATTTTGCACGACCGCTTAAAAGCTGGTCAACCATTTCTTCTCTCGAAATATTTAAAGTTTCTGCCGCGCAATACAAATACAATCCATGCCCTGCTTCGTCCTGCACTTTGGCCAATAAAGTGGCCTTTCTTCTTAACGAAGGAGCACGTGTAATCCAATTCGCTTCCGGCAACATGCCAACGATTTCACTATGTGCGTGCTGACTTATTTGCCTTATCAGCATTTTACGATAATCATCAGGCATCCAATCTTTTGGTTCAATTCTTATTTCCTGCTCAATTTTATCATCAAACCTTTCTAATTCTTTTGCTTCATCCATATGCGGAATGTTTGTTCTCAAAGTTACTGATTCCAAAAGGTAAAATTTGTGACGAGAGGTTAAAAATAAAAAATGGCAAAATTTGCTGTTTCACTAAGCCTGGTCATAATCTACCACCACTTTTTTGGTACGCGGATGCGATTGACAGGTAAGAATATAGCCTGCCTTTACTTCACTTTTTTCAAGCCCATAATTGGCTTCCATATCCACTCGACCTTCAATTAATTTGGCTTTACAGGTACAACAAACACCGCCTTTGCAGGCGAAAGGCAAATCAGCGCCATGATCAAGACCGGCATCCAAAATGGATTTACCATTATAATCCAATTTAAATTCAAAACTTCGCCCATCGATGCGCATGGTTATATTGCTGCCTTCTTCTTCAGTTGGCTTAACAGCCGTATAAATTTGAGTGTGCTCTTTGGTAGGAGTTGTAAACAATTCGAAATGAATTTTATCCGGATCAATTCCCCATTTCAAAAGAAAATCTTTTGCAGAATAAATGAGAGGCTCAGGTCCGCAAATAAAAAAATTATCTACTGAATTAAAATTTACAAGTCGCGAGAGCGTTTCCAATTTTTCATCAGTAATTCTTCCGTTGTTAAATACACTTTCCGCGGTTTCCCTGCTAAAAACATAATGAACATTAAATCTTTGCAGGAATTTGTCTTTTAGGGCTTCGAGTTGTTCTTTAAAAATGACAGAAGTGACCGTTTTATTGCCATAAAGGAGTGTAACCTGGCTTTCTTTTTCTGTGGCAAGAATCGTTTTTATCAATGAAATAACAGGTGTAATGCCGCTGCCCGCTGCAATAAAAACGTAATTCTTTTTTTGGGAAACAATGATCGGCGTATAAAAATTTCCGGTCGGTGGCAATACTTCAAGCACATCACCTTCCTTTAATTCTTCATTGGCAAAAGTTGAAAAAATGCCTCCTTCTACTTTTTTTACAGCTACCCGCAATTCATTTTCAGAAGGGCAACTGCAAATAGAATACGATCTACGAATTTCTTCCCCGTTAAAAGACTTTTTTAAAGTGATATTCTGCCCGGGAATAAACTGAAAATCCTTTTCAATTTCCTGGGCAATTTCAAATGCAATTGAAACACAATCGCTAGTTTCCTTCCTGATATCTTTTACTTTAAGTTGATGAAAATGTATCGCCACGCGTTCAAACTTTTTATAATCTTCAAAGGTACGGCAACATTGAGGAATTCGTTTTTTATGGAATTGCAAGTCGTTGAAATAATCTCGTAATATAATAAGTGTAAAAGAATTAAGAATGTCTAATTTTGCCGTTGAAAAATCGTTGCAAATGCAATTACAATCAGTAGACAAGGTCGAAAATATTTCAGGAGAAGATTTTAAAAAAAATTACTACCAGCCACAAAAACCGCTGGTAATTACAGAATTGGCAAAAGAATGGCCGGCTTATAAAAAGTGGTCGTGGGATTATTTTAAAGAAATTGTGGGTGACAAAAAAGTAGGCCTTTATAACAACATTAAAAGCGATGCTTATACGCCGATCAATACGGCTGATGATTACAAAACTTTTGGCGAATATATTGATATGATCCAACAGGGGCCAGCCGCCTGGCGTATTTTTCTCTTTAATATTTTTGATCATGCACCCCAACTAATCAACGATTTTACATGGCCGGAACACCTTATGACAGGTTTTGTAAAAAAATACCCTATGCTTTTTACAGGTGGCCAGACTTCGATCACCCATATGCATTTCGACATTGATCTTTCACATATTTTACATACCCAGTTCGGAGGAAGAAAAAGGGTTTTATTATTCAGGCACGAGGAGCAGCACAAACTCTACAGGAAACCTTTTGAAGTTTTAAGCCTTGCTGATTTTTCAAATTATAGCAGTAATAATGGAACTCCTGATTATGAAAAATTTCCGGCGCTAAGGTATGCAGTCGGTTACGATTTGATCTTAAATCCGGGTGAAACCTTATTCATGCCTGCTGGCTATTGGCACCACATGGAATACATTGACAGTGGATTTGCCATGAGTTTAAGAGCGCTTCAAAGTTCGCTTGGCGGAAAAGTACACGGAGTGTGGAATTTATTCGGAATGAGAAGTATTGATACTGTTTTGAAAAAAACGGCACCAAAATGGTGGTATGATTATAAAATAAAAAGGATTGACGAACTCGCTAAGAAAGAGATAAAAAAATTTTCAAATTAAATATAATAAATATTGTTTTAATCAATAAATATATATTAATTTAGCATTCCGTCCTTTTCTCCTTTTCCTATTTTCAAAAAACCTTACACTATCCAATAAGAGCATTGTGGATTTTTTAATTTTTAAATAATTCGTTTAATTATAAATTACCTTTTATAAGATTTTTAGCAGGAAAATAAACTTTTTCTTGTGGTTTCAGAGGTAAGCAAGGCCGGTGATTTTTATCACTGGCCATTTTTTTGCGGAATGGTTATTGCGTTTTTCCTATTTTTATACAGTCATAATTATTTTTAAGTCACGTTTAATTACATCAAATGAGTTTATTGAACCAATCAGGCATCTCTGCCACTTCAGCAAAAGAAAATATTAAAGAAGAAGCCATCAACTATGAAATAGATGGTAAAAAGTACGACGGATACGTTTATTATAATGAAGAACAAAAAGGAAAGCGCCCTGCGATTTTGGTAGTACATGAATGGTGGGGATTAAATGATTACAGCCGCAGGCGGGCAAAGCAATTGGCTGAACTTGGTTATATTTCAATGGCAGTGGATATGTTTGGAAATGGTAAAACTGCTGAAGATCCGACGGGTGCACAGAATCTGGCAATGCCGTTTTATAAAGACCCAACGCTCGCAAAAGCCAGGCTGGATCCTGCAATTGCACTTTTAAAAACTTACCCGCAAACCGATGCTTCAAAAATGGGTGCTATTGGTTATTGTTTTGGTGGCTCTGTGGTATTAAACGCAGCAAAGCTTGGAGCTGATTTGAAAGGAGTGGTTTCTTTTCATGGAAGCTTAAGCGGTGTAAAACCCGTTAAGGATCTACTCAAGGCAAAAATTTTGGTTTGCCACGGAGCAGAAGATCCAATGGCAAATCCGGATGCTGCCGGATTTAAAAAAGACATGGATGCTGCCGGTGCTGATTATATTTTTAAAGTTTATCCAGGTGCTACTCACGCATTCAGCAATCCAAATGCAACGGCAAAAGGAGAAAAATACAATATGCCTATCAGGTATAATGAAGCAGCAGATAAAGCTTCATGGAATGATATGAAAGATTTTTTTCAAAAAATATTCTAAAGAAATTAAGGAAAACAGGAATTGTTGTTATTTATTTGTTCACTAATAAAAAATGGGGCTTTATTGTAGAAGTAATGCCACAATATCCAATTAAAATCATTTAATAAAATTCTTCCGCTGTCAAAAAATCTGAACTACATCATTTCGTTTTAAATTTGCCTGATGGCGGAAAATAAACAGCGAAAAAAATTATTAGATCTTAGTGCATTGAAAAAAGTTTTTGCTTATGCATTGCCCTACAAAAACAAAATTTATCTTTCGGTATTTCTTTCTGTTATTCTTGCCGTTCTTTCTCCGCTCCGGCCTTATTTAATTCAATACACCGTTAACCACTTTATTAAGGATAAGAATATGCATTGGCTTATCCTTATCACTATTATACAAATAGGAATGCTGCTGGTAGAATCAGCCTTAAGTTTTTATTTTCGGTTTCTTACTTCATGGCTGGGGCAAACAGTGGTAAAGGATTTACGGGTGACTGTTTATAAAAAAGTATTGAGTTTAAATCTGAGACAGTTTGATAAAACGCCGATTGGCACTCTAACCACCCGCACGATCAATGATATAGAATCTATCAATGATATTTTTTCAAACGGATTGATTCCTATTATTTCTGATCTGCTTTCTATTATTTCTATTTTACTGTTTATGTTCTCGGCAGATTGGCGTTTGTCATTGATCAGCCTTGTTCCTTTTCCCATACTTATTGTCGCCACTTATTTTTTTAAAGAAAGCGTAAATAAATCTTTTATTAAAGTGAGAAATGCGGTGGCTGCCTTAAATGCATTTGTGCAGGAACACATTACAGGAATGAGTGTAGTGCAGGCTTTCGCGGTAGAAGATAAAGAGTTTAATAAGTTTAACGCGATCAACAAACAACATCGAAATGCCAACATAAAAGCCATTTTTGCTTATTCTGTTTTTTTTCCGATCGTAGAAATTGTGCTGGCGTTTTCAATCGGCTTACTGGTATGGTGGGGAGGAAATTATTCTGCCAATCCAGGTGTAATTATTTCTTTCATCATGTACCTAAATTTATTGTTCAGGCCGCTGAGAATGATCGCTGATAAATTTAATGTCCTCCAAATGGGAATGGTAGCGAGTGAAAGGGTTTTTAAAGTTTTGGAAAATGAAGATGTAACGCCCAATAAGCACCATGGAATTCATTCAGCAACAGTTGAGGGAAAAGTGGCGTTTAATCACGTTTGGTTTGCTTATAATAAAGAAGATTATGTTTTAAAAGATATTAATTTTTCCATTGCTCCTGCAGAAACTTTAGCGATCGTGGGGCACACAGGAAGCGGAAAAACTTCTATCATCAGTTTATTGAACCGCCTTTATCCGATCAACAAAGGAGAAATAAAAATTGATGATCATAATATCCTTGATTATGATATTGATTTCCTGAGAAGCAGGATAGCAGTGGTTTTGCAGGATGTTTTTTTATTTAGTGGCTCGATATTGGATAATATTACCTTAAGAAATCCTGACATTAAAAAAAGTGATGCCATTGAAGCAGCAAAAATGATCGGCGTCCATAATTTTATTATGAAATTACCGGGAGGATACGATTTTAATGTAATGGAACGCGGCTCTACACTTTCATTAGGCCAGCGTCAATTATTGTCATTTATCCGCGCGCTTTTATACAATCCTTCGATCCTGATTTTGGATGAAGCCACTTCTTCCATCGACAGTGAAAGTGAATTACTTATTCAACATGCCATTGATAAATTAATCAGTGGCCGCACTTCGATTGTGATCGCCCATCGTTTATCTACCATTCGCAAAGCCAGTAAAATCATGGTTCTTGATAAGGGAGAAATAAAAGAAATGGGCACCCACAACGAGTTGATGGCTTTGCAAGGTCATTATTTTAAACTTCACAATATGCAGTTTGAAATGCAGGAAAGTAATGTGTAGCTATTTACAAAACCTAATTTACAGTAAACAAACAAATAAGACAGATTCTTATTTTTTCCCTGGAATATTTATTTGCAAACCATCATAAGCCAATTGAATATTGGGTGGAATTTCAGCATTTATTTCATCGTGCAGCCCAAGCTGGTGGCTTATATGAGTAAGATACGCCTGTGGAATTTGCAAATCTCCTGCTAAATCTATTGCTTCCTGAAGCGTAAAGTGAGAAATATGTTCTTTTTTACGCAATGCGTTTACCACAAGAACGTCGCTGCCCTTTATTTTTTCTTTTTCTTCATCGCTAATCCTGTTTGCATCAGTGATGTAGGTAAAATTTCCAAAACGAAAACCTAAAACCGGCATGTTTAAATGATAAACAAGAATCGGGATAATGGGAATATCACCCACCACAAAAGGATCATCAGTGATAGTATTTAAATTTATTTGAGGAACCCCCGGATATTTATGATCGGCAAAAATGTAATAAAATTCGCGACGTAATGCTTCTTCCGTCAGTTTATTAGCATATACTTCAACTGCTTTTTTCTGGAAATAATTAAAGGCTTTTATATCATCAAGCCCTGCAATATGATCTTTATGCGGATGTGTAAAAATAACGGCATCAAGTTTTTTTACCTTTTCACGCAACATTTGCGTACGGAAATCGGGCGTTGTATCTACCACCAAAGAAGTCCTTTCACTTTCTACCAAAATGCTGCTACGCAGTCTTTTGTCCTTTTCATTTTCTGAAGAACAAACAGCACAATCACAGGCAATCATAGGAACACCGCCACTTGTACCGGTGCCTAAAAACGTAATTCGAAGATCAGGATAACTCACGCTTCAAAGATAAAATATTTTATAGCGCCGCAGTTAATTAAGAGAATTTTTGAAGAGAAGAAACGGATTTACTTTTCCAGAGTTGCATTTTTGGCTCTCACTTCATCGTATAATTTTTGAGAATCATGGGTAAGCGCGTCGTAGTTAATAGTTAAAGAAGGAATAATATCCATTAATGTGTTGATCCTTCCTTCAGGAATTAAAAATTTATTAAGGACCACTACTTTTCTATCTTCCAAAATGCAATACCCGCTTTGAAAAGAGCCACGCTCGTATCGAACAATATAGCCCGCTTCGTCCAGAATTTTTTCAAGTTTGTTTAAAGTGGCCTGATTATATTTCAAAAGAAATTTTTTATTTTTTACTTCGAACAAATTTACAATAATCCAAAGAATATAAACCAGCTTATAACTTTTTAAAAGCAATAAACCCTTCCGTAAAATAAGAGTTAATTTTGTATCTTAAAATTAAAATGAATTTTGGCTGACATCATCAATTTATTGCCCGAGAATATTGCGAACCAGATTGCCGCCGGAGAAGTGATACAGCGGCCGGCAAGCGCTGTAAAAGAACTGTTGGAAAATGCAGTAGATGCGGGCGCTACAGAAATACAACTTTTTGTAAATGATGCCGGAAAAGCGCTGGTGCAGGTAATTGATAATGGAAAAGGAATGAGCGAAACTGATGCCAGGATGAGTTTTGAGCGGCATGCTACGTCCAAAATAAAAAATATTGATGACCTGTTTCACATAAAAACCATGGGCTTTCGTGGAGAAGCATTGGCGAGTATAGCGGGCGTGGCGCAGGTAGAATTGAAATCAAAAAAGACCGGCGAAACTGTTGGAACTTATATTGAAATAGAAAACAGTGTGGTAAAGCGGCAGGAACCTGTTGCTACGGATGAAGGCACTAATATTTCGATGAAAAATTTATTTTTCAATGTGCCGGCCCGAAGGAATTTTTTAAAAAGCAATGCTTCCGAACTAAGGCACATTGTAGATGAGTTTATCAGGATAGCCATGGCTTTTCCTTCGTTGTTTTTTTCTCTAACCTCTAATGGACAGGAGGTTTTTCACCTGGAAAAAGGTTCTCTCAAACAAAGGATCATACAGATTTTGGGAAACAGTTATTCTGCAAAATTAGTAAGTGTAAAAGAAGAAACGGATTACCTGAACATTTATGGTTTTGTAGGCAAACCTGAAACTGCCAAGAAAACAAGAGGCGATCAATATTTTTTCGTGAACAACCGCTTTATAAAAAGTGCCTACCTGAACCATGCTGTGATGAATGCTTTCAGCGATATGATTGCCAAAGACAGTTTCCCGATGTACACTTTGTTTATTGATATTGATCCTTCAAGACTTGACATCAATGTTCATCCTACCAAACAGGAAATAAAATTTGAAGATGAAAAATTGATTTATGCTTTTGTTCAATCAGCCGTAAAACACTCACTGGCGCAGTATAGCGTAACTCCTACTTTGGATTTTGATTTGGATATTTCTATTCAGCAAAGTGATGCCGTAAGTAAACCTTTTACTCCTGAAAAACAATATTCGGCCACCGGCACTTCTCTTTACAAAACTTTTACTCAAAAAAACCAGGCCCATTTTATTGAAACAAAAAGTGATCTTGAAACTTGGGATAAAAACTTATTGAAACAAAATTCATATGACACCCCTTTTACCAATAATTTGGAAATTCAAAATGGGCAAAAGAATGATTTCCCTTCTCCTTTTAAAAACCCGGTTTTAGCAAAGGCTGATAAAAACCCAACTTCAGGGTCTTTAATTCAAATACAAAAAAGTTTTATTGTTGCTGAAAATGAAAATGGTTTTATAGTAATCCATCAGCAAAATGCGCACGAACGGATTTTATACGAACGATTTGCTGAAGCCATGCAGGGCAAACCGATATCGGTTCAAAGGAGTTTATTTCCAACAGCAATTGAACTGGCACCCGCAGATTCTGTTTTGCTAAATGAACTTATTCCTGATCTTCATATTCTTGGTTACCAGGTAGAACCTTTCGGCAATCATACTTTTATTATCCAGGGTTCGCCTGCCGGTATTCCGGATGGAAATGAAAAAGATTCGCTTGAAAAAATACTGGAACAATACAAGCATTTTAATATGGATATCAGTTTTAGCAAAAGAGAAAAATTGTTGCGCTCGATGGCATGGCAACAAGCGATAAAAGCAGGCTCTTTTTTATCTGAAAAGGAAATGGAGAAGTTGGTGGAGGATTTATTTAATTGTAAAATCAGCAATACCACTCCCAACGGGAAACCCGTTTTTCTTGAATTTAAAAAAGAGGAGATGGATAAAATGTTTGGAAGATAGTTCCCTGAACCAGTAAACAAACAAATACCAGAGATTATACTTTATAGCAATTTTAAATTTTTAAAAATTAACTTAGAGTAGAAAATATAATTTTCTTTTCCATATTTTTTGAGAACAATTATAAATGTAAATGATGGAGCATAAGCAAACAAATACTGAACAACAGCAAGATTCAGATTTTGAAAAGGCAGAAATGGATCTTTTGAAGGAAGGATTAAAAAGATCTTACAAAGAAAGATTTTTAATGACCACGCGCTTGTATAAAATCCAAAAGACGATGGAAAAAGCCGTCATAACTCATCAACCGTTCATCAGCAAATAATTTTTGTGGATATATTTGATGAAGAAATATTGAAGTTTTGGAAAGTTTTACAAAACAATCATGTAAAATATATAATGGTAGGGGGATACGCAATAAATTTACATGGTTTTCAACGCTATACAGGTGACATTGATATTTGGATTGAAGATACAAATGAAAACAGGCAAAATCTCAGAAAAGCATTTATAGATTGTGAAATGGGAGATTATCCTATGCTTGACTCCATTCAATTTGTTCCCGGCTGGACTGACTTTCAATTAAAGAATGGCTTACGATTAGACATAATGGCTAGTATGAAGGGATTAGAAGGATTTACGTTCTCAGAATGCCTGACAATGGCATCAATTGCGGATATAGATGAAGTAAAAATTCCATTTTTGCATCTTGATCAATTAATTGCCAATAAAAAAATAATTAATCGCCCAAAAGACAAAATAGATATAATTGAATTAGAGAAAATTAAGAAAATCAGGGATGATCCTGAAGACTTTTAATTCATGAATTTTCGCATTTTTTTGCAACAAAAAAGGGAGAAAAATTATCTCCCTTTTATATTATCAAATAATATTTTATTCAAATTGTTTTGAAATACCTTTTGCTAATTCCACCATTTTCTTAACTCCATCTTCAGGCAAATTTCCCTTCTTGAATTCAGCAAGCACTTCAGGAAATTTATTTTCCATTTCCAACAAAAATTGTTCTTCAAAATCCTGCACTTTTGAAATAGCTACATTACTGATCAATCCGTTGGTTCCCAAATAAATAATGGCTACCTGTTTTTCTACCGGATAAGGTGAGAACTGCGGTTGTTTTAATATCTCCACGTTTCTGGCACCTTTATCCAAAACTGATTTTGTAGCAGCATCGAGGTCACCACCAAACTTAGAAAAGGCTTCCATTTCACGGTACAAAGCCTGATCAAGTTTTAAGGTACCAGCCACTTTTTTCATAGATTTGATCTGCGCATTACCACCTACGCGGCTTACAGAAATACCTACGTTAATCGCAGGGCGAATACCGGCGTTGAACAGGTTACCTTCCAGGAATATCTGTCCGTCGGTAATGGAAATTACATTGGTAGGAATATAAGCCGAAACGTCACCCGCCTGTGTTTCAATGATCGGTAAAGCAGTTAATGAACCGCCGCCTTTTACCAAATGCCTGATGTTTTCAGGAAGATCATTCATCTTCTGTGCGATCTCATCTTTAGAAACAATCTTTGCAGCTCTTTCCAATAAACGACTATGCAAATAGAATACATCACCCGGATAAGCTTCACGTCCGGGAGGCCTTCTCAGCAAAAGAGAAACCTCGCGATAAGCAACTGCCTGTTTACTCAAATCATCAAAAATGATCAAAGCACTACGGCCGGTATCACGGAAAAATTCTCCGATGGCTGCACCAGCAAAAGGAGCGTAGAACTGCAATGGAGCAGGCTCAGAAGCTGAAGCGGCCACAATGGTTGTGTATTCCATCGCGCCATTATCTTCCAATACTTTCATCACATTGGCAATAGTAGAAGCTTTCTGGCCAATGGCTACATATATACAATAGACAGGTTTTCCTGCCTGGTAAAATTCTTTTTGGTTGATGATGGTATCGATACAAATAGCGCTTTTACCGGTTTGGCGATCGCCAATTACCAATTCACGCTGTCCGCGGCCGATCGGAATCATCGCATCAATTGCCTTGATTCCGGTTTGAAGCGGTTGTTTTACCGGTTCGCGGAAAATTACACCCGGTGCTTTACGCTCCAAAGGCATTTCAAACAATTCGCCGGTGATAGGACCTTTACCGTCGATGGGTTCGCCTAAAGTGTTAATTACACGGCCTGCAAGTCCATCGCCTACTTTAATAGAGGCAATTTTTCCTGTGCGCTTTACGGTGCCACCTTCTTTAATATCACCACTATCGCCCATCAAAACTACACCCACATTGTCTTCCTCAAGGTTAAGCGCAATGGCTTTTACGCCATTTTCAAATTCAACCAACTCACCTGAACTCACATTGTTCAATCCATAAATACGGGCGATACCATCACCCACCTGCAAAACAGTTCCAATTTCTTCCAGGTTAGATTCAACATCCATATTACTAAGCTGGCTTTTGAGAATTGCCGAAATTTCATCGGGTTTTATGTCAACCATAATGTTATCTTTTTTTGAGGCTGCAAAGGTATGTAAAGCAAAATCAATTTCAAAAGTAAAAAAGGCTAAAATTTGATTTATAAAGCAGGCTGTTTATGCCATTTGTTTGGTTCTTTTAGATTCAATCGCTTTTAATAAAGAATCGTATGCCTTATTAAATTTTTCAACACCTTCCTCTTCTAGTTTTTGGGTTACCTCATCAATATCTATATCATTTTCTTTTAACTGTTCCAATACTTTTCTCGCTTTAAGCAAATTGTTTTCAAGGTGGTCCTGCACTTTTCCGTGATCCCTGAAAGCGTCAATCGTCTCCATCGGCAATGTATTAATCGTATCAGGGCCAATTAATGCTTCTACATATTTTACATCGCTGAAAGAAGGATCTTTGGTGCTTGTACTAGCCCACAAAACCTTTTGTTTTTGGGCACCCAGTTTTTCAAGATTCCTAAAACGGTCGCTAAAAAATACTTCTTTAAAATTTTCGTAGGCTACTTTTGCAGAGGCAATAGCCACTTCTCCCACCAGATTATCAAGTTTTTTGTCTTTTAAAACCGGGTTGAGCATTACATCAATTCTGCTCAGAAAGAAACTGGCCACAGAAGATACGTTATCAATTGGTTGATTATTTTTAAGCCTGTCTTCAAGGCCTGAAATATAAGCTTCCGTAACTTCGAGGTAGCGCGGAATACCAAATAATAAAGTAACATTAACATTGATCCCTTCGCTGATACATTTTTTTATTGCCGGCAATCCTTCTTTGGTTCCGGGAATTTTGATCATTACATTTTTGCGATCAACCGATTTCCATAATTCACGCGCCTGCTTAATCGTTCCTTCTGTATCATTTGCAAGATGTGGCGAAACTTCCAGGCTCACAAAACCATCAGTTCCTTTGGCTTCATCATACACCGGTTTTAAAATATCGGTTGCCCGGCTGATATCTTTTGCCGCAAAACCAAAAAAGATCTCTTCATTGCTTTTGTCTTCGCCGGATAATTTTTTAATGTCTGCATCATAATCCGAACTGCTTGTAACCGCTTTCTCAAATATGGAAGGATTTGACGTAATACCGGACAAGCCGTCTTCATCGATCATTTTTTGAAGTTTGCCGCTGTTCATCAACTTGCGGTCAAAAGAATCAAGCCAAATGCTTTGACCGAGATCATGAATGTTTTTTAAATTGCTCATTTTCAATAAATTTTAAATTCTGGGATACCTTAAAAGCCTCAAAGGATATGCCATCATTTCTGCTTAATTTACAAAATAAAAATCGGTATTATTTGTAGGATTTCTATGATAAAAAACAATACCCTTTTTTATTAACCAAAAGAGCTTTTCTCAATAAAGGCAACATATAAGTTCTGTAAACCTATCCGTTGTAAAGTGTGCCGAATTTACAGCCAATCCGTGTAAACCAAATAAGGAAGAAACAAAACAAGAAGCCATATCAGGAGCATGATAAGGGAAAAATTCCTTCAAATAAAACAGATTTTTATTGAAGCCGGCAACTTATTCCAAAAAAAATATTAAGGAAATATAAAATTTATTGCATAATTAGCGTTATGTAACAAGTGTTTTATTCAATTTTACAAAAAACAATTTGCCCGAAGGTGTAAGTAGTTGTTTGGAATAATGATTCCACTTGTGTAAATTCACTTTCCTAATTATTAAAAAATCCATTTTATGAAACGCAGTATCAAAAGCCTTATAGGCTATTCTTTAAAAGAAACCGACGGAGAAATAGGTAAAGTTGATGAATTTTATTTTGATGATATAAGCTGGACAATCCGCTACCTGGTAGTTAAGACCGGCAACTGGCTCTCCGGGCGCAAAGTGCTTATTTCTCCTGAAGCCCTATTAAAACCTGATTGGGAAAATGAAGAATTTCCTGTAAATCTTACCAAAGACCAGATAGAAAACAGTCCTGATATTGATACTGACAAACCGGTTTCGCGCCAGCACGAAGAAGAACTGTCTTCTTATTATACATGGGATACTTATTGGGGTGGACAAGAGCATGGCGCAGGAATTTTTGGAAGTATGCCAAGTGAACTATATGAAAGTGAAATTGAGGAACCTGAAGATATAGATGACACAGAAGAAAGTGAAGGTAATAATGATCCGCATTTACAAAGCACTGAAGCCGTTACAGGCTATACGATTCATGCAACAGATGGCGAAATAGGTAAAGTAGTGGATTATATTCTTGATGATACCAACTGGAAAATTGGCTACCTGGTTATAGATACCGGAAGCTGGCTCAATAGTAAAAAAAGACTATTATCCACAGGATGGGTTACAAATGTAAAATGGGACAATAAGGTAGTGATTATAAATGTTTCAACAGATGAAGTAAAAAACAGCCCAGACTTCGATTCTACCCAACCCATTAATGAAGTGGATGAAAAAATCCTATATGATTATTACGGAAGGCCTCATCACAAGAAATAGTTGCCTTTCTTCCGCCACTTTTTTTTCATCAATAAATTCTTCAGATGAACGCTTTGATTATTGTAGACGTTCAAAATGATTTTCTTCCCGGCGGGGCATTGGCTGTTGATGAAGGAGATATCGTCATTCCGGTAATCAATAAATTACAAAACCAATTTGACCTTGTAGTAGCCACGCAGGATTGGCACCCCTCAGCTCATAGAAGTTTTGCTTCCATGCATGCGGGCAAAAAGGTTTTTGAACAAATACATTTAAATGGATTACCACAGGTTTTATGGCCAAACCATTGTGTGCAGGAAACGGCAGGTGCAGCATTCTCATCGGAATTAAATCCCAAAAAAATCGAAGCCATTTTTAGAAAAGGAATGGAAAAAGATATTGATAGCTACAGCGGTTTTTTTGACAATGGAAAAAAGAAAGCAACCGGCATGGGCGCTTATTTAAAAGGAAGAGGAGTTTCTTCAATATATGTTGCAGGCCTGGCAGCAGATTACTGCGTATATTTTACGGCTTTGGATGGACTGGAACTTGGTTTTAAATCAATGATTATTACTGATGCAACGCGTGCAATAAACAATAAAGATTTTACCACTAAACTGCAGGAGTTTAATTCAAAAGGAGGAAAAGAAATCAAAAGCAAAGAAATTGATTTTAGCTAGACAGAAATATCAATTATTTCTTCGTTTACTATCTCATCAATCTGCCATTTCTTCAAAAGCCTTCAAATATTTTTCAATATAAAACTCTTTTGATTTTGATTTGTATTGCATGATGAATCTCGGATGTTCAAGCGGGATTATCTTTTCAAAAAAATGAAACTCTTCATTTACTTTCCTAAAAAACTTTTCATTTTTCCCTGTTCCGAATAAAAAGCAAACAGCAGTACTAACACTAAAGCTTATTTGCTTTTTTATATTGGCAATTATAAAATCGTAAACACAATCCGTTAATTGTTTATTATCGTAATAATTATAATTTACTTCTTTACCTTTCTGGTTGGTAATCGTAAAGCCAAGCGGGCAGATGGATTGAATGTAAATATCCTTGTAAAACTTTTCAACTCCTCCATATTTATTGATCACTTCATACACAAAAGCCGAAGAAGGTTCGTGTGTCATTTTCCCTGGAAATTCAATTTCACATTCACTTGATAATCTTTTGGTGTCTGTAAACGGAACGCCTGTAAGTCCTGCACCAAATCTTCCGGGGTTAATTCCAAAAATCATGTGTCGTTTATTATAGTCGTTATAATACTTTCTATAAAATTCAGAGGAGATAAGCAGGGCTTCTTTGTTATCTTTAAAAGGATTCATAATACTGATGCCGGGCGGCAACAACCCATTAAAAGAAACATTTTTGTTGAACGATATAATTTTGTCCGCAAAAGTTTTCATGCTCATTTTCTGCGATTGATCCTTTTCAAAGATTACTGTTTTTCGAGCACTTTAACCCACTTGATGAGTTCGGTCACAGGCGTATAGTTTTTATAAGAAATCATTAGCTTGCCTTTTTTATTGAAAAGCGCGGTAAAGGGTGTATTTTCCAAATGATAATAGTTTCTGAAAAAGAAAACCGGAATTTCCATTCCCACTTTTATATTGGGGTATTTATTAGTTTGGTAGTGGTTCTCAAACCAGGCCACATCATTCAACGATTCAAAAGTTACCATCAGGATCTGTGTATTTTTGAAAGCGCTCATTTGTGGTAACAGTTCTTCCATCAGAGCCCGGCAATGCTCACAATCAGGAGCAAAATAAATGATGAGCAAAGGTTGTTTATGTGTCACATCCGCAGAGGAAAAGGTACTTCCGTTTACCAGTTTCATTTTAAAATCAGGAAGCGTTTGGGAAACTACCGGGTTTGAAAAAAACAACGTAAGCAATAAAAATACCGGCAGTAAAACGACAAAAAAACTTTTCCTTTTCATGGTGACTGAGATTATTTAGCAAATTGCAGTAAAGCAATAAAAAATAGGAATTCCTATTTTACAGTTTTTTGATTTTTATATTTCTGAACCAAACATCATCGCCATGATCCTGCAAAGAGATTTTCCCTTCTTTAAACATAGAAAAGCCCGGCATGTCTTTAAACTTACTGATAGCCACCATTTGCTTCCAATGTTCATCCCAAAGATTTGTTGAAAGTGTATGTTGTCCGTTCATATAAAAATCCAGTTTGCCATCTTTTGACTTAATTTCTACCTGGTTCCATTGCCCAAGCGGTTTGGCTACTTCTTTTGAAGCAAGAAGGTCGTACAAATCACCGGCACGATGCGTATAAAGTTTGCCATCCGGTTGGCCTAAGCGGGTAGGGGTACCGTTATCCAAAACCTGCATTTCTATTCCTGTTTCGTAAGTTTCAGGATATTTGGCCGGGTCTTCGTGTATATAAAAAATGATACCACTGTTTCCTTTCTCTGAAATTTTCCATTCTAATTTTAAGTCAAAATTTTTGTACTCATCATTAGTTACCAAATCGCCTCTTTCTGCATTGGGTGTTGAAGCATCCAAATGAAGCGCACCGTCTTCTACCTTCCATTCATTTCCTGCAGTTTTTTTTCCGTAAGTATGCCAGCCATTGGTGGTTTTTCCGTCGAATAAAGTTTTCCAGCCGTCATCTTTTTGTTTCGAAATGGCTCTTTCGGGATGATTCATTTTATTGCTTTTAAATGAATTAAAACTTAAAAAAATAAATGCCGCAGCTAAAATTGAAACGAACTTATACATTGATTTGTTTTTTTGTAAAGTGGTAAAAAATTTATTCTAATCCCAAAACCGTGCGGTTGAATTTATCGTCGGAACCGGTGGCGGCAAAATCATCGAAGGCTTTTTCGGTAACATGAATAATGTGGTTCTTTATAAATTCAGCGCCTTCTCTTGCGCCATCTTCTGAATTTTTTAAACAACATTCCCATTCCAAAACCGCCCAACCTGGGTAATCATAAGCCGCGAGTTTACTGAATATCGCCTTAAAATCTACCTGTCCGTCGCCGGTAGAGCGGAAGCGCCCTGCACGATTAAGCCAGCTTTGATAGCCGCCATAAACTCCTTGCTTTCCTGTAGGATTAAACTCCGCATCCTTTACATGAAAAGCGCGAATACGTTCATGATAAAAATCGATATACTCGAGATAATCCAGCGCCTGTAATACAAAATGTGACGGGTCATAAAGTAAACAGGCTCTTGAATGAAAATTCACATTTTCTAAAAACGTTTCATAAGAAATGCCATCATGCAAATCTTCGCCAGGATGAATTTCATAGCAAACGTCCACGCCGCATTCATCAAAAACATTTAAAATGGGAAGCCAGCGTTTGGCCAATTCTTTGAAGCCTTCCTCTACTAATCCCTGCGGACGCTGGGGCCATGGATAAACATTCGGCCATAACAACGCACCGCTAAAAGTAGCATGTGCATTCAATCCAAGGTTCTGTGAAGCTTTGGCAGCATATTTTAATTGTTGAGTTGCCCATTCCTGCCGCGCTTTAGGATTATTTCTGAACTTCTCGGGAGCAAAACCATCAAACAAAGCATCATAAGCAGGATGCACAGCAATTAATTGTCCTTGCAAATGTGTGGAAAGTTCGGTGATTTCAAGGCCAAAACTGTTTACGGTTCCTTTAAGTTCATCTGCATACGTTTTACTTTCTGCTGCTTTTTGCAAATCAATAAACCGGTCATCCTGTGTAGGAAGTTGCACACCTACAAAACCTTTATCTTTTGCCCATTGGCAAATACCTTTTAAACTATTGAACGGCGCTTCATCGCCAATAAATTGGGCAATAAAAATGCCTGGGCCTTTGATTGTTTTCATCGCTTTGTGTTTCTATTTTATTTTCAACTTAATGTTCAGGGCAGTAAAACAAAAAAAATCCGGATTCTTATTTTGGTACTACCAGAGCTTTATTTATTCATCATCACCGCCTTTTCCATCAGCGCGTTTTTTCAATTCCGAAATTGGCATGCATATCATTCTTCCCATTTTTTTATCGCCTTTGTATGTAACTACTTTCAGCATAACTGCATCCTCAGGAGGTGTTAAAGGTGAAGTATACGTCGGATAATAATTGTCGGGGAATGAATTATCGAAACTATAATGAATATCCAGTCCTTTTATTTCGGTGCTCAATGTAATTTTTAACTGGCCACTATCATCTTTGCTTACTTCAAAAATAGGATCGTAAATGCTTGGCGCATATTTAATGTGCGCTTCATCTAATCTTGGAAATTGCTTCTGAACTCTGTCAGAAAAATCATCCCAGTTTTTCTTTGCTTTGGGTGTCCACACATCTTCTGCTATTGCCATCGCACGTGGCCATATCATATATTCGAGGTGCCGCATATTATAAATCTGTTCTGTCCATAAATTGGCTTGCCCTCCCAAAATATACTTAGGATCAATACTATCAGGAACCGGCTCAAACTCGTAAGCTTTTTTCAACCGCAAAGTAGCATATACATGTGGTTCTATGATAGGATCGCCATTCATATAATCAAGATAGGCATAAGTTGTAGGACTCATCACCACGTCATGTTTCATTTTGGCTGCTTCTATTCCGCCGGCCATTCCACGCCAGCTCATTACTGCTGCGCTTGGTGCCAAACCGCCCTGCAAAATTTCATCCCAACCCATAAATTTCTTTCCTTTTGATTCAACAATTTTTTCCAGTCTTTTCTCAAAATAACTTTGAACCTGGTCCATAGTAGTAAGGCCTTCTTTTTTCATTAAAGCCTGTATTTCAGGACTTTTTTCCCAGAAATTTTTAGGACATTCATCACCACCGCAATGAATGTAAGGGAAAGGAAATAACTCGGCCACTTGTGTCATTACTTTATCTAAAAATTCATACACTTTAGGATTGGCCGGACAAAGTGTGTTATCCACCAAAGCAATAGGAGGTTGCCCGTGAGACCAATCCATGATTGGTTCGCCGGAACGTACACGATATTTATCAGCGCCTGGTGTACAAGATAAATCAGGATACGAAACCACTGCAGCCAAACTATGCCCCGGCACATCAATTTCGGGCAAAATATTTACGAACCGATCCATGGCATATTTCACAATTTCACGAATATCATCTTGTGTATAATAGCCACCATAGTCAAGTGGTTCATCTGGTTTTGGAGGAGCAAAAGTTCCAAAATATCCAACCTTGTTCACTCTCCTTGAACCTACTTCGGTAAGGCGCGGCAATCCTTTAATTTCTATCCGCCAGCCTTCATCATCAGTTAAATGCAAATGCAATAAATTGAATTTGTATAACACCATTTGATCAATAAATTCTTCTACCTGTTTTTTGGTAAAAAAGTGACGACTTACATCCAGCATCATCCCACGCCATCCAAATCTTGGATAATCGGTCACTTTACAAACAGGAACATTCCATTTTACATTTTTTGCAACAGCGCTGTCATTTATTTCTTTTGGAAATAACTGATACAATGTTTGTATTCCATAAAACAAACCTGCAGGCTTATTAGCTGAAATTGAAATTTCTGAAGGAGTAACATTTAAATGATAACCTTCATCGCCTAAACTAGCATCTTTTGTTAAAGACAAATTGATGCCAGCCAATTTTTTAGAAGTAACAACAACAGGAACATTATAACCTGTAGCGCGTTTTAATTTCTCGGAAATAAATTTACCAACCCTCTTTGCATCTGCATTTGAGGTAATTACGTGAATGTTGGTGTTGGGTTTCAAAATAAAATTTCCTGTGCCGGATGTAACAGAAACGGGTTCCGGAATCAGCATTTCTGCCACATTATTTTTTTGGGCAAAAACAGAAACCGAAGCAAAAAATAAGAATGAAAGGAAGAGACTTTTTATCATGTAATCAATTTTATACGTGAAAGGGAATTTAGGCAATGAAGATAGAAAATTAAGAGCAGCTAATAATACATAAAATTATTTTTTATCTATCAGTCCAAGCGGCAAAACCGTCTTTCCGTAAACTTCATTTAATAAAACCCCAATGCCGGCGTAAATCGCAGAAGCACCGCATACAATTCCTTCATAACCGGTAAAAGTTTTGATGGATGCGCCGGCTTCGGATTCACCAAAAGCGAGCAGAAAAAACAGTATCGTCAAAGTAGCAAAAACGAACTGTAATGCGCGGCTCAACCGCAAAGTTCCGATAAAAAGAAGGCCTGTAAAAATACCCCACATTACCAGGTAAGCGATCATGGCGGAGGACGAAGCAGCCGGCACCCAGCCAAATTTGGGGATTACAATTAATGCCACCAAAGTAAGCCAAAACGAACCGTAAGAAACGAAGGCTACAAAGCCGAAAGTATTGTTCTTTTTCGATTCCATAATACCGGCAATGATTTGGGCGATGCCGCCGTAAAAAATTCCCATAGCAAGGATCATGGAATTCATTTCGAAAATTCCAGCATTATGCAGGTTGAGTAAAACGGTGGTAAGTCCGAAAGCAAGTAACCCAAGCGGAGCGGGATTTGCTGACGTGTCTTTAATAATAACAGTTGTGGGTTCCATATCAAGCGTTTTTAATTTAAAATTTAAAATACTACTATTAATTGAAAATCAACTATAGATTTTCAGCTAAATGCATTTTCGATACAATTTGTTGCTTTACTGATCCTCTCATCATAATCACCAGAAATTTGACACCACGGGACCTGCTGGTTTACCAACAGGTCTTTATAAAAGTAAAACAACTTTTTGCGCACTTTCACATCAGGGTATTCTCTTAAATCGTCCTTAACCCAGGGCAGATCAACATCGCAGAGCAAATAGAGATCATATTTTCTTTCAGCAATACGGTTTAATATCCAATTGTTGCATTTATTAAAAACAAATTCAGACCAAACTTTCATCACATACATATCGGTGTCAATAAATAATGGTGAATAGGGAGTAGTGAATGGTGAATGGTGAATAGGGAGTGGTGAATGATGAATGGTGGCGGCACGATCAGAATTTTCTAATTTATTTGCAGCTTCGTCTTCCAATTCGAGTTGGCCTACTGCAATATCGTAAAGGTCTTCATAACTATATTCAGGCCCGTGTTTTTCCAAATATTCCCTTGCGTATTCCGGAACCCATAAAGTGTTATAATGATCGGCCAACTTTTGGCAAAGTGTACTTTTTCCTGTTGATTCCGGCCCAATAATCACGATTTTTTTTATTGATTCCATTGCGGCAATTCTTCTTTTTGTAATAAATGCTCATTTGCCCTTCTTTTCCATTCGACCAACCCCCAAAAAGCCATTATTAAAAGTATCACATAATATACACTTGTAAAAACATAATGTTTGATAAAGTACAAAGGAATAGAGGCAATATTTGTCGCGATCCACCAATACCAGCTTTCTACTTTTTTGCGCGCCATCAGCCACATGCCTGTAAAGGCGGTTGAGCTTGCAAAAGCATCAGCCCAGGGAATGGCGCCCGGTGCAAAATTTTTTTTCAGAAAGGTGAGCGCCACAAAAATGGCAACATAAAATGCCGCAAAAAACAGGAGTTCCTGTATCCATTCTTTTTTAGTGCTCCACATTATATTCACCACATGTTCCTGCTGTCGGTTTTTTTTGGCCCATAATATCCATCCATAAATACTCATGATGGTATAATACATGTTTACGCTTGCTTCGCCGAGTAAACTGCCTTTAAAACTGAGGTAGATGTAAAAAATAGTGTTGATTAATCCTGTAGGATATACCCAGATATTTTCTTTACGCGAAAACCAAACACTCACAATCCCTGAAAACACGGCGATGTATTCGAGCCATGTGGTTTCTTTCATTCCTTCAACAAAAGCATGGTAAATTTCAGGTAAACTCAATTTTAAAATTTAGCGCCAAAAGTAATGTAGAATACTTTATGAAAATAAGTAACAGTAAACAAATAAAAAAAGTGGATTTTTATTTTAATCGAAAACTAAGCATAAAAAAAGCACCCTTTTCAAGGTGCCATCATCAGATATTTATTTTAAAACGGTAACTTATTTGGAAGTAGCCACCACTTCTTTCACTTCAGGTATCATTCTTTTCATCATTCCTTCTATCCCGGCTTTTAGCGTAATCATTGAAGATGGGCAACCACTGCAACTTCCCTGCATCATCAGGTTTACAGTTCCTTCTTCATAACTTAAAAACTGTATAGCACCACCGTCCATTTCAACGGCTGGTTTTACATAATTTTCCAATAATTCTTTTATTCTTTTTACCACATCACCGTCATCAACGTGAATTTCATTGGTGCTTTCCGGCTTTCTTGCTGCAAGCTCTTCTTCATTTATAATTACATTTCCTTCTTCAAGGTATTCTTTCAAAAATTGCTTTACTGAAGGAATTACATCCTGCCAATCTTCGGTGTCATCTGTTTTTGTAAGCGTAACAAAATTGCTTGCTATAAAAACTGATTTTATAAACGGAAAAGAAAACAATTGCATTGCCAGAGGAGAAGCAGAAGCAGTTTCTTCGTTCTTAAAATCTACACTTTTTCCAGGGTACAAAAGTTTATTTGCCACAAACTTCATCGTTTCAGGATTCGGGGTCATTTCGGTATAAATACTTACAACCGTATTGCCGGTTTTGATCATAATACATCTTTTTTAGACATACAAAGATAAAGATTATAGGTGAAAATGAGTTTTCAAACTTGTTAAGTTATTTAAAGGTTTCACCAGGTATTTTTTAGACAGAGTGCGCATTTTGGCTCAAATAGTATGTAAATTTTTGGCCGCAGCCTTATCGAGAAACCAATGCAATTCGCCATTTTCAGGAGAGATAAGCTGCGCGGGAAATTCAGCAGGTTTATATTCACCCTCCAAAACCTTTTCAAGTACGCCAGCCTTTTTTTCACCATCAACCATAAATACTACCTTACCAGCTTTATTTACCAACAAAGGCATGAGTGTCATACGATACATCTGCTGTTGCTCATTATAAACCGAATTTACCCAACGGTAATGCTCATCTATGAGCAATGAACCGGGGAATAAAGAAAGCGTATGGCCATCATCACCCATTCCAAGTAAAACCAGATCAAAGCTGTGGCCGGTGCTGTCAAAAAAAGTATGAAGTTTTTTTCTATACTCCGCTACCGCGAAGTTCGGTTCGATATCGGTTCTCATTATATGAATTTGTGAAGCCGGTATATCCACATGATTAAGCAAAAAATCAAAAGCCATTTTCGCATTGTTGCGCTCATCACTAAAGGGTACTACTCTTTCGTCGCCCCAAAAAACGTGAATACGCTGCCAATCAATCCTGGCTTTAAATTTTTCAGAAGCTAATTTTTGATACAACATTTTAGGTGTTCCACCTCCTGAAAGAACGATAGTAAAAAACTGCTGATGCTTTAAGGTATCTGAAATCAAATCACAGATCCATTCAGCAAGTTGCTCGCTCAAGATTTCCTTATCGTCAAAAATATGCAGTTTCATTTTTCTTTATGTTTTGCTGGCTGGGAGATCCAGTTATGTCCATCGCGGGCAATAAGCGCTTCGGCATCTTCCGGCCCCCACGAATCTGGTGAATAATTAGGAAAATTCATAGGTTTACGGGCAGCCCAAACTTCCAGTATAGGCATTACAATTTCCCATGCGGCTTCTACCTGGTCGGCACGCATAAACAAAGTGGAATCACCATCCATTACATCATACAAAAGTGTTTCATATGCTTCGGGTTCTTCACCTTCATAAGCATCTTTATAATTAAAGATCATATTTACCGGGTTCAGTATCATTGATTGCCCCGGGCGCTTTGCCTGGAAAGTAAGGCAAATATCCATTTCAGGTGAAATACCTATTGATAGCCGGTTTGGCCGCCATGTTTCTGTTGCCTCTTTTGGAAAGGCAAAGTCGGGAGCTGGTTTAAACTGGATGGTCAATTCTGTAGATTTTTCATGCAACCGCTTACCTGTACGAACGTAAAAGGGAACTCCCTCCCAGCGCCAGTTGTCAATATAAAATTTTACGGCTGCAAAGGTTTCTGTATTCGAATTAGGATCTGTGCCATCTTCCTCTTTGTAACCCGGTACTTTTTCTCCCTGCATCCAGCCTGCACCATATTGTCCCCTGGCTGCATAATCCTGCACTTCGTCTTTAGGTATGCGGCGGATAGCATTTAAAACATCCACTTTTTTATTCCTGATCTCATTAGAATTGAAAGATACGGGAGGTTCCATGCCTATCATGCATACGAGTTGTAAAATATGATTTTGAATCATATCTCGCATAGCGCCAGACGTTTCATAATATCCGCCACGGCCTTCCACACCTACAGTTTCAGATGCAGTAATCTGAACATGATCAATATAATTTCTGTTCCATAAAGGTTCAAACAACGCGTTGGCGAAGCGCAAAGCGAGAATATTCTGTACCGTTTCTTTTCCAAGATAATGATCGATCCTGTAAATTTGGTCTTCATCAAAATATTCGCAAAGCGTGCGGTTCATTTCAACGGCGCTTTTCAAATCATGTCCGAAAGGCTTTTCTACAACAATGCGGGTGCATTTTTTATCATTGCACGATTCCAGGACAGAGACATTTTTTATAATTTCAGGAACCAGTTGCGGTGCCACAGCCATATAAAAAACAACATTGGGCTGAAGCCCTGCTTCTGCTTCTTTTTCCTTTGCAATCTTGGTAAGTTTTTCATATTCTTTTGAATCGGTAGCATCCATTTCGAGGTAACAAATGTGTTTGGAAAATTCTTTCCAGTTGCCATTGGTATCTTTTACTCTCGAAAACTGGTCGATCCCATCTTTTAAATGTTTTTTGTATTCCGCATCTGAGTATTTAGAACGCCCGATACCCACAATGCTAAAATGATCGGGCATGGCATTATCCAAAAAAAGATTGAACAATGCAGGATTCAATTTCCTGAAATTAAGATCGCCACTGCCGCCGAAAATAAAAAGAACTGTTGGTGGTAATTTTTTATAATCTAACATCCTGTTTTTTTAATTTTTTAATTTATTTAGTCCCGGATTCCCAAACTGTGTGGAAAATCCCTTCCTGGTCAACTCTTTGATAAGTATGTGCACCAAAAAAATCGCGCTGTGCCTGGACAAGGTTGGTAGGCAAGAAATTTCTACGATACGCATTGTAATAATTTAATGAAGCCATCATACCTGCTGACGGGTAATTGTTTAATGCTGCTGTCGAAACCACTTTTTGAATTGCGGTTTCTTTTTGCATCAACATTTTTGCAATGGTTTCATCCAGCAATAAATTTTTTAAATCCTTATCCTGGTAACATTTTTTAAATTGGTCGAGCATGGCAGAACGAATAATACAACCACCGCGCCAAACGCTTACTACTTCAGGTAAAGGAATGTCCATATTCAATTCATCAGAAGCCACAGTCAGCATCGCCAAACCTTGAGCATAGCTTATTACAGAAGCAAAATAAAAAGCTTCACGCAATTGATTGATAAATTCTTTTTTATCAATTTCAATTGCTTTAGGAACTGTTTTATAAATAGCTGCTGCCTCTTTCCTTTCTTCAATCAGTGAAGAAAGATTACGCATCATAACTGCCGAATCAATAGTTGGAATAGGCATTGGAAGATCAAGCCCTTCCTGCGAGGTCCATTTGCCGGTTCCTTTAGCACCCGCTTTATCCAAAACTTTATCGACTAAATAAAACTGAGTTTGATCATCCTTTTTTTCAAAAATGATCGCTGTAATTTCCAGTAAAAAAGATTTGAGGTCACCACTATCCCATTCGGCAAAAACTTCATGAAGTTCATCATTGGTAAGTTGCAAACCATGATGCATCATATCATAACATTCGCTGATGAGCTGCATTATTGCATACTCAATACCGTTATGCACCATTTTTACATAATGGCCGGCCGCGTCGCGTCCCAGGTATCCAACGCAAGGTTCTCCGTTTACTTTTGCGGCAACCGCTTTTAGTATCGGCGCTACTTCTTTGTACGCTTCTTCATCGCCTCCCGGCATAATGCTCGGGCCTTTGCGTGCGCCTTCTTCGCCACCGGAAATACCAATGCCCATAAAATGAAACCCAATATCTTTTAGTTCATTTATTCTTTTTAAGGTATCTGTGTAATGCGAATTGCCTCCGTCAATAACGATGTCGCCTTTTTGTAATAATGGTTTTAAATCGCTTATCACACTATCTACCGGGTTTCCTGCAGGTACCAGCATCATCAGCTTTCGCGGCACTTTTAATTTGGCAATCATTTCTTCCAGCGTGTTCACACCTTTTACAGTGGTCCCTTTTGTGGCAGATGCTTCAAAAGCGGATGTTTTCTCAGGATTTTTATCATATCCAATAACTGAAAATCCATGGTCGGCCATATTCAGCAAAAGATTGCTGCCCATAGTACCGAGGCCGATCATTCCAAAATCATGTAAACTTTCTTCCATAATTAAAATATATTGAGTTTGTAAAATTAACGAAAATGGACTTGAGGGTTTCTCTTTTAATTTAACCTTAGCAAATCTTAGCATTTGTAAGAACTGAGAATTTATACCTTTGCATCATGAAAAAGAAAATAATTATTTACACCCTATTTTCGTTAGTGCTGCTCACTGCTTTTTATATTTCTCTCTCCTTTACCAAAGGATATTTTGATGTAAAACTTCCTGTGATGAGTTACGTTCAAAACTTTTCCTTCACTGATCAAAATGGCCAGCCGGTAACTGAAAAAAATGTTGACGGCAAAATATATGTTACCAATTATTTTTTTACTACCTGCAAAGGCATCTGCCCCAAGATGAATTTTAATCTTAAAGGCGTTTACGATCAATTTAAGGATAACAAAGATTTTGCCATCATTTCGCACAGTTCTATGCCCGAAACTGATTCTGTTCCTTTACTGAAAGCTTATGAAGAAAGAATGTTGCCGGATGATCACAACAATCCTGCTAAATGGTATTTTGTAACAGGAAGCAAAGATTCATTATACAAGATGGCGCGCCAGAGTTACCTGCTCGATAATGATAAAAATAATAGTGAAAATATCCAGGAGGCTTTTATTCATACACAGTTTATTGCTTTAGTCGATCAGAAAAAAAGAGTACGTGGAATTTACGATGCGTTGAAACCTTCTGAAATTGAACAACTGGAAAAAGACATTACTAAATTATTTAAAGAAAAAGATTCGTAGCAAACAAACAAATTCCACAGATTTCTGTTTTACTTCTTGATAAAATTCACAATGTCTTCCACCAACGTTTTATCCAAAGGCATTGAGCCATCGGTGTAGGTTTTATTTTCATCGACACAATCTTCTCCTGCATTTTTTAAAGTGTGCGACATATTGGGAATAATGGCCAACGTGCTTTTGTTATTGGCTTCGTGAAGGTTATTGGCGTCAGGCACACTCACCTGTATATCACAACTGCCCTGTAAAATGAGTACCGGGCAATTCAATTTTTTAATTTCTTTTTGAGGCGAATATTTAAGCCATGAAATGATATAAGGCTGTATTGATTTTCTAAAAAGAGAAACCAATACCGGTGGAACTTTATTCACTTCCTTACCTTCTTTAAGCTGAGTAAAAATCGCCGGAATTTGTTGCTTTACTGAATCAGGCAAAGGCTGTTTTTGCATTTGCTCCTCCAACACTTCGTCAATAGGCCTTCCTGCGCCGGCTACAGAAATATAACCACTCACTTTCTTTTTTTCAGAAGCCAACATGGCGATCAATGATCCTTCGCTGTGGCCGATAAAATAAATGTTTTTGAACCCAAGTGTGTCATGCAAATAATCAAAGATTTTTTCTGCATCTTTTACATAATCATCAAAAACCAAATCACTTTCTTTCATGCCTGCGTAAGCGCTTTTTGCAATCCCGCGTTTATCGTAGCGGAACGTGGCAATATTTTGAGAATCCAAACTATAAGCAAGCATTTGATATTCGTTGGTAGCTGCGCTGATCGTGCTGTTTCCATTGCGGTCTGTTGGCCCGGAGCCGGCAATAATAATTGCCAGTAGCTGTTGATTATTTTTTGATAAAAGAGTTCCATACAGTTTACTTCCTACAGCAGAAGTAATTTCAATTTCTTTTTCGCCGGGATGAGGAGGCATTTCCATTTGCGATTCAGCATCTCCGTTAGTTCTCGAAAAATTTAAGGGTAATTGATTACCACGCTGTGTCCACATTCCTGCTATTGAATCATTATTGATGAATTTCCCTTCATAAGAACCATCAATCATTTTAATACCAATGTGAACACTGTCTTCATTCGCATCAATTGAACTGTAGGGAAGACCGATGGCATTTTGTTTTGGACTGTCCCATTTACCATCAATTTTGCCATCGCTGTTTTTATTAAAATGAAATACGATCGGAATCTCTGTTCCATTCACATCAATATTTCCTTTCCAGTTTCCGGTTATTTTTTGGGCAAATAAAGAAGGATAAATAAAAATTACTATTACAACAAGCAGTGTAGCTTTTTTCATTTTTTGAAACAAAACTATTCAAATTAGTGGCAATTTGATACGCTGAATTATTTAAGCGGTAAGGTTTCTGAAAACCTCTTCCAGGCTTTTGCTTTTGGTTTTGAGAGAAAGAATATCAAGATTATTTTGAAGACTGAATTCAAGCAACAGCTTTTTTACTTTTTCCGGATCAGAAGTTTGTAGCTGGTATTGATTTTGATTTTCCTGAACTTCATCTACCAGCGGAAGGTTTTGTAATAAAGCCAGGTTTGCTTTGCTGCCAAATTCCACCAAGATAATGTGCGCATTTATATTGGAAGATTGCAGATGGGTTAATGTATCATCAGCCACAATTTTTCCTTTGTTAATGATAATAACCCTGTCGCAAACACTTTCTACTTCCTGCAAAATGTGCGATGAAAAAAGGACAGTTTTATTTTTACCCAGTTCTTTAATTAATTGCCGTATTTCCACAATCTGGTTGGGATCTAAACCTGTAGTGGGTTCATCTAATATCAATATTTTGGGATCATGAAGAAGTGCTGCGGCAAGCCCTACTCTTTGTTTATAACCTTTGCTTAGCTGTCCTGTTTTTTTATTGCTTTCTGGCCGTAACCCGGTAAGATCAATTACTTCTTCCATTCTTTTTTTTACTCCCGTTTTTACTTCATGAATCCCTGCCATAAATTGAAGGTATTCGCGGACATACATTTCATAATAAAGCGGGTTTCCCTCAGGCAAATAACCAATTTGCTTTTTAGCCTCTACGGGGTTTTCATTTACATTCACTCCGTTTACAACTGCCTCTCCCAAATCTGCCGCAAGATAGCCGGTAATTATTTTCATCGAGGTTGATTTACCCGCACCATTCGGGCCCAAAAATCCTACGATCTCATTATTGCCTGCAGTGAAAGAAATATCATCTACCGCTTTTTGCTGACCATAAATTTTTGTGAGATTGGAAACTACGATTGACATAAAAAGCAAATGTAAAACAAAATTAATATGGCGCTTTCTGTTGTTTAATATAGTTATAACAGTAAAGGAACAAATACTTAATATTTTAATTTTCGCATCAACAAAGAAACCTTTCTTTTTAAGATGTTTCTTCCTGGTACAATTATTTAATCCATATTATTTGGTGGCTGCCACACTGTTTTCTGTCCATTTTTGCAGTTCAGGACAGGAAGCATAATCTTTAGACACATTAATGTAAAAGCCAGACATCTTTTTACTGAACCAATCGTCCAACGCCTTGTTCTTTTTTTCTTCAAGCGCACGTTGTGCTACTTTATCATAATCGTCTTTAAGATTTTCACGATGCGGTTGTGTTTTTGCAATGATTTCCACAATTCTAACTGCCTTTTTCCCCGTTGAAGGATCTATAAATTCTACAGGTTTAGAATATTCACCCACCTTTAAATCTTTAAGCATCAGCACCAGGTCTTTATCCAATTGGTCAATAGATAAAAAAGTACTTTGGCCATCAGGACCTGTAAGCAGGCCGCCGGTAAATTTACTGTTGTCGTCTTCACTAAATTTGGAAACCGCTTCCCCAAATTGCATTTTACCATCTACCAAAAGATTTCTTACTGAATCCATTTTTTCTATTGTCTGGTTCACTTGTATTGAACTTACCTGGGGGACTTTTAAAATATGCCTTATGGTAGCATCATCGCCACGGCGACTTACCATTTGAATAATATGATACCCAAATTGAGTTTTAAAAACATTAGATATTTGCCCGTCTTTTAAACTAAAAGCTTTCCCCAGGAAAACCGGATCCAACTGCGTTTCATTCCTGTTGATTTCAAGAAGTCCGCCATTATCTTTAGTGCCGGGATCATCTGAAAAAAGAGAAGCCAGCACTTCAAATTTTTTGCTTCCGTCTTCTACTTCCTTTTTATATTCCTTTAACTGATCAATGGCATAATTTTCAAGATCACGGTTTGGTTTTGGATACATAACAATTTGCCCCACTTCCAATTGTGATTCGTAAAAATGGAGACTGTCTTTCGGAATTTCATTGTAATAAGCTTCTACTTCTTTTGGAGTAATCCTCACATCACCTACAATTTTATCTCTTTCTGCAGCGGCAAGTTTCTGTTCACGAATTACAGGTCTGAATTCTTCTTTTAACTGAAATACTGTTTTGCCGGAAACCTGTTGCAAAATTTCTTCAGATCCATATTGCTGAACATAATAACGAATCCTTTTATCAATTTCAGCATCTACGTCTTCATCAGAAACAGGAAGTGAATCACGCTCGGCCTGTAATACCAACGCTTTCAATGCCAGCGCCTGTTGCAATAAAATACAGGAGGCATTTGGTGGAACGGCCACATTCTGGCGTTGCATATCAGTAATGCTGTTTTGGATATCGCTTCGCAAAATAATTTTGTCACCTACTGTGGCAATGATTTTATCAGCTATTACTTTTTTTGTTTGGGCAAAAGAAGCAACAACGATAACAAGAAAGCAAAGAGTGAACAAACTTTTTTTCATGAGAAATTTTTGTATTCGGAATAGCAGTGAAGTGCCTTAACTTTTTTAAAATTAATTGGTCAAAAATACACCGCTAAACTGTGAGTTATTTTTTTGGAAAGTTAAAAGTTGAAGCGCTTTTGTTAAAGAAATTAATAATTCAAGGTTTATAAGGTTCTTTTTACTTCAATTTCTTCAAAAGCTTCTACCATGTCGCCCGCTTTCAGATCGTTGTAATTTTTGAAAGTGAGGCCGCATTCCATGTTATTATTTACTTCTTTCACATCATCTTTAAAACGTTTAAGACTTCCCAGTTCACCGGTATGTATAATAATACCATCTCTTACGAGCCGCACGCGATTGTTTCTGGCTATTTTTCCTTCTACCACCATACAGCCGGCAACAGTAGCTTTATCGAATTTGTAGGTTTCTTTTATCTCAGCAATACCTAAAACTTTTTCCTGGATCTTAGGTTCCAACATGCCTTCCATGGCACTTTTCACTTCATCAATAGCGTCATAAATGATAGAGTAAGTTTTAATTTCCACTCCTTCATGATCAGCAATTTTTGATGCCTGCAAAGATGGACGAACATTAAAGCCGATGATAACTGCATCAGAAGCTGTGGCCAGCATTACGTCTGTTTCTGTAATCTGTCCTACACCCTGGTGAACAATGCTCACTGCAATTTCTTCGGTGCTTAATTTTTGTAAAGAATCACTTAATGCTTCTACAGATCCATCCACATCGGCACGGATAAGAAGGTTCAATTGTTTGAAATTACCCAGCGCAAGACGACGGCCAATTTCATCAAGCGTGATATGTTTTTTGGCACGTATTCCTTGTTCACGAAGAATTTGGGCTCTTCTGTTGGCCGTATCTTTTGCTTCAGATTCATCTTCGAAAACTTTAAAGGTTTCGCCTGCCTGTGGAGCGCCGTTCAAACCGAGGATTAGTACAGGAGTTGATGGCGGGGCGGTTGTTACCCGCTGGTTTCTTTCATTAAACATCGCTTTGATGCGCCCATAATATTGGCCTGATACTAAAAGATCTCCCTGGTTCAGCGTGCCATTTTGCACCAAAATAGTAGCAACATAACCGCGGCCTTTATCCAGTGAGGCTTCAATTACAGTTCCGCTGGCAGCCTTGGAAGGATTTGCCTTTAGTTCAAGTAAATCAGATTCCAACAATACTTTATCAAGAAGTTCATCTACGTTTAATCCTTTCTTGGCACTTATTTCCTGGCTTTGAAATTTTCCTCCCCAATCTTCAACCAAAATATTCATACCTGCCAGTTGCTCTTTTATTTTTTCAGGATTGGCTCCTTCTTTGTCTATTTTGTTCAATGCGAAAACCATCGGAACTTCCGCTGCTTGGGCATGAGAGATTGCTTCCTTGGTTTGTGGCATTACTGCATCATCGGCTGCAACAACAATCACGGCTATATCAGTAACTTTTGCACCTCTTGCACGCATAGCGGTAAACGCTTCATGACCTGGTGTATCAAGAAAAGTTATGGCTCGGCCATCTTTCACTTTTACTTCATAGGCGCCAATGTGTTGGGTGATTCCTCCGGCTTCTCCTGCAATTACATTTGCATGGCGAATGTAATCCAGTAAGGAAGTTTTTCCATGATCAACGTGCCCCATAATGGTGACGATTGGAGCGCGGGGTACCAAATCTTCTTCATTTTCTTCTTCCTCTTCTTCCTCTGCATCCTGTTGGTTGTCTATATCAATAAATTCAACTTCAAAATTAAATTCACCGGCCACCAATTCTATCACATCAGCTTCTAGGCGTTGGTTAATAGAAACCATAATACCAAGACTCATACATTTGCTGATTACATCTGCAAAACTCACGTCCATCAAATTAGCAAATTCACTCACCGAAATAAATTCGGTTACCTGCAATTTATTATCAGTTCCTTCTTCGCCAACATTTTCAGCTGCTTCTTCTCTTTTCTGTTTGCGGTATTTTGCTTTAAGACTTTTTCCTCTTCCGCCGGAGCCAGCAAGTTTAGCCTGTGTTTCTTTTATTTTATCCTGAATTTCTTTTTGATCAATTTCCTTTTCTTCACGTCTTACAGGAGGTGCATTGCGGTTAAATCTACCGCCGGCCGCCGGCCGGTTTCCGCTATTTCCGGCATTTCCACCATGTTGGCGCTGCCCGTTTGGATGAGGAGGATGGCCTCCTCCCTTCTTTTCAACAACAATACGTTTACGTTTACGCCTTTCGTCCGATGGTTTCGGGCGGGTTTCATTATTAGAAGGAAGTTCTATTTTCCCCATAATTTTAGGGCCTTCCAATTTTACTGCTTTAATGTTACTGATAACAGGAACTTCTTTTACCGGTTCGGGCGCAACCGGACCTTTTGCTGGTTCTTCTTCTTTTTCTTCAGGCTTAAGAATTACACCTTTCACTTTTCCCTTCGTTTCTTTCTTTTTAGAATCTTTTTTAGGTCTTACAGAAGAATCTATAGAACTCAGATCAATTTTATCAACAATTTTCAATCCTTCAACCTCAGGAACCAAAACATTTTCTATTTCGGCTACAGGAGCAGGCTCAATCGATATTTCATCAGATTCTGCTTTGCTTTTTTCTTTATTTATCTCTGCTATTACCGGAATTTCTTCCACCGGAATTTCAGCTACTTTTTCTTCAATAATCGATTCAACTATGTCTTCAGGTTTCTCTTCCTCAACCGGTTTTTCTTCTTTGGCGGCAGGTTTTACTGCTTCTTTTTTATTGAACGACAGATCCTGTTCATCCCTTCTCTTCTTATTATCAGCAGGGGTATTCTTTGGAAGATCGATCTGCTCGGCTTTTTGTTTAGCTACTTTATCAGGCTGAAACTCTACCTGCAAAACACGGTACATCTCTGCCGTAAGCTTTGAACTAGGCTTAAGATCATCGCCGCTAAAATTTTTTGATACCAAAAAGTCTATCAGGGTAGTTGTCCCGATGTTAAACTCTCTGGCCGCAGCCATCAACCGTGGTGTATTTATTTCTGCCATTAATCTTTCCTACTTCTTTATTGAAGTAATTTTTTATTTTTTAAATTATAGTAAACAAACAAATTGTTTAGAATTACGTTTGTTATTATTCATCCGAAAACTCTTCTCTTAAAATCTTTTTCACTTCAGCGATCGTTTCTTTTTCCAGGTCGGTCCTGCGCTCCAGTTCTTCATCAGACAAGTCTAACACGCTTTTCGCTGTATCGCAACCAATCTTTTTTAATTCATCGATCACCCATGTTTCCAATTCATCGGTAAATTCATCCAAATCCACATCGTATTCTTCCACCTCGCCTTCGTTATCGCGGAACACATCAATTTCAAGCCCTGTAAGTTCGCACGCAAGCTTGATATTTACGCCGCGGCGGCCAATCGCCAAAGAAACCTGGTCGGGTTTTAAATATACGCTTGCATGTTTGGCTTCCATATCCACATCCATGCTGGTGATCTTTGCAGGAGTAAGTGAACGCTGAATGAGCAATTGGATATTATTGGTCCAATTGATTACATCAATATTTTCATTTTTTAATTCGCGCACAATGCCGTGAATGCGGCTTCCTTTCATTCCTACACAAGCACCAACCGGATCAATACGGTCATCAAAACTTTCAACCGCCACTTTTGCTCTTTCTCCCGGATCGCGAACAATTTTCTTAATCACGATAAGACCATCAAATATTTCAGGCACTTCAATTTCCAGCAATTTAGCCAGGAAGGAATTATCCGTTCTTGAAACAATAATAACCGCCTGGTTATTTTTTAATTCTACATTTTTTACAACTGCCCTTATCGTTTCACCTTTTTTAAAGTAATCAGAAGGAATTTGCTCCGATTTAGGAAGCAGCATTTCATTTCCTTCTTCATCGAGTAATAAAATTTCTTTTTTCCAAACTTGGTAAACTTCGCCTGTAATAATATCACCTATCCTGTCTTCATATTTCTTAATCAAAATATTTTTCTTAAGATCGTTGATACGGCTGGCGAGGGTTTGTTTACCTGCAAGTATCGCCCTTCTTCCAAACTCTTTTTGGATGTCTACTTCCTCATATAATTCTTCACCTACCTGGTAATCAGGTTCTATTTTTATGGCATCTTTATATTCTACTTCCGTGAGCGTATTATACAAGTCATCATCATCAACGATGGTGCGGCGCCTGAAGATTTCCAGATCACCCTTTTGGTCGTTAACGATCACATCGAAGTTTTCATCTGATCCGTATTTTTTGCGGATCAATGTTTTAAAGACATCTTCCATTACTTTCATTAAAGTAGGTCTGTCTATGTTTTCAGCGTCTTTGAATTCCTGGAAGGATTCAATTAAATTGATACTTGCCATACTGTTATTTTAAAAAGTTATCAGCACGGTGGTGTGCTTTATCTGATTAAACAATATTGTTGTTGTTTGTTTTGTCATTTTATTTCCTTTACCTGTTTTTTGTTCTATTTTAATTTCGTCTTCATTAACATCAGTAAGAACACCTTCTGACTTGGTTCCATCATTCAATAACACTTCAACCGTGCGGCCAATGTTTTTTTTGTATTGCCTTAAAAGTTGCAGCGGCCTGTCAACCCCGAAAGAAGAAACCTCCAATGAAAAATTACTATTCCCAAAAACTTCGTTTTCTTCAATAAATTTATAAAGCGCTTTATTGATAACTGTGCAATTATCAATAGTAACTCCCTTATCGCCGTCAAGCAAAACCGTGATCTTGTTTCCCGGAGCAGTTTTCACCTCTACAAGAAACAAATCTTTTGATTCCGTAATAAAATCTTTTACAAATTCCTCGATCTTTTCAAGTTCGGTAGAAGTAGTCATTTTAATGTGCTCTTTTCAAAATAGAAGAAGGGAACGCTTCCGTTCCCTTCCACTAATCTTTTACGAGTGCAAAGATACGTTAATTAGAAATTACGCTCCAAATTATGTTTTCTTAAAATCCATTCCTTAACAAATCTTTCAGGCACTAATTCATGAACGGTATATAACAATTGATTTAAAACATTTATTTTTGTTTAATGAAATTTTTTGAAACAGCGGCCGAGCTCTTTTTACTTTATCTGTTATACAAATTCATTTTTGATTTTATCATTCCTATTTACGAATCTTCAAAAAAAATCAAGAAACAGTTTGGAGACATGCAGGAGAAGATGCAGAATGACATGAAAACTTATCAAAATCAGCAAAGGCCACCCCAGCCAGAACCCGTATCAAAAAAGGAAGGCGATTATATTGATTTTGAAGAAGTAAAAAAATAAACCTTACAATCCCAGATTTTCAATTCTCTTTTCAGCCGTTAAATGTACGGTTTGCAAACCTACCAATTTGGCACCTTCGATGTTATTTATTGAATCATCGATAAACAAAGTTTTTTCCGGCACAATTTTAAGATCTTTTAAAACCCACTCGTAACAAATAGCTTCTGGTTTTCGCAATCCTATTTCAAAAGAGTAGAATGCCTTATCAAAATATTGTTCAAAAGATTTTCCCCTTTCTTTTTGATGATAGATTTCGTAAAAAGATTTGTGGTGAATATGATTGGTATTGCTTAAAAGAAAAATTTTATAGCGATCTCTTACCTGGTCTAAAAAAGTAAGACTTTCCTCCCGGAAAGAAAGCAGCATTGCATTCCATGCTTCTCTTATTTCTATTTCTGAAAGTTGAAGTCCGGTAGAACGATTTATTTCCTTATAAAAATTACCTTCTGAAATGTCGCCGGTTTCCAGCTTTTGAAAAAGCTGATCGGCATTGGCCTGCGAATACATTTCATCAAATTGAACCACGCCCAGTTTTTCAAAGGCAATACGGGTAAGGTTGTAATCAATATCTAACAGAACACCACCGAGATCAAAAATGATATTTTCAATTTTTTGCATCTCCAAAGAAAAATAATTCTGTTGACTTACTGAATTTTTCTATTTTTGCAACCCTTAAAATTACCGAAACAGGTAATCGGGCCTATAGCTCAGTTGGTTAGAGCACCTGACTCATAATCAGGTGGTCCCAGGTTCAAATCCTGGTGGGCCCACAGAACAGTAAAGGGTTTCAGACTATAAAAGTTTGAAACCCTTTTTTATTTCCAAACCATTTTTCCTTAACCTCTCCGTTAGCCAAAAATTCACTTTCCCCGTGAAAAAAGCGAATTAAACTGTGCTGTATGAAATTAGTGCTTGTAGTAAACCAACAAATAAGAAGGATTTTATTCCGGCTTCTTTTTCTTCTCCATACTTTCTCTTTGGCTTTTTGATAAAGGCATCAATATCGCACCGGTTTTTTGAACGTGCTTGACCCCTATTGCTTCCAGTTTTGCAAATGTGTCCGACAAATTCTGCTTCGGTTTTTGATTTTTTTCTTCCATTGTGTTTGAATATTTAATCAGATAGAAAGGTAACTTCTTTTTGTATTTTTCCTGCGTGTTTTTAAAACAAATCGAGTAGGAAGACCACCATTAATTGATGGTCTGTCCTCTCACACCACCGTACGTGCCTTCGGGCATACGGCGGTTTGTCAAAATAATTTCATCTGCTTTTCAGTTTGCCGATGGTAAAGGTCATAAAAACCTACATA
>JAGWRO010000098.1 GCA_028876495.1 Bacteroidota bacterium
AATTCTTGAGCAGATCATCTACAAAACAATAAATTGATATAATTTTATCTTCATTGAGCATCGGTAAAATAATTTTAAGTGGGTAACTCAAAATTATTCTTTATTCCGATGCTCTTTTTAACTGGCAACTTGAGTTAATTACATGTTCTCTTTAAAGGTTTCAATTTCCTGAAGGAAATTATTGGCTTTTATCAGAGATTTCCATTCGGGAGAGTTAAATAAAACTTTGAACCATTTTTTATTCGCATTTTTTAATGAAATATTTTTATAGAGCCAAAGGGAAGCCAGCGTAAAAATCAGTGCAACAGGAACAGAGATCAGCCAAAAGCGAAGCGGATCATTAACGATCATATTAGTATTCCACCAAAAAGTACAATAAAATGGGGCTTGAAGAAAAAGTATACGCGTAATATTAATAGTTGATAACTGAAGCCGCGCAATACTTTCCTGTGCTTTTATTATGCTTTCGCTGTTATTAATTTTGTTGATTTCAATAATATGATTTACATACACGATGATTGCCGCTAAATTGATTACAAATATTGCTCCTACAGAAACCGTAAAAAATATTTTTGAAGAGTGCAATGAAAAATAAAAAAGGTTTCCTAAAAATAACACCCATAAAATCCCTAAAGCAATGGCCAGCAACTTGAAAGCTATCAAGGATTTTAATTTGGACGTTGCCTTTTGTTTTTGCAGATCTTCAAAACATTTAACATTCAACACCCACGATTGCAAATTGAGTACATTAGCTTGTTCCAGCTTTTGATTGTAAGATGCTAAAAGCGATTTTAATTCTAAGTCTTCCATTATTATTAATTGAGCGTTAAAAATTTTTGTTTCAGTGTTTCTTTTATCCTGCTGATTTTCGTAGCTACATTTGTTTCAGAAATACCCAATATCTCAGCTATTTCTTTATAACTTTTTGATTCCAGGTAAAGTATCATTAATGCTTTGTCCAGTTCATTTAATTCATTTATAAATCTTGCAAGAATAGCCAGGTTATTTTCCAGTTCTGCAGTAGAATGAACATCATCTTTAAAATCCGGCAAAACAGGCTCATAAGTAACCGTATCAGCCGTTTTCTTTTTTCTATAGAACGAAATTGCCACGTTTAAAGCCACACGATACATCCAGGTCGAAAATTTATATTCTTGCTTATAGGAGCGATACGATTTTAACAACTGGTAAATTATTTCTTGTGCAAGGTCTTCCCTGTCATTTTTATTACTACAATAAGAATTGCATATCTTATAAATAATCTTTTGATTATCGTTAATCAGTTCCATCAACTCGGCCTGTAATTCTTGTTTAGACATTTTATTAAAAAGTTCTTTTATTATTATTCGCAAGCATCAATGAAAAATCACAGTCACAGTATCTTTTTTATTCCCGTGAATAAGCAAATATTGACTATTTTTATTTTAATGCTTTATTGTTTGCATTAATCTTACCCGGCTGTATTAATTTGTATTGCAAAAATTCGTTTACTTCGTGTAAACTTCAAATGATTTCAGTTATTCTTTCCAAATCATTTTAAAATTTTTATGGAAAACTTTTTAAAAAGGGTTTTGCACACTCAACAAAGAATAAATGAACTAAGCATTGGCGCTGAAAAATATGATGTCATTTTAGAAGGTTTTTACCTGTATCGATGTTGCTGATGAGGAAAAAATATTGCAACCGCATTGGAAATTTTAGATCATTTTATGAAACAATTACTTTCATCTTCTGAAAAATCATTCAGAAAAAAAGAAAAATAAAAATGACAATCGCTGACTTTGATCATTTACCAGAACCGAAAAAAAAAGAATTACTGCAAATGTGTTGCGGTTCAACAGCATGGAACAAAAAAATGTTAGGCATTCTTCCGGTGAATGACCTGGTTGATCTGCTAGAATATGCAGAAGAAGAATGGTATGATTGCAATCCTGCCGACTGGCTGGAAGCTTTTCAAAGTCACATTAAAATAGGAGACATAGAATCACTTAAAAAAAATACAGCCGGGAACGCAGACTGGCCTCTCCAGGAACAAGCCGGAATATTAAACAGTCCACCCGATATGCTTGACGAATTAGCCAAAGCAAACGAAATGTATGAAGAAACCTTTGGTTACAACTATATTGTAGCCGCCACAGGAAAATCCGCCCGTGAAATGGTGGATGACCTTTTAAAGCGTCTGGATAATGATCCCCACGATGAATTGATCATTGCAGCAGCAGAACAAAATAAAATTACACAACTGCGGTTGCAGAAATTATTTTCTTAGCAAAACAGTAAATCCTTTTATTTGTTTATTTACCGGGAATCTTGTTTTATTTCAATTTAAAATCAGCTTCTTTTACATCCTGGCTGTTGGTACCTATAAACACTTTAAAATCTCCCGTTTCATATACATACTTCAAATCGCTATTGTAAAATTTAAGATCATTTACAGAAATAGTAAAGGAAACTTTTTGGGTTTCGCCCGGTTCTAAAGTTATTTGCTTAAAGCCTTTTAATTCCTTTATTGGGCGCGTTATACTTCCCACCATATCCCGGATATACATTTGAACAGTTTCTTTTCCACTGCGTGTACCCGTGTTCGTTACATTTACAGAAGCGGTGATTTTGCCATTACTGCTTAAAGTATTATTGCTTAAAGAAATATCACTGTATTTAAAAGTAGTATAACTAAGTCCATAACCAAATGGATACAAAGGAGTATTAGCTACATCCAGGTAATCTGATTTGAACTTCGGTGAATCGCCGGGATGAAAAGGCCTTCCGGTATTGAACTGGTTATAGTAGATAGGAATTTGTCCAACATTCCGTGGAAAGCTGGCGGTTATTTTCCCTGATGGGTTATAATTTCCGAACAATACATCAGCAACTGCGTTACCGGCTTCTGTGCCGCCAAACCAGGTATCGAGAATTGCCGGCACATGTTCATTTTCCCATGTTAATGTCATTGGCCTTCCGTTCATTAATACAAGCACAACAGGTTTTCCTGTTTTTACCAACGCTTTTAATAAATTTTCCTGGCTTTCCTGCAAACTAATATTGCTCATGCTGGATGATTCGCCTGTCATGTCGGCAGCTTCACCAAGTACAGCAACCACCACATCTGCTTTATCAGCAGTTTCAACCGCTTCATTAATCATTTCTTCAGGCGAACGTTTATCAACAGAAATCTCTTCGCCAAATACATTTACATGTTTAATAAATTCAGTATCATCGCTGATATTGGCACCTTTGGCGTACAAGATATTCACACTATTGCCCACCACATTTTTAATACCCTGCATAATGGTCACACTTTTTTGAGGATCGCCTGAGACACTCCATGTGCCAAGCATATTTCTTTTATTATCTGCCAACGGGCCAATCAAGGCGATAGTCCCGGATTTTTTCAGGGGCAATACCTGGTCATTATTCTTCAGCAACACAAAACAACGCTCAGCTACCTCGCGTGCTGCCTTTAAGTTAGCATCACTCATCAATTCGGTTTTAGCTCTTTCATCGTTACAGTAACGGTAAGGATCTTCGAATAAACCCAGTTTATATTTTGCTTCCAAAATCCTTCTGCAGGCATCATCAATTGTTTTTTCAGATACTTTTCCTTCCTTAACCAATTGCGCTGCATGCCGTAAATATTCTTCTCCTACCATATCCATATCAACGCCTGCATTTAGAGCAAGTTCAGTAACTTTCATGTCGTCGCCCATACCATGATTTATCAATTCAGGAATAGCGGTATAATCTGTTACCACAAATCCTTTAAATCCCCATTGCTTCCTTAAAAGATCAGTCACAAGCCATTTGTTGGCTGTGGCCGGCACCCCGTTGATATCATTAAACGAAGTCATTACACTTCCTGCTCCTGCATCAACAGCCGCCTTATATGGAGGCAGGTATTCGTTATACATTCTTACTTTACTCATATCAACGGTATTGTATTCTCTGCCAGCTTCTGCAGCACCATACAATGCATAATGTTTTACACAAGCCATTACCGTATTATCTTTTGAAAGATTATTTTCCTGGTAACCTTCTATCATTACTTTAGCAATTTGTGAACCAAGGAAGGGATCTTCACCGGCGCCTTCTGCAATACGCCCCCAGCGAGGATCACGAGCTATATCTACCATGGGTGAAAAGACCCAGCTTAATCCATCTGCCGTTGCTTCGTTTGCAGCAATGCGCGCGGTCTTTTTAATCAGAGTAGTGTCCCAGCTACTGGATAAACCAAGCGGAATAGGAAAAATGGTTTTATGACCATGAATCACATCAAGGCCAAATATTAATGGAATATGCAACCTGAAATTATTCACAGCAATTTCCTGTGTTTTGCGGATTTTATCAGGGCCGGTAATACCAAACAAGCCACCTACTTCGCCATTACGGATTTTTGTATCCACATCTTTACTTACTACTGCACCGGTAACCGCGCCGCCGGGTGTTACCAAATTTAACTGACCGATCTTTTCCGCCAATGTCATTTTTTTCATTAATGTATTGACGAAGTTGTCCATCTTGCTATTTTCTGCCCTGGATTTTGCACTACTTGAAACCTGTGCATTAACACCAAGAAAACCAAAAACCATTAAAATGATCAGTAAAGTGTGAAGCTTTTTCATATCGTTAAAGTTTATTTTTTCAGTAAATAGGGTTGAATTATTTTTTGCCAGATGGCATATCCTTTTGCGTTCATATGCAGTTCATCAGGACCAAAAATACTTTTGTCCGGAAGACCATTTTTATCAAGCATACTATGATAAACATCAATAAAGGCACTGTTCTTTTTATCCTTCAAAAATTCTTTGATGAGTGAATTTGACTTATCCATTTCAGGCATTAAGCCTTGCCGGCTCGGGCTCGGTTTAATCGAAACGAAATCGATTGTAGTTTTGGGAAGCTTTTTTCTTAGAAGAAAAAATAATTCTTTAAACCGGTTAAATACAGAGTCTGCAGTTATTTTATCAGACGAAGCCACATCATTATCTCCTTCATAAATTAAAATTTGCCTTGGCTGATAAGGGAATACAATATCATTTAAGTACCGGATTGCATCCGGGAAAGTAGAACCTCCAAAACCGCGGTTAATAATAGGATAACCGGGAAAATAATTTTGGACATCCGTCCACTTTCTAAAAGAAGAACTACCAAGAAGAAGAATGGCATGTTTAGGCGGAAAATGAAGACTATCCTGTGTTTTAAAAGCTTTTATTTCAGAATAAAAAGGAGCATTCTGTGCTTTTACCAATCCTGACAGAACCATAAAAACCAGGATCAATTTAATTTTTTTAAAAATTGGATTGCAATACATTGGTTATTGATATTTACTTTTTTATTTAAAATAAGGACTTGAAAATCCTAATTTATGTAAACCTTTTTGTATTTCAGGAATGTTCATAAATAATTTCCAAAATAAACCGCTTCTGTAATTTTCTATCATCACAACTATAGGGCCTTCATCTATTGCAAGATAAGAATCAGCGACCCATTTTTCAGATTCATTAAATGCGTCTTTAAATCCATACACTCCCCATATTTTGTTTCCGAGATCGAAATAAAAGTGTTTTAATGCCTTCATCGAATATTCAGGAGTGTAAGGGAAAGAAGATAAAGCAGCTGTAGGAGAAATAGTGCCATTATCATTTGTGGGAGAATGAGCGCTATACCCGTGCGGATCGTCACTTGCTGTAAGTCCCCAGCAATCTTCTCCATAACCTTTAAAGTGTTTTGGGTTTTCTACACAGTATGCATGGTTGATCAAAGTATGGTTTTGATTTTGTTCCCAGTAATTAGCATACTCATCTTTTAACCCATGTGGATCTAATCCTAAATATGAATAATGGGCGAAGAAAAGAGGGCCCCCATAATCAAATCCTAACGGTAAGGTGTAGCCTAAAAACTTTTTACCATTGTAAAAGAAATTACTCATTGCCCAACCACGATGATACACTTTTGCAGAAACAGGATATTGAGTAGCAGAAGCAGCAAGTATATAAGTAATCAACGTTTCGTTATAACCATGAATCGGAAAATCCATCGCCCATCCGTTATTCGGGCTCCAATGCCAATACAAAACTTCCTGGCCATTTTTGGTAAACCAGTTCCATTCAATATCATTCCAGAGAGAAGTGATACGGGCGCGAATTTGATTTTCAACTTTATTGTTTTGGTTAAAATATTCTTTGGCGCATAAAAGCCCTTCAAAAAGATAAGAAGTTTCGACAAGATCGGCACCATCATCTTTACGGCTAAACTTAATGGTTTTACCTGTTTCGCCATTCATCCAATGTGGAAAAACACCATGATACGAATCTGCCTTGTATAAAAACTTAAGCATTTTTAAAATCCTTTCGGCAACAGAATCTCTTGGCAACCATTTCCTTTCTACGCCTACAATTAAGGCCATCACACCAAAGCCAGTTCCACCTGTAGTTACCACTTCATTTCCATAATCAAAACTGGTGTTACTACGTTCCCGTGCCATACCGCTAACCGGGTGAGCAAAATCCCAAAAATATTTTATGGTTTGTTTTTGAACAAGATCGAGAAGTTCTGAATCAGAAAGATTTTTATTTATGCTGACACCATTTCCCTTCTGATCTACATTTTGTGTTTGTGCATAACCACCTCCAAATGAAAATAAAAACAGGAGAAAAGAAATGAAATATCGCATTCTGTAAAAATAAGATTTATTACAATGATTTTTCTTCTGATCATCAAGTTTTCAACAGTAAAACGACTTATTTTACAAATTCGGACTTTGGAATCCAAGCCTTGTCATTCCTCTTTTAATTTCAGGACAACTCATCAATAAATTCCATAACAAACCACTTCGGTAATTTTCGATCATTACCATTTCCGGCCCCTGGTCTATTGCCAGAAAAGAATCGGCGAACCAAACATCAGATAAATTGAAGGCGTCAACAAAACCATAATCTTTAAAGAGTTTATCACCTAATTTGTAATAAAAAAATCGCAATGCATTCATTGATTGAACAGGCGTATATGGCAAGGATGAAATAGCTGCAGTAGGCGTAATTACGCCATCATCATTGGTTGGTGAATGCGCAGAGTAATTGGTTAAGTTATCGTCGCTGGCTGTAAGCCCCCAATTATTTTCACTATAGCCGTTAAAGTGATTTGGATTAGCAATACAGTAATTATAATTGATTAATGATTGCGCAGTATTTTGGGTAAAATAATTTGCATAAGTATCGCTAAGATCATCAGGATTGATACCAAGAAAAGAATAATGGGAAAAGAAAAGAGGACCGCCATATTCAGGACCTAGTGGCAGTTGTACGCCATAATAGGAAGTACCGTTTTTCATTCCTCCGTTCGAAGCCCAACCATCGTCATAAACCGCTTTGGGAATAGAATCGGTATTGGAAGAAGCTGCCAGAACATATACAACCATCGCTTCATTCCAACCTTTGATTTGCATATTCATATCAAAATTATAATCGGGGCTCCAATGCCAGTACAATACATTTTGTCCTCCGTTTCTAAACCAATTCCATTCAACACCGTTCCACAGATCATTGATATTATTTCTCAAAGTGGTTTCATTAGTGCCGGAAGAATTAAAATATTGGCGCGCACATAAAAGCCCCTGCATCAAAAAAGAAGTTTCCACCAGGTCGGCGCCGTTATCTTTTGCACTGAAGGGTACTGTAGCACCGGTGGCGCCGTTTATCCAATGCGAAAATGCACCATGATAGCGAGTACATTTATTTTTCAAGAAATTAACGATGGTATCTATTCTTGCAAAACCTTCTGAACGAGAAATAAAATTTCTGTTAACAGCAGCAATGATGCTCATCACGCCAAATCCTGTCCCACCGGTAGTTACTATATCTCCCGAAGTATTTCTTTCACGCGCCATTCCTGAAACAGGGTGGCCAAAATCCCAAAAATATTTAAAGGTTTGTTTTTGAACAATATCAAGTAAGGCACTATCAGAAACACGCTGAAATTTATCGGTAGTATCAATCTCTGTAATTAAATTAATCGGGTTATCAACGGTTAAACTCACTTGCTGGTTTGATTGTAACCCTTTACTTAAAGTAAAAATATATTTAGATAAATGTTGCAGTGTTGATGAAGGCTGGATTTCGACCACACTGTCTTTATTTAAATAAGAAATATTTACAGGAATACCGGCGCCACCGGTTTTTACCAAAGAAATATTTGATGCAAGAGAAGAATGATCTACCGGAGCTGTGAACGAAATTTTTATAACCGGGTTTAAATTCACATTAAAAAAATCGTTGTTCCGGTCGGGAGTACTTTCGTTTACTTTTATGGAAGTGATCATAAAACTGCCATCAGGCGGAGGAGGTGAGGGAGTAGTTTTCTTTGAACAACTGGCAGCACAGAAAACAAGATAAATGAACAGGCACTTTTTCATAATTGAACAAGTTACATAATAAACAAAATTTAACCGGCTTTCTTTCCAATTTTAATAAAATGAAATTCCGGTTATTTGTGGGTTTACTGTTATTATTAGGAACAACTTAAGTAAAATTATCATTTTAAATAAGTGGCATAAAAAAACCGCCCCAATTATAAAGGCGGTTTTGAATTATGTTTTAAAGTGATTTTACTGATCAGGATTTTGTAAGGTTACCGGTTGTAAACGGTAAGCATTTACATAACGACCGTTTTGCTGGGCAGGAGTCCAGTTTGGACCATTCCTGATCGCGTTTACAGCAATCTCTGCCAGTTTTGTTCCTTTCATGGTTGTTGCCTGTACATCACTCACCTTTCCTGTTTTATCCACAATAAACCTTACTACACAGGTTCCGTAATCAGACTCTGAAAATTCATCAATATGAGACTGAATAGCCCGGCTTACATAACGTGCCCAAGCCTGCAAACCACCAGGGAAAGACGCTTCTATTTCAACCTTAGTAAAGATCTTATCAGGGTTTTCTTTCTTCTCTACCGGAGCTGCTACTACGTTAGATCCTTTTAGATCTGACGGCGGTGCAACAATACCCAAATCTTTAGTTCCTTCCACGGTCTTCACATCCACTTTCGCTTCTTCAATCTGTTTTACTTCTGGTGGCGGTTTGATTACTTCCTCATCTTTTACCACTTTAGGCGGAGTAAATTTAATAGTTGCAACTGGTGGTGGTGGTGGTATCTTGGGTGGCGGTGGCGGCGGTGGTGGTGGTGGCTCATCCGGCTTAATTTTCTGCAAGGTAGTTTCAGTTGTTTTTAACTGAATTGCATTATCATCACTCTTTAATTTATTGGCAATTGCAGAACCAATAAGAAAGAGTAAAATCATAGCTATAGTTGCTATTAATGCAATGGTAATCCTTTTATTGTACGTTTTTCTAAGATCATACGCGCCGTAGGCCTTATTCCTTCCATCAAAAATAATATCAAGAATATCTGATTTCAGTATTTGATTACGTTCCATGTTTTAATTTTTAATTAGTTTCCTCAAGTACGTGTAATTAAATTATTTAATGCCACTAGCCTGCTCTGTTTGCTGGATTTTACTGTATTCATCCGGCGTGGGGTCTACCATCGCATATCTTGGAATATCATTAATATCCATTTCATCCAGAATATCAACGGCATCTTTATACGTGGCATCTTTGTCAGGCTTAATGATAATAAAAAGATCATTTGCAGGAGTACTTTTCTTTTTCTTAAGAATAATATCCCTTACATTTTTATAATTGGTTGTTTGCATCGTTGCGGGATCATTACCAAAATAGTAATAGATAATATTAGCTTTTCCGAGCAACAATGTCAACGAACCGGACTCTTTTACCTTTGTGTTATCCTTGGGATCCTTAGTATCTTTCGGCATGTTTAAGTTCATCGCGGTAGGCTGAGATACTGTTGTAGTAAAAATGAAGAATGTTATCAGCAAAAAACCCAGATCAACCATAGGAGTAAGATCCACCCGGGTAGAGTGCTTTTTACTTTTCTTGACACCCGGCCCTTTTTTACTACTCTCTTTTACTTCCATTTCTGCCATAGTAATATAGTTTTAATTTTTTAAAATCTTTTTATTGCGCCTTCTACTTACTGTGTAGGTTTTTTATCGCCATGCAGTTGCTCCTCAATATTCTTCTTATATAATTCACTGCCTTCCGGTACTTGTTCCGAAGTAGTTACCAGGTCGTACTTATATTGGTCGTTCTTTTTGAAGGCATCAATAACCTGCGAAAAAGTGGAATATTTAGAAGTAGCATCTCCTTTTATCAGAAAGTTCAGCTTCTCACCCATCTGGGCATTTACGGCCGCTGAAATCCATGACTGCAATTCATCATTAGTGCTATCAACAGGAATACCAGGTAAATCTGTTCCTTTTATTTGTTCAGGCTTTAGCGCATCAAACTGGTTTAGCTGGCTGATTGGAACACCGATAAACTGGGCATTGATAAAATTCTGTTTATCCTGAGCAGAAAAGGATATGTTCCTTTCTTTTGCTAATTCATCCAAAACATCTCCCTTTATAGCAGGATCCATATCGAGAAACACTTTATTGTCTTTACTGATAGTTACCATCAGGAAGTCTTTCTGTGGAGCCACTTTGTTTGATACTGAAAGTGGCGTAACTACTTTTATTACTGCAGGTGGCTTAAATTTCGCCGCAAGTATAAAAAAGGTTAACAATAAAAATGCAACATCACACATTGGTGTCATATCTACGGTTGTACTGCCGCGTTTTATTTTTGCTCTTCCCATTAGTGATTGATTTTAATAATGATTAGATTCAATTTCTCAAAAATTCCACAAAATTATTTGTATAAAGAAGCAAAACTTTGTGTTAAAGTGAACCCTGATTCGTCAATACCGTAAGTGATGGCATCAATCTTTGTTGTAAAAATATTATACGTGATGATCGCAAAAGCAGAGGTACCAATACCTAAAGCCGTATTGTACAATGCTTCAGCAATACCAATTGACAATGTACGTGCAGCATCACCACCGCCAGATTCACCTAAAGCTCCAAATGCACGAATCATACCAACAACCGTTCCTAACAGTCCGATCAAAGTTGATACAGATGCAAGAGTAGAAAGAAACACAAGGTTCTTTTCAAGCATGGGTAATTCAAGCGCTGTAGCTTCTTCAATTTCTTTTTGGATTGCGAGTACCTTTTGGTCAGTATCCAGTTCTGTATCAGCTATCATTTGCTTGTATTTGCGCAAACCAGCTTTCATTACATTTCCTACCGATCCTTTTTGTTTGTCGCATTCTGCGATAGCAGCGTCAACTTTTTTATCAGCAAGAAAAAATTGTATTTTCCTGATAAATTCTGCATTAGAAGATTTGCCGGCAGCTTTAGCAACAGTCAAAGATCTTTCAATTACAAAAGTGAAAACGATTAGGAAACAGCCAATTAATATTGGTACAATAATACCACCTTCATACATCCTTGGAAAGCTGCCTTTAGGGCCAAGTTGGTTGGGCCAGAAACCACCATTTGGATCCGGATTGGTAAAATTGCTATCCGCTCCAATAACAAAGCGCCAGATAATATAACCGGCTACGACACAAATAATAGGTGCTAATAGGGAAATGATGTTATTTGATTTTTTAGCCTGCACCGAGGTGGTAGCGTTTACTGGTGCGTTTGCAGGAGTCTTTAAATCTGCCATGTTGGTTTAGTTTTTAAATGTTTAAGTGTATAGATTTTTGTTAAAAATTTGATTATGCAATTGTAAAGAAAAATTAAATGATAATGTGCATTTCCGTTAAAAATATTTTGTAGTGGGGCACAAGTTAATAAAATATTTGAAAGTTAATTATCAATTATTAATATTTTGAAAAAAATAAAAACCGCTACCCCAACCCAGTACATGTTAAATTACTGAACTATAAAAATAAAAAAAAAGTGCATAAAATAAAAATTACTTACGTTGAATAGGAGTAAACAAAAAATGTATTAACGGAAAAACCAGCCCTTCTTTTTAAAACCGTGATCAAAAAAAAGGCCTATTCATAGCGAAGCGCTACAATTGGATCAAGTTTTGCCGCCTTTATAGCAGGATACAATCCGGCAAAAAGGCCTACGAGCGAACATACTACAATACCAATAAACATCCATAGCCATGGCACCACAAAACCAGTGTGGAGTAATAATCCAACCACATTTCCAATGACCACACCCAAAATGATACCTAAAACAGCGCCTAAAAGACTTATAAAAATTGATTCAAATAAAAACTGGGCCCTGATGCTCCTACTCTTTCCGCCAATAGCTTTAATAAGGCCGATCTCGCGGGTACGTTCATTTACTGCCACCAGCATGATATTCATCAGCCCGATTGCAGCACCCAATAGTGTGATAGCCCCAATAAAAGCAGCAGCCAGCCCAATAGAACCTAAAGCACTCTTAAACACTTCAGCAATGCTATCGCTTTTATCAATATAAAAATTATTGGCCTCGTCAATTGCCAGTTTTCTTATCGGTCTGAAAGTTCCTTTTGCTTCTGCAATGGCAGCATCCATTTCAGTGATGTCATTTACCATAATGCCTATATTATAAGAGATGCCATCTGTGGGGAAAAGACGACGGATATTATTATAAGAAGTAAGCACTATATTGTCTGCATTAAAAAATGCACTGGAACCTTTATCCTTCAAAACGCCTATCACCCTGTATTTGATACCATCCGCCTTGATCGTTTGATCCAAAGCCTTCAACGTATTATCGCCATACAATTTTTGAGCTACGCTGTTACCAAGTATACAAACACTTCTGCCACTTTCCACATCCAGTTTATTAATATTCCGGCCCCCGGCTAATGAATATCCATTTTGTATCAGGTAATTTTCATCCCCACCCGTCATTGAAATATTCGGATTGGTTTTTATTTCATCGGTCATTACAATAATGTTTTGAGGACCTGGTATAGAAATACTTACTCTTGCAGGAAAGTTGTATCGTTCTTTAAAAAGTCTGGCTTCCTGGTAGGTGATTATTTTTCTTTCGTTTGATTTTTTTTCTTTCAGGGCGCGTGTGTCTGTTTTTTTAACCTGGCGGCCTCCTCCTCCCATCCTTATTTGCAAATCCCTGTATTGAATGCTGAATGAATTAGCGCCCATTGTGGCAAAGTTTTCTGAAAGGCTTTGATTCATTGAAGCAATAGCTGTTATGATACCGATCAGCGCCATTATACCAAATGCAATAATAGCAACGGTAATACCTGTACGTAGTTTGTTACTCCTAACGGTACGAAAAGCCAATGAAAGTGAATCTTTTAATTGCACGCCTCTTAAATATTAAAGCAGATGAAGAATAATTCGCCGTGAAGTTACAATATCAAAACAATTTTAAATTACCATTCCTGTATAATTTTGGCAAAACAAAAATCAGTATTAATTCTTTGTTTACTGCAATTAAAAACCGGGTGGTTTAATGATCCTATTAAACCACCCGGTTTTAAAAAATTGATACTTTATTTTCCTTTCCAGGTATTATTTTTCCTGTTGATGTCTGGTAATTCTCCATTCGGGTCTAATACAACAGAAGTGATTTTTGAAGTAGAATTGTATTTAAATGTCCAGTCGGTATCTCTTTGCCAAACATTCACCGGTAATTTCAAAGTTTGCGATTTCCCGTTTTCTTCGGTAACTTGTACAATAACCGGTAAAGCCATTTTTTGCTCATTTTCGATGGTTATCAAAGCGCCATCTGCCGGATCATTATCTACATATTTTACACCTTTTACCGCCTGGTCAAACTTCCATGTTTTATAAAACCATTCTTTCCAAAACCAGTTCAAATCATCGCCGGCGGCATCGTTCATGGTTCGGAAAAAATCAATCGGCTGCGGATGTTTAAAAGCCCATCGATGAATATAAGTTCTGAAAGCAAAATCAAACCTGTTTGGCCCGATAACTGAATTTCGTAAAATATTTAAAGCTGCAGCAGTTTTAAAATAATATTGACCATAATCACGAAGGCTCATCGATTCCGGAGGCGTCATCAACGGATCTTTGCTTCTCATCATAGCTCTTGCCATGCCCAGGATACTTCTGTTAGTAGTATCGCCATATTCGCCATGATTAAAATAATTGGAAGCATACCCATTGATAAAGGTGTTCATTCCTTCATCCATCCACATAAAACTCCTTTCATTGGAACCTACAATCATCGGGAACCAGTTGTGACCAATCTCATGTGTTACATCATGCCATAAATTGGCTTTTCCAATCTTATAACTGCAAAAAACAATGCCGGGATATTCCATCCCCAAAGCCACGCCAGCTACAACTACTGCTGAGTTCCATGGATATTCATAATAATCTTTGGAATAAAATTCAATGCTATGTTTTAGATATTGTGTACTCCTTCCATAGGCATCATAACCTTTACTTTCTTCAGGATAAACAGCCATAGCAATTCCTTTTCTTCCTGATGGAAAATTAATTCTCGCCGCATCCCAGATGAAAGCTTTGGAAGCCGTCCATGATACATCACGCGAATTATGCATTTTAAAATGCCATGTCAACATTCCTTTTTCAGTCGGCCTGGTTGAAGATTTGCCTACCTCATTTTCCTTCACTATAAAGACAGTTTTATCACTTTTACGCGCTTCATCCAATCTTTTTATTTCTGTTGAAGTTAGCACCTGCGTTGGATTTTGAAGCTCACCCGAACCGGCAACGATCATATCCGCAGGAACGGTAACGTAATAATCGAAGTTGCCATACTCACAGTAAAATTCTCCCAAACCCATATACGGCAAGGTGTTCCAGCCTTTCACTGCATCAAACACACACATGCGCGGGTACCATTGTGCCAACTGATAAACCACGCCGTTTTTGGTGTACAACCTTCCCATACGGTCAGCGCCATATTGCGGAATAGAAAACCAGTAATTTACCTTAACATCTATCTTATCGCCATTTCCCTTAACAGTGAAGGGTAAACGCAGTTGCATTCTTGTATCAGTAATTACAGGATCTATCTTATAAGTTTTGCCACCATAAATTACTGAAACTCCTTCAATATGATAGCCACCTTTGGTATAGCCTTTTACATCGAAACGATCGCCTGTAACGAGTGTGGTTGCAGCCCCGCGCGAAGAAGGATTGAACAAATTCTGGTCTAACTGAAGCCACAGGTAATTCAATTGATCAGGGCTGTTGTTAGTATAATTAATAGTAACGTTTCCTTTCAGAGTAGTATCTTTTTCATCTAATGTTGCGTGAATAGAATAGTCGGCGCTGTTTTGCCAATACTTAGGGCCTGGCGCGCCATTAGCGCTGCGAAATTCGGTTCCGCCACGTGATAAAAAATTCGGATCAAAAACCTCGTTCTTATTGTAAATTGAAGAATCCTGCGCAACCACACTTTGAGAAAAAATAATCACAGCAAGGAAACAAAAACATAGAGATGTAAATTTTTTCATGTAATATTTTTTGAGGATAAAAGTAATGGATAAAATAATTGAATGATTAAAACCGGTTAATTATGAACGAAAAAATTAACATACTGTAAAAAGCAGCGCTTTACTATTTTAGTAACGGTAAAGTGTAACCGAAATATGGTAAGGATAAAAAATAAAATAAAAATCGTGGGAATTTGTTTGTCTGCTGTATCTCTCCTGATTTTCTACCACCAGTTTGGCTGCTCCTTAAATCATCTGCAATTTACAATGCCATTTCAGCAATAAAATTTGCTATATTAGCAACTGCAATTCTCTTCTTAATAAATCGAATTCATTCCATAAAAAAAAACAATATGAAAAAAATCGGAATCCTGTTTGGCCGTGAAAGAAGCTTTCCTGAAGCTCTTATTGAAAGAGTTAATGAAAAAAATATCGACGGCATCAGGGCCGAACCTGTTTATATCGACAAAGTAGTGCAGGGCGAACCAAGCGGCTACGATGTAATAATAGACCGCATTTCGCAGGATGTACCTTTTTACCGCGCTTATCTTAAAAACGCCGCACTTTGTGGAACCGCCGTGATAAATAACCCTTTTTGGTGGAGCGCTGATGAGAAATTTTTTAATAATTGCCTCGCCACCAAAATTGACGTTCCGGTGCCCAAAACGGTTCTCATTCCTTCAAGTTCTTTGCCTGCAGATACCACCGATCAATCTTTTTCAAACCTGGCTTATCCGCTCGACTGGGAAAATATTTTTGACTACATCGGTTTTCCTGCTTACATGAAACCGCATGCCGGTGGTGGCTGGAAGAGTGTTTATAAAGTAACCGGCATTGATGATTTTTTTACCAAGCATGGTGAAACGGGAGAACTGGTAATGATGCTGCAGGAAGAAATCATTTTTGAAGAATATTACCGCTGCTATTGCATCGGTGGAAAAGACGTACACATCATGCCTTACGAACCACGAAATCCCCATCACCTGAGGTACATAGCCGATTTTAAGCCAGATAAAGATCGCCTGAAACAAATGGAAGGAATTGTACTTCGGATTTGTAAATATTTAGGTTACGATTTTAATACCGTTGAACTGGCAGTTCGTGATGGAGTTCCTTATGCCATTGACTTTTGTAACCCTGCACCAGATGCTGAATTTACAAGTGTAGGAGAAGAAAATTTCAATTGGGTGGTGGAAACTGCTGCCAATTTTGCGATCCAAAAAGCACAATCCCATAAAGAAGGTAAAGACAATCTTACCTGGGGCGAATATTTGGGAAGAAGTGCGGTGGGAAAAGAGCTGATTAGCTAATGTGATAATTAGCCAATTAGCCAATGTGAAAACGGAACAATGCAACAATCAAACAATGAAATAATTAACCAGAGGTTAACCAATTAACGAATTAACCAATTAACCAATTAACCAATTAACGAATCTATGGCTGCTATTTCTTACAAGCATTTTACTATCGGTATTGAAGAAGAATACATGGTGCTCGATCCTGAAACAAGAGAACTAAAAAGCCATGAACAAAAAATTGTGCAGGAAGGAGAAAAACTGATCAAGGATAAAGTAAAGGCCGAAATGCACCAGGCCGTGGTGGAAGTGGGAACGGACATTTGCCAGAACATTGATGAAGCTTATATGGATGTGGCCAACCTCAGAAAAACCATCAGCAATATTGCCGGTGATATTGGCCTGGGAATCGGCGCTTCGGGCACACACCCTTTCAGTCATTGGGAGCGGCAACTCATCACTGATCATGTGCGCTATAGCGACATTGTAAAAGAATTGCAGGAAGCTGCAAGAAGCAATTTAATTTTTGGTTTGCATGTACATGTAGGCATGGAAAACCGTGAAATGGCGATCCATATCGCTAACTCGGCGCGCTATTTTTTACCGCACATTTTTGCACTAAGCACCAACTCTCCTTTTTGGGAAGGACGCTCCACAGGTTATAAATCTTATCGCACCAAGATCTTCGACAAGTTTCCACGCACGGGCATTCCTGATTTTTTTGAAAGCATTGAGTCATATGATAATTACATCAAAATTTTGGTGAAGACCAATTGCATTGATAACGCCAAAAAGATTTGGTGGGATTTGCGCGTTCACCCATTTTTTAATACGGTTGAATTCCGAATTTGTGATGTGCCGTTAACCGTGCAGGAAACCATTACAATGGCAGCTTTGTTCCAGGCGATATGCGCCAAATTGTACAAGCTGCGCATGCAAAACCTCAACTTTATTATTTATCCGCGCATGCTCATCAACGAAAACAAATGGCGCGCAAGCCGCTACGGCATCGAAGGAAGCATGATCGATTTTGGTAAAGAAAGCGAAGTGAATACACGTGTACTTATTTATGAATTGCTCGATTTTATTGATGACGTTACCGCGCCTTTGGGCATTCGCAATACAATTGGTTATGTACATAAAATTTTGGAAGAAGGCACCGGCGCCGACAGGCAGCTAAAAGTTTTTGAAGAAACACTGAGCCTGCCGGCTGTGGTGGATTATATACAATCGCAGTTTTTGAATGGGTTGTAGTGGAGGTAGAAAAAAAGGGATTTTTATTTTTGAAACCATGTTGAAAATTAAACCAATACATCTTTTGAGTTTAGCTTTTTGTATGATTTCTGTGTCGTGTAACAGAATAAAGAGAAAAGCTCATGATATTGAAGCCAAAACACAGAAAAAGATCGCAGAAAGCGAATCTGAACTTAGTGACAAAGTAATTTCGCATTTCGATCCCTACCATCCTGATACAAAATTTAATAAAAAGAGATTTTCTGAGTTCTTTATGTTTTATCCATCTCCTGATGAAAAAAACATTTATTGCTACGCAGATGAAATGGGTATTGACCATTCGTATCAATTTTCATTTAACTGTGATACTGCGACAATTAGTAAGATTGTATCGAATCTTAAATTAAAAAGAGGAGTGATTGATGATAATGACGGTAGCGGTATTTGGCAAAACTTTCCGTGGTGGGATAGTTTAAAAATTGAAAATCTAAAACCCTTTTCAAAAAAAGGAGCTCATGAAAGTTATTGGTATTTGTGGTACGACACTTCTAAACAAAAGGCTTATTATTTTTCCTTTGATAGGTAAGAACTTAATAAACCATGATTAGATTCTAACCATGCACTCTATCAAAAAAATACAAAACACAAAATAATCCTTTTAAAAACCTATTTTTCGTACTATCAAATGATACTATCAAAAAATCAAACCCTTCCCTTTTTCAATTTGAATCGTACATTGCATCAGCATGAAATATTACATTATAGCAGGCGAAGCTTCAGGCGATTTGCATGGAAGTAATTTGATAAAAGAAATCCAAAAACTGGATGCGGATGCAGATATCCGTTGTTGGGGCGGCGATAAAATGAAAGCCATCGGGGCCACGCTGGTAAAGCATTACAAAGATTTGGCTTTTATGGGATTTGCAGAAGTGGTAAAAAACCTTCCCGCTATTTTAAAGAATTTTAAATTCTGCAAGAACGATATTTCAGCCTTCAAACCGGATGTAATTGTTTTTATTGATTATCCCGGTTTTAACCTGCGCATGGCAAAATGGGCCAAAGAAAATCATTACAAAACTGTTTTTTATATTTCTCCACAGGTGTGGGCATGGAAAGAAAACCGTGTGAAAAATTTCAAACGGGATATTGATAAAATGATCGTCATCCTTCCGTTTGAGAAAGATTTTTATAAAAAATGGAATTACGAAGTGGAATATGTCGGTCATCCTTTGGTGGATGTAATCGAAAGTTTTAAAAATCAGCATCCTGAAATTGAGGTTTCCGAAAATACCATTGCCTTATTGCCCGGCAGCCGCAAACAGGAAATCAATGCCAAACTTCCCATTATGCTGGAAGCCACCAAAAATTTTCCGGATTATAATTTTGTGATCGGCAAAGCGCCTTCCATTGAAGATGAATTTTACGAAAGCTTTATCAAAGAATATCAAAATGTAAATACAATAGCAAACGATACCTATTCGCTTTTAATGAAGTCTGCAGCGGCTTTGGTAACATCCGGAACCGCCACTTTAGAAACTGCGTTATTCGGTGTTCCTGAAATTATTTGTTATAAAGCCAGCAATATTTCTTACCAGATTGCAAAGCGTTTGGTGAAATTAAAATTCATTTGCCTTGTCAATTTAATAATGGATAAAGAAGTGGTAAAAGAATTAATTCAAAATGATCTTACAGCCGAAAAAATCACAATAGAATTAAAAAAGATTTTGTTGGACGCTGACAGAAAAGAAAAAATGAAGAAAGATTATGCAGACTTAAAACAACTTCTTTCCGAAGGCGGAAACGCTTCTAAAAACGCGGCGCGCAGTATTTATGAAATTGTAAAAGTGCCGGTGGTACAGTAAACAAAGAAATAAAAGAGATTTTTGTTTTATTTAGCCATTTAAATTTTGCTACTTTAAAATATTGTAATTACTTTTTAAGTACAATATATAAAAAAATTATGGACATATCAGTAATTCCGATTGGGAACTCAAAAGGCATTCGCCTTACAAAAACATTAATTGAAAAATATAATATTCAGGATTCGGTAGAACTGATTCTTAAAAAGGAATACATCATATTAAAGCCTAAAACCGCAGCAAGAAAAGGATGGGAAAAATCATTTAAAAAAATGCATGAGAACGGTGACGACAAACTGGTATTGCCGGATGTTTTTGAAGATGAAAACCTGGAAGAATGGAGCTAAAACAATATCAGATTGTATTAGTCAATCTTGATCCAACAATCGGAAGCGAAATGAAAAAAAAGCGTCCATGCTTAATCGTTTCACCTGATGAAATGAATAAATACCTTCTGTCGATTGTTATTGCACCAATGACAAGTCATTCAAAGTCCTATCCAACAAGGGTTGAAGTAAGGCATAATAAAACAAAAGGATGGATAGTTCTGGATCAGATAAGAACAGTTGATCGTGCAAGAATTGTAAAGGTGCTTGATGTTTTATTAGAGAAAGAAATTTCCAAACTTAAAATGGTATTTAAAGAAACCTATGTGGATTGAGAATATTTAGGTTTACAGTAAACGAATAAAAAAAGGATTTTTGTTTTAGACTCCCTCTCCCCTATCTTCTTATCAATTGGATGATCAAAATGATCATGACCAATAAAAAAAGTAAGATCGTCAAACGATTGATGAAGTGCATGGCACTCGTCATTTGTGAACGCGGCCTGTTGGGATCTTTTTTTACGATCCATAAATATTCTCCTATTTGTCTCCAGATTCCCATATCACAAAATTAAAGAATTAAGGATTTTCATAATCATAAACCAGTCGCGAAACATACGCCATTGCTTTAACAGCAGCGCTGTCGTCCTCCAGGTTTTTCGAAAGCAACACCAGCACATATTTTCTACCGTCCGGTAAAATAACAATTCCTGAATCGTGATGAACTCCGGTTATCCATCCTGTTTTATGCGCTACTTTAACATTTTTAGGAAGTTCTGCCGGAATAATATCATTATGCTCCTGCTGCGATAAAATATAGATCATTTCATCTGAAGATTTTTTATCAACCGCTTTCCCTTCAGCAATTTTTTCATAGATCACCATGAGATCGTAAGCCGTGGTGGTATTATTAAGCCCAAGTTCATACGCTTTGTTATCTTCCACGCCACGCAACACTTTTATTTTTTTTGCGCCCAATTCGCGCATCGTTTGTGTTACCTTTTTGGCATTTACCAAATCAATCACGAGATTGGTTGATAAATTACTGCTGGCAACGATCATTTCGTACATCAAATCGTATAGGGTTCTTTTTTCCCCAATGTGTCGGTAAATTTCCGACTCACTGTCGTCTATCGAATCAAGACTATAAAAACTGCTGTCAACAATGCTTTTAAATTGATTTTTAATAAGAAAAGAATCTTTAAGAGAAAACTTTCCTTCTTTGGCCTGTTTAAAAACTTCGATCATAACAGGCGTTTTCATCGTGCTTGCCGCATGAAACTCTTCCTGTTCGTTGATCAGCAATTGCTTCCCCGTAGAAATATCTTTAAAGGCAACTGCAAAATCTCCTTTTTCATTTGAAAAAACCTTCTCAATCTTATGCTTTATAATTTTCATAGAATTGTTTGATTGGCCGTAAGCTGCAGAAAAAATAAAAAAATTCAAGAGTAGAACTCCGATGAGGGAAAAAAACTTCATAAACGAAAATAAATAATCTTTTGCACCTATGTTAATATTAAGATTTTGAATAAAACATTACTTATTGATTTTTTGAAAGTATTCAGCTTAATAGTAAAACTATTCTACACAGTAAAAAATATGGCACGCTATGTGAAGTTGAATTTCCAGATAACTACTCATTTCTGGTTCATCAGGAAGCTTGCAACTAACAGCAAAAATCCAAAAAATCAATAATGGTAGGACAGCAAACTATTTGTTTTTAAAACACCCTATTATGAACCGTATTCTAATCGTTGATGACAATAATGATATTTTGTGGGTAGTCGAGATCATTCTTAAAAGATATGGATTTGAAGTAATGAGCACCTTAAAAGGGGAAGAAGTATTGGCTAAAACAAAATCATTTTCTCCCCAACTAATTTTACTTGATGTTTTTCTTTCAGGAGTGGATGGTATCGACGTGTGTAATGCTTTAAAATCCAATCCGGCAACCAAAGATATTCCTATCATTATGATCTCAGCTCATACTAATTTTAAAGAAATAAAAAAGTTTTGCAAAGCAGATGATTTTATGGCCAAACCATTTGATGCGAACGAAATGGTAAAAAAAATAAAACAGTATATAGGATCGCCCATCAAAGATTAAAAAGCTTTCTAAGTCTTCTGGTAGTGAAGTTTTCTTCCTCTTAAATATTTTTCACGAATTATTTCATAAGTCTGTTTTCCACTTACCTTACTTTCGAGCCATGAAATAATATCGAGGTAAGCGAAGGCCCGGGTTTCAAATTTGCTGGTTTCAAACTGGCGGATGGTATCCAATAAATTTTCAAATTCAGGTTTTAATTTTTTGGCAGATAAGTAAAACGATTTCCGCAAAAACTTAAACATCTCTTCTTCTACCAAACTAAGGTTTTGCATTTTTGCCATAAACCGGTACACGGTTTTTACGAGGTATTCCAGTAATTGAAAATTACCCAATTCATAATGCGCTATCAAATGCAGCAGCCGCGCATAACACTGAAGATCGTTGCGAAGATTTACTTTCCAGTTGATTATTTTATTGAGGTATTCAATTGCATTATCAAAATCACCGGCACCGAAATAAAGAGAGGCAATCTTATAGTAAAATATCAGTCTCCTGTGCTGGTCGAGAAACAAATTATATTCATCCAGTTTCTCAACAATTTCAGGCACTATACTTAATCCTTCTTTAAAAGTTCCTTCTAAAAAATGCTGGTTAATTTTTGCGGTATACAGGTATAAAAAAACCTGTATTTTATTATTATCATTCTTATTTACAATATCAGAATTACCAAATTCTTCCACCAAGGCAATTGTTTTTTCAAAGCCTGCATAATTTCGGAGCGTAAAATGAGCATTCAATAAATTGTGTAATCCTTTGATATAATTGCCAGTTTCAATTGGTATCATCATGGGATCGTCTAAAAAAAGATTGACCCATTTCTGCGTGTGCCTGTAGTACATTAAATAATCCTGCCGGATAAAGGCATACCAGCAATAACTCTGACTGTAGTATAATTTCTCATAAAAGCCTTCTGGATTTTTAATATCATCGGTTAAATGCAACTGAAAATAATTTTCAATTTCATATTCGTCTTCAAGGTTTCTGGCCAGCCCGTTTTTAATATACCAACTATATAATTGCAAGGCAAGATTCGAAAGTTTCGATTGTTTAACCAGCCTGCCATTTGAAATATTTACATCACTGGCCAATTCATCTGCCCTATCCTGCATACTTCTCGTAATGTGGAGACTTTCAATTTTTTTCTCAAGAATAAGTACTTCAATATAAAAATTAATTTGGTTGCTGTTTCGGGCGGTTTCTTTAATTTTTTCAAGAATCTTCAAGCTTTGATGATAAAGAGCTTTATTATAAAGAATACGGGCATAATCCAACTGTTCATGCAGTTGCATATCAATATTATCACTGCTTTCCAGCAATCGTAAACTTCCCAGTATTTGGCGGTAGAGGTGAGCTTTTATATTAGGAAGCTGCTGTTTTTTTATGGAAGAAGTTTTGGTCATGAGCGCATTTTCATCATACACATTCATTTTATCAATGGCATCAAATAGCTGAACTACTTTAAGATCATTGTTCGACGAATTTCGCTGAACATATAACTTAAAGTTTCTTTTCTCTGATTTCTGAAGAGAATGAATTAATTGAAACAAAGCATCGGTTGACCTGTTAGGCATATTCCTTAAATTTATCCGTCCGTTATCATTAAAAGCAAATACATTTCAAAATAACAGCACAAAAACTAAAATGAAATTAGCATATAATTTTATTTATACAGAATTGCGCAGAAAGTATTAAGAAAAATTTACCTCTATATTTTTTCTTCATCGTTTTTATGATTGAAAAATATTGAAGAAATAATCACTTTATAAAACACAGTAAACAAACAAAAACCGCTGTTTTCTCTTTTTTTATGTAATAAAAGAGTTAAAACGGAAACCCGCTATAATGTTGGGCATCGTAATTAATTTATAGCAAAACCCAATGCCCTAAAGGGTTTAGAAAGTTTGGCATTCATTTCAGAAGTGTAAGTTTCTATTATATTAAGTTAGATATAAAAGTAGTAAACTTCTAATTTCGAAGGAACGTAGATGTTTTTCCTTCCGCAAATTCATCTTTCTAAATATAATACTATGGAAAAGATTATCATTTTTGATACTACTTTAAGAGATGGCGAGCAAGTGCCTGGATGTAAATTAAACACAAAGGAAAAAATTGAACTGGCATTGAAACTTGAAGAATTAGGTGTTGATGTTCTGGAAGCCGGCTTTCCTATTTCAAGCCCCGGCGATTTTAATTCTGTTGAACAGATCTCTAAAAATATAAAGAACGCAACCGTTTGTGCCTTGTCACGCGCGGTAGAAAAAGATATTGAAGTAGCGGCGCAGGCTTTAAAATATGCAAAACGCAAGCGCATCCATACCGGTATAGGTACCTCTGATTTCCACATAAAAAGCAAATTTAATTCTAACCGTGAAGACATTTTAAAAAGAGCGGTACAATGTATAAAATGGGCGAGAAATTATACCGATGATATAGAATTTTATGCAGAAGATGCCGGAAGAACAGATAATGAATACCTGGCAAGGGTGATCGAGGCCGTAATAAAAGCAGGAGCAACCACCGTGAATATTCCTGATACAACCGGCTATTGCCTCCCCTATCAATATGGAGAAAAAATTGCCTTCTTAAAAAATAATGTAAGCAACATTGACAAAGCTGTTATTTCATGCCATTGCCATAACGATCTTGGTTTAGCAACTGCCAACTCCATTGCAGGAGCCATGAGCGGGGCTCGCCAGATAGAATGTACTATTAATGGTTTGGGCGAAAGAGCAGGCAATACTTCTTTGGAAGAAGTGGTGATGGTTATTAAACAACACAAATCGCTTGGCTTTTACACAGATATTGATTCTACTAAATTATACCCGATGAGCAGGTTGGTTTCTGATACGATGCGTATGCCGGTTCAACCGAATAAAGCCATTGTGGGAAGTAATGCATTTTCTCATTCTTCCGGAATTCACCAGGATGGATTTTTGAAAGATAACCTTACCTATGAAATCATTAATCCTGTGGAAGTAGGTGCCGACAGTTCCAAGATTGTACTAACGGCAAGAAGTGGACGCAGCGCACTGGCTTATCGTTTTCAAAAGTTAGGTTACCAGTTTTACAGGAATGACATTGATATTTTATACGATCGCTTTGTACAGATAGCTGATCGTAAAAAAGTGGTTGAAGATGAAGATCTTTCTGATATGGCTTCCGTTTACCAAAAATCAACCGTTGGAGTGCAATAATAATTTAGAAAAGCCCTTTTTTGAATAAATAATAAATGCAAAAACCTTCAATCATAGTAAAAGACCTTGTTGTTAAAACGCAGGACAATTCTGTGCTTGATGGAATTTCATTTTCACTTCGCTCCACTGAACATCTTGCTATTTTTGGTAATTCAGGAAGTGGAAAAACAGCTTTGGCAAAGGCTTTGGCTGGAAGAATTCATTACAACGGAAAAGTGTCTTTTGATTCAGGTTCAGAAAAAACGCGCGTTGAAATGGTGGAGCAACGTTATTCTTTTAAAAATTTATGCGGCATCTCAGAATTTTACTACCAGCAGCGTTTTAATAGTTTTGATTCGGAGGATGCACCAACTGTTTATGAAGAGTTAGTAAAAGCATCTTCAAAAGATAGTAAACAAGGAAATAACATTGATAATACTTTAGCAATTCTTGGAATTGAGCAATTGAAAAATTCTCCACTTATTCAACTGTCAAGTGGCGAACACAAAAGATTTCAACTGGCAAAAGCATTGGTAAATCCACCGCAGGTATTGCTTTTAGATACGCCTTACACCGGCCTGGATGTAGCCAGTGTGCAGGAACTTAACCAAATACTGGATGCTATTTCTAAGAAAGGCACCCAAATTATTTTAATCCCCGGAACATTTCCTGTTCCTGATTTTATTACAAGCATTGCTTTTCTTGAAAATAAAAAACTGTCCTTCTTTGGCAATAAAGAAAATTACCATGCAGATGAGTTTAATCATGCAGATGAAAACTTTATTTACAATGCAGACTTGCTGCCTGATTCAAGTGAAACTACTCAGTTTGGATCAATAGTAGAAATGAAAAACATCCATTTAAATTATGGAGCGCACACCATTTTTACAGGACTTAGCTGGGAGATAAATGAGGGTGAAAAATGGTTATTAAAGGGCCGTAACGGCTCAGGAAAATCTTCGCTGCTGAGTATGATTACAGGAGATCATCCACAGGCTTATTCCAACGAAATTTATTTGTTTGGTAAAAGAAGAGGAAGTGGTGAAAGTATCTGGGACATCAAACAAAAAACAGGATTTATCTCTCCTGAATTGCATGCCTATTTCGACAAAAATGTTACCTGTTTCCAGGCAATTGGATCAGGCTTTTTTGACACGATTGGCTTATTCAAAAAATTAAGTACTGCACAGTACAATACAATACTTCAATGGTTGGATTTTTTACGGGTTTCTCATGTGTCAACAAAACCTTTGCATTCAATTTCTGCCAGTCTCCAGCGAATGATCTTGCTTGCGAGGGCTTTGGTAAAAAATCCGCCATTGTTAGTTTTAGACGAACCATGCCAGGGGCTTGATCAAAAACAAAGTACACAATTTGTGTCGCTGGTCGACAGCATTTGTTCAGGAACAAATAAGACATTGATTTATGTGAGCCATGACGAAAGAAATGTTCCCGAATGTATTGAAAAAGTATTTCAATTAGAAAAGAAAGGCGATCAGTATTATTCGATTATTGAACCTGCTACGCTTGCCGTAGCATAAAAATATTTGTAAAAGAAAATAATAATAAATCCGCAGAGCGCAAAAAAATCATGAACAAGAACATAACCGTAATTTCCGGAGATGGTGTTGGCCCGGAAGTAACTAATGAAACTTTAAAAGTACTTGGCGCAATTGCATTAAAATTTAATCACCATTTTAATTATACCCAATGTCTGATGGGAGGAATCGCAATTGAGAAAACCGGCGATCCGCTACCGCACGAAACTATAGACAGTTGTCTTAAAAGCGACGCGGTTTTATTAGGCGCTATCGGACTTCCAAAATATGATAATGATCCTTCTTTGAAAGTGAGGCCTGAACAGGGATTGTTACGATTAAGAAAAGGTTTGCAATTATTTGCCAACATTCGCCCGGTAACAACTTATAAATCACTCCACCATCTTTCGCCTTTGAAAGCAAAGAATTTGGCTGATGTTGATTTTGTGATTTATCGTGAGCTTACAGGAGGAATTTATTTTGGAAAAAAAGAACTGAATGAAGAAGGAACTGAAGCTTCAGATCTTTGCATTTACAATAAAGATGAAATATCAAGAATAACACATTTGGCTTTTAAGGCAGCGCAAAAAAGAAAGAAAAGATTAACGCTGGTTGATAAAGCAAATGTGTTGGAAACTTCAAGGTTGTGGAGAAAAAATGTTCAGGAAATTTCCACCACCTACCCTGATGTAAAAGTAGATTATATGTTTGTGGATAATGCATCTATGCAGATCATTGTAAATCCGAAACAATTCGACGTAATCCTTACTGAGAATATGTTTGGAGATATTTTAAGTGACGAGGCAAGTGTGTTAAGTGGTTCATTAGGTTTATTACCTTCCTCATCAATAGGCGAAGTAAATGCCTTGTTTGAACCAATTCATGGATCATACCCGCAGGCTGCAGGAAAAGACATTGCCAATCCTGTGGGTTCCATTTTATCCGGCGCTTTAATGATGGAACATTTTGGATTACATGAAGAAGCGAAAATGATAAGAGACGCTGTCGACTGGACGTTGAGCAATGGTTTTGTGACGCAAGACATCGATCCGGTAAATTCTTATTTCACTTCTACCATTGGTGAATTAGTAAGTAATTATATTTCAAATGATATTCCGCAAAACTCCAACATCAGCAATATGGCGCTGGGGCAAACGACTATCATTTGAAAGTGAAAAAAAGTTCTTTGTTTTTTTAAAAAGGTAATGCTAAGTTTGCTTTTCAATTCTTCACCTGATGTTGAAAGGCAAAATTTATAATGGCATTAAAAATATTTCAGTGATCGTCATCGCTGTCATAGTCATTATTATACCTTTTACCATTGGAGGAGGATCAGCTTGTTAAAACAATAAAATCAACAATAGCCCTGCCTCCAAAAGAAGCGGGGTTTTTTATTTTAATCCCTTAAAAAAAATTTATGTATTACAACAACGATACTTTTATCTATTGGAACGGGAAGATTATAAAGGCTTCCGAAGCAAAAATTGATTTGTACAGCGAAACGATGCATTATGGTTATGGCGTTTTTGAAGGGATCCGTTCTTATAAAATAATAGATGGTGGAACAAAAATTTTTAAAGAAGTTGAGCATTTTGAAAGACTAAAAAATTCTGCACGTGCATTAAATCTTCCTTACGAATGGAACAGTGAAGAATTAATTGCTGCCACCTATGAAATTTTGAAGCTTAATAATATACAGGATGCCTATATCCGGCCGTTAGTTTACGCTCCGGCAAATATGAGTTTCAGTGTGAACAACGAATCTTTTATCGTAATTGAAACCTGGCAAATGCAACCTTTTTTGGGAGAGAAATTATTAAATGTAATGACCTCTTCTTTTGAAAGGCCCAATCCGAAAGCTTTTAAAATCGAAGCAAAAGCAACCGGCCATTATGTAAATTCTATTCTCGCCAGCCAGGAAGCAAAAGCAAAAGGTTTTGATGAAGCTTTATTAAAAGACATGCAAGGATATGTAGCAGAAGCGCCGGGCGCGAATATTTTCATGGAAAAAGATGGTGCACTTGTAACGCCTCAGTTAGGAAATATTCTTCCGGGAATTACGCGAGCAACTGTTTTTGAAATTTGCAATGAATTGAATATTCCGGTAATTGAAAAACAAATTACACTTGCTGAACTTCATGAAGCCGATAGCGCTTTCTTTTGTGGCACAGCCGCCGAAATCATTGGCATTGCTACACTTGATAAAATTCCTTTCAAAAAAGACTGGAATGATTCACTCGGCAGCATTATTCAAAAAGAATATAAAGATCTTGTTACCGGAAAAACGAAAAAAGAACAATTAGAAGCGGCAAATTAATCCAACAGTAAACAAACAAATAATTAAGATTTTAATTTCAGACATGAGCGAAACATTAGTAAATACCGAACTCAATAAATACAGTAAGACACTTACACAGGATGAAACGCTACCGGGAGCGCAGGCGATGTATTATGCTATTGGTTTTAAGGAAGAAGATTTTAAAAAAGCACAGGTTGGCATTGTAAGTATGGGCTGGGACGGAAATCCGTGTAACATGCACCTTAACGATCTTGCTACTTCGGTAAAGAAAAGCGTAAACAATGTGGAAGGATTACTGGGCCTTCGGTTTTACACCATCGGAGTAAGTGATGGAATCAGTATGGGAACAGATGGAATGCGCTTTAGTTTGGTAAGCCGCGATTTGATTGCTGACAGTATCGAGACCAATGCAAGCTCGCAATATTATGATGCAATTGTAGCCATACCGGGGTGTGATAAAAATATGCCGGGTTCCATCATGGCAATGGGAAGGTTGAATCGTCCGGGGATTATGTTATACGGCGGCACTATTGCACCGGGGCATTATAAAGGAGAAGATTTAAATATTGTATCAGCTTTTGAAGCGTTAGGACAAAAGATCGCAGGCAACCTAGATGAAGCTGATTTTAAAGGAATTGTGCGCCATGCTTGTCCGGGGGCGGGAGCATGTGGCGGAATGTATACTGCCAACACGATGGCCAGCGCCATTGAAGCTTTGGGAATGAGTTTACCCAATTCCTCAAGCAATCCTGCGCTCAGCAAAGACAAAGAAAAGGAATGCGCGGCGATGGGAGAAGCGATAAAAAATATATTGGAAAAAGATATCAAACCAAGAGACATCATGACGCGCAAGGCATTTGAAAATGCAATTACGCTTGTGATGGTTATGGGAGGAAGTACCAACGCTGTACTTCATTTGATAGCTATGGCAAAAAGTGTTGATGTAAAATTAACTCCGGATGATTTCCAAATGATAAGTAATAAAATACCCATGCTTGCCGATTTTAAACCAAGTGGAAAATATCTGATGCAGGATTTGCACGATCATGGGGGTGTGCCCGCGGTAATGAAATACTTATTGGGCAAAGGTTTGTTGTATGGAGATTGCATCACCGTAACAGGAAAAACCGTTGCTGAAAATTTGAAAAATGCTCCCGATCTTGATTTTGAAAAGCAGGATATTATTCGCCCGCTGGAAAATCCTATTAAAGCAACAGGCCATTTACAAATATTATATGGCAACCTTGCGGAAGGCGGAAGCGTTGCAAAAATTACAGGAAAAGAAGGCAACCGATTTGAAGGAACTGCAAGAGTTTTTGACGGCGAGCATGATTTGATAAAAGGAATACAAAGCGGGAGAGTTCATGCAGGCGATGTAGTTGTAATCAGAAACATCGGGCCAAAAGGCGCGCCGGGAATGCCTGAAATGCTGAAACCGACGGGAGCTATTATCGGTGCGGGTTTGGGCAAATCTGTAGCTTTAATTACCGATGGAAGATTTAGCGGCGGCACACATGGTTTTGTCGTCGGACACATAACTCCTGAAGCTTTTGAAGGTGGCTTGTTAGGTTTGGTAAAAGATGATGATATTATTGAAATAGATGCAGTGAAAAATACATTGAATTTAAAAGTGAGTGAAGATGAAATTGCCAAACGGAGAGAAGCATGGCAACGACCTCCATTAAAAGCAACCAACGGAGTTTTATATAAGTATGCAAAACTGGTGAAAGACGCCAGCCAGGGATGCGTGACCGATGAAAATTAACCTGCAAACATTAGTACGAACTTTTAAAATTTGATAAATGCAGTTGCAGTCGATACAACATAAAATATTTGAAATAAGAGGACAGAAGGTGATGCTGGACTTCGATTTGGCTGCATTGTATGAAGTGGAAACAAGGGTATTTAATCAAGCTGTGAAGAGAAATGTTGACAGTTTCCCTGAAGACTTTATGTTTAGGCTTACAACAAAAGAATGGAACAGTATGAGGTCACAAATTGTGACCTCATACATTCAATCGACTGACAATGAAGCTGCTAACGAATCAGAATTTGTGATCAGTTTGCAGAAGAAAAGAAGAAAAGATCTATTGCCTTATGCGTTTACGGAACACGGGGTAACAATGCTTGCAAGTGTTTTAAAAAGCCCGATTGCAAGAAAAATGAATATCGCAATTGTAAGGGCATTTATTGCACTGCGCAAATATGCAATTCAATACAAAGATATTCTTGAACAATTGGATGAATTACGTGAAAAAATCGGAAGCCATGATGCGCAACTAAACCAAATTTATGAAGCTTTAGAAAATATGTTGGATAAAAAAGTGGAAGAAGAAAATCAACTCGCAGCCTGGAAAAACAGAAAACCAATTGGTTTTAAAAAGTGACCTTTTACAAAAATAAAAAATATTATTATGAATACGCTCGAATTAGAAGAAGAAAAAAAAGCAAAAGCCACTTCTAAAAAGACAATAAACGTTTCAGGTTCTGTTGCTCTTTTGGAGATCCTGATGGCTGAAAAAGTAGATACGATTTTCGGATATCCCGGCGGTGCCATCATGCCGATTTACGATGCATTATATGATTATAATGAAAAGATTAACCATATTTTAGTTCGTCATGAACAGGGTTCAATACACGCTGCACAGGGATATGCGAGAACATCCGGAAGGGTCGGTGTTGTATTTGCAACCAGCGGGCCGGGCGCTACCAATTTGGTAACCGGTCTTGCAGACGCGATGATTGACAGCACTCCGCTGGTTTGCATTACAGGACAGGTTTTCGCGCATCTTTTGGGAACCGATGCTTTCCAGGAAACAGACGTAGTAAATATTACCACGCCGGTAACCAAATGGAATTATCAAATTACGGATGCAACTGAAATCCCTTCAGTTCTGGCAAAAGCTTTTTATATCGCCAAAAGCGGAAGACCCGGTCCGGTATTGATCGATATTACCAAAAACGCACAAATTCAAAAATTCGATTTTGAAGGTTACACAACGTGCAACCATATACGCAGTTACCGGCCCAAACCAATCGTTCGTGAAGAATATGTTGTCGAAGCTGCCAGGTTAATAAACGAAGCCAAAAAGCCTTTTGTAATTTTCGGGCAGGGCGTTATTCTTGGAAGCGCCGAAAAAGAATTTCAAAACTTTATTGAAAAAGGTGGCCTGCCTGCGGCATGGACGATTCTTGGATTGAGCGCTCTTGCAACGGATCATCCGCTGAATGTTGGAATGTTGGGAATGCACGGAAATTATGGCCCCAATGTTTTGACAAACGATTGTGATGTATTGATTGCTGTAGGAATGCGTTTTGATGATCGTGTTACCGGGAGACTTGATAAATATGCTAAGCAGGCAAAAATAATTCACCTTGATATTGATCCTTCAGAGATTGATAAGAATGTAAAAACAACCGTACCCGTTTGGGGCGATTGCAAAGAAACTTTGCCGTTGCTTACGAAGTTGATCGACAAAAAATCTCATGAAAAATGGTTGCAAAAATTTGAAGAATTAAAAGAGAGAGAAACTGAAGCTTGTTTTAAAAAAGACCTCACTCCCACTTCAGATGCACTTTCTATGGGAGAAGTGATCAATCTTCTAAATGAACTCACAGATGGCAATGCGGTAATTGTTTCTGATGTAGGCCAGCACCAGATGGTAGCTTGCCGTTATGCAAAATTCAAAAAATCAAGAAGCAATGTAACTTCCGGCGGATTGGGTACAATGGGTTTTGGCCTGCCGGCAGCAATAGGCGCTAAATTTGGAGCTCCGGAAAGAACCGTAATTGCTGTAATTGGAGATGGCGGCTTTCAAATGACCTTGCAGGAATTAGGAACTATCATGCAAAACAACGTTGATGTAAAAATTGTAATTCTCAATAACGAATTCCTGGGCATGGTGCGTCAATGGCAGGAATTATTTAATGAAAGAAGATATTCTTTTACAGACATCCAAAGTCCCGACTTTGTAGCACTGGCCGCATCTTATCATATCAATGGAAAAAGAGTTTCAAAACGCGATCAGCTAAAGAGTTCTTTAAAAGAAATGCTTGACAGTGATGGAGCTCATCTTTTGGAGGTAATAGTTGGAAAAGAACATAACGTATTTCCAATGGTGCCGCAAGGTTGCAGCGTTTCTGAAATCCGTTTATCTTAATTTCTTATTGAAAAAAAATTAAAAATCATGAACATCGACGAAATAAAAAATTCCAATAATTCTTCATTTACTACACCAGGCAAACAGGAATATACAATCACCGTTTATACCGAAAACCAGATTGGGATACTAAACAGGATCTCCATTATTTTTTCCCGAAGAAAAATTAATATTCACAATCTCAATACTTCGCCTTCAGAAGTACAAGGAATACATCGTTTCAATATTGTGATTGAAGAAACTGAAGAAGTATTAAAAAAATTAGTCAGGCAAATCGAAAAACAAGTGGATGTGTTAAAAGCCTACTATAATACAAATGATGAGATCATCTGGCAGGAAATGGCTTTGTACAAAGTACCGACAGAAGCCATTATGGAAAAAGCGAAAGTAGAAAGATTACTTCACCAGTTTGGCGCAAGAGTGGTAGCCATTCGTAAAGATTATACCGTTTTTGAGACTACCGGCCATCGTGAAGAAACTGATAAACTGATTTCGGCGCTGGAACCTTATGGATTAATAGAATTTGTAAGAAGCGCCCGCGTAGCTATTATCAAAGAAAGTATGGGCTTCCATTCCAAAGTAAAAGAATTTGAACAAAGAGAACCAGGCAGTGAAGTAATAGAAAATGAATATTTAGATAAACAGAGTGAAGTATTTACTATGTAAAATAGCAGTAAACAAACAAATAAATTAAATTTTAAAACAAAAACATGGCGACATTAAATTTTGCAGGAACAGAAGAAAAAGTAGTAACACGGGAAGAATTTCCTTTATCAAAAGCGCAGGAAATATTGAAAGATGAAGTAGTAGCAGTAATCGGCTATGGTGTTCAGGGGCCGGGACAGGCTTTAAACCAACGCGATAATGGTATCAACGTAATTGTTGGCCAAAGAAAAAATTCAAAGAGTTGGGACAAGGCAATCCAAGACGGATTTGTAGAAGGAAAAACTTTGTTTGAAATTGAAGAAGCGTTGGAAAAAGGAACCATTATTTGCTATTTGCTAAGCGATGCAGCACAAATTGCAATGTGGCCAACCGTAAAAAAACATTTGACTCCCGGAAAAGCCTTGTACTTTTCTCATGGCTTTGGAATTACTTATAATGATCAAACCGGAATTGTTCCGCCAAAAGATGTAGATGTATTTTTAGTGGCACCCAAAGGTTCAGGAACTTCTTTACGCAGAATGTTTTTGCAAGGCCGTGGATTAAACAGCAGCTACGCGATTTTCCAGGATGCAACAGGGAAAGCCTTTGACAGAGTGGTTGCATTGGGTATTGCAATTGGTTCAGGATATTTATTTGAAACTGATTTTAAGAAAGAAGTATTCAGCGATCTTACAGGCGAGCGCGGAACTTTAATGGGCGCAATCCAGGGAATTTTTGCTGCGCAATTTGAAGTGCTTCGCAAACATGGCCACTCCCCTTCTGAAGCGTTTAATGAAACCGTTGAAGAACTTACACAATCATTAATGCCTTTGGTTGCTGAAAACGGAATGGATTGGATGTATGCAAATTGTTCAACAACCGCGCAACGCGGCGCTTTGGACTGGTGGAAAAAATTCCGTGATGCAACACTTCCTGTATTTAATGATCTATACGAAAGTGTGGCTTCAGGTAAGGAAGCTGAAAAATCTATCAGTTCCAATTCACAGTCCGATTACCGCGAAAAATTAAATGAAGAATTAAAAGAACTTCGTGAAAGTGAAATGTGGCGTGCAGGAAAAACCGTTAGAAGTTTGAGGCCTGAAAACCAGGAGCCGGCATAAATTAATTTAGTAAGGTTGCCAGCCTTCGAGTTGGCAACCTTACATTTTGGTCAACAATTATTATTCAATTAATGAGCAGTAATATTCATACAAAAAATCATGAATTCAGCTACCATCCGGTCTTTGACGGATTAGGAGTTGCTGATGCATCTGCTCGTTTAAAAAATGTGGTGAACAGAACACCGCTCGATCTCAATAGAAATTTGTCAACGAAATACCAATGCAATATTTTTCTAAAAAGAGAAGATTTGCAGGTAGTACGATCGTACAAACTTCGCGGTGCGTATAACATGTTGAGCACTTTGCCGGAAGAAGAATTAAAGAAGGGAGTTGTTTGTGCCAGTGCCGGAAATCACGCACAGGGCTTTGCTTACTCATGCAAAAAATTAAATTGCCACGGCGTAGTTTTTATGCCGGTTATCACACCAAAACAAAAAGTAAAACAAACGAAAATGTTTGGTGAAGATGCGATTGAAATTAAGTTGGTTGGTGATTCTTACGAAGAATGTGCGGAAGCTGCGATCCAATATTGTAAAGAGAACGATAAAACATTTATTCCTCCATACGACAATTATAAAGTCATTGAAGGGCAGGCTACTGTTGGATTGGAGATATTAGAAGATCTTACACACATCGATTATTTATTTGTTCCTGTCGGCGGTGGCGGACTGGCATCGGGAGTGGGTTCTTATTTCAAAACGTTTTCTCCTTCCACAAAAATAATAGGTGTAGAACCTGCCGGTGCTCCTTCCATGTCTGAAGCTTTCAAAGCGGGACATCCGGTTACTTTAAATCACATTGAACATTTCGTTGATGGTGCATCGGTTAACCGCGCGGGCGACATCACCTACTCCATTTGCAAAGAAGTTTTGAATGAAATGCATCTCGTGGATGAAGGGAAAGTCTGCACCACTATTTTAAAATTATATAACGAAGACGCTATTGTCGTGGAGCCTGCAGGTGCTTTATCCATAGCGGCGCTTGATGATTACAAAGAAGAGATTAAAAGTAAAAACGTGGTTTGCATCATCAGCGGCGGCAACAATGATATTGATCGTATGCAGGAAATCAAAGAAAGATCGCTGCAGTACGAAGGGTTAAAACATTATTTCCTGGTACGCTTTGCACAAAGGCCCGGAGCTTTGAAGGAATTTGTCAACGATGTTTTGGGACCAACAGACGACATCACCCGATTTGAATACATTCAGAAAAATAACAAAGAAGCGGGACCAGCGCTTGTTGGTATTGAATTGGGATCAAAAAAAGATTACGAAAAACTAAAAAATAATCTTAATCACCATAAAATAAATTATACAGAATTAAAGAAAGATGATGATGCCTTTGGTTATTTGGTATAGTTAATTAAACAAAATTTTTTAATAGTTTTTGAGGAAATTTGCGCCTCTAATCAAAAAAAATAATTATGAATAATACTTCCAGTACGCTGTTTGACAAAGTTTGGGATTCGCATGTGGTACGTAAAATTGAAGATGGCCCTGATGTTTTTTTTATTGACAGGCATTTTATCCATGAAGTTACAAGTCCTGTTGCTTTTGGCGGCCTGGAAAACAGGGGCTTGAAAGTAATGTTCGCCGACAAAACATTTGCTACGGCCGATCATAATACGCCTACCATTAATCAGCATTTACCCGTGCAGGATCCTCTTTCAGCCAACCAGTTGAAAGCCTTGGAAACGAATTCCGCAAAATATGGCATTTCACATTGGGGACTAAATAATCCAAAGAATGGAATTGTGCATGTTGTTGGCCCCGAGAACGGAATTACCCTTCCCGGAATGACGATCGTTTGCGGCGACTCTCATACTTCCACTCATGGTGCTTTCGGCGCTATTGCCTTTGGAATCGGCACTTCGGAAGTCGAAATGGTACTTGCCTCACAATGTATCATGCAGCCCAAACCTAAGAAAATGCGCATCAACGTAAACGGCAAATTGGCTAAAGGAGTAACAGCAAAAGATGTAGCGCTTTATATTATATCCAGGTTAACCGCAGCAGGTGCGACCGGTTATTTTGTAGAATATGCCGGTGAAGTTTTTGAAAACCTGAGCATGGAAGGAAGAATGACCGTTTGCAATATGAGCATAGAAATGGGCGCGCGTGGAGGAATGATAGCTCCTGACGAAACAACTTTTGCTTATTTAAAAGGAAAAGATAAAGCGCCAAAAGGTGAAGCATGGGATAAGTCACTTGCTTATTGGAAAACTTTAAAAACGGACAGTGAAGCAACATTTGATAAGGAATTTAATTTTGATGCTGCCGATATTGAACCGATGATCACTTTTGGCACCAATCCCGGGATGGGCATGGGAATCAGCAAACATATTCCGGTTTCGCAAGATACTGCCAGCGGAAATGCGAGCTACGAAAAATCCCTTAATTATATGGGATTTCATGAGGACGAAGCGATGCTGGGAAAGAAGGTAGATTACGTATTTATAGGCAGTTGTACCAACGGAAGAATTGAAGATTTTCGCGCATTTGCTTCGATCATAAAAGGAAGAAAAAAAGCCGAACATGTCACTGCATGGATCGTTCCGGGCTCGCATGTAGTAGAGCAACAAATAAAGGAAGAAGGTATCCTGGATATTTTAACGGAAGCGGGGTTTCAATTACGTCAACCCGGTTGTTCCGCATGTTTGGCCATGAATGATGATAAAATTCCCGCAGGTAAATATGCAGTGAGTACCAGCAACAGGAATTTTGAAGGAAGACAAGGCCCGGGAGCGAGAACGATGCTGGCAAGCCCGCTGGTAGCGGCAGCAGCGGCAGTTACCGGAGTTGTTACCGATCCACGCGAACTGCTTTAATGTATCATGTAATTACAACTTTAAACTAAAAACTACGAACTAAATAACATGGCTTACGATAAATTTACAGTGCTTACAAGCACCGCGGTTCCAATGCCCATTGAGAATGTGGATACAGATCAAATTATTCCTGCGCGCTTTTTAAAAGCTACTGAACGCAAAGGTTTTGGTGATAATCTTTTTCGCGATTGGAGATACAATGCAGATGAAACACCTAAAAAAGATTTTGTTCTCAACAATCCTGTTTATTCAGGAAAAATTTTGGTAGGTGGCAAAAATTTTGGAAGCGGCAGTAGCCGCGAACATGCAGCATGGGCCATTTATGACTATGGTTTTCGCGCAGTAGTTTCCAGTTTCTTTGCTGATATTTTTAAGAACAATTCAATAAATGTTGGTATTCTTCCTGTGCAGGTAAGTGAAGAATTTTTGATAAAAATTTTTAGTGCTATTGAAGTAGACCCTAAGGCGCAATTTGAAATAAACCTCCCGGATCAAACTATTACCATCCTTTCAACTGGTGAACAAGAATCGTTCGATATTAACGGCTATAAAAAACACAACCTGATGAATGGCTTTGATGATATAGATTATTTGCAGGCCATGAAAGAAGACATCCAATCATTTGCTGAAAAGAGTTTATATTAATTGAGATCACAACAAACAAAAATGCCAAAAAAACAGCGATACATTGAGATAATGGATACTACACTTCGTGATGGTGAACAAACGAGTGGAGTTTCATTTTCTGCTTTGGAAAAATTAACTATTGCCAAGCTATTATTGACAGAATTAAAAGTGGATCGGATTGAAATTGCTTCGGCCCGGGTGTCGGAAGGTGAGTTTGATGCTGTGAAAAAAATTACGAAGTGGGCAAAAGCAAACGGTTTACTGGATAGAGTGGAAGTATTGACTTTTGTTGATGGAACTGTTTCTGTAGAATGGATGATAAAAGCAGGCGCTAAAGTGATGAACCTTCTTACCAAAGGCTCTCTCAATCATTTAACCCATCAACTTAAGAAAAAACCGGAACAGCATTTTACTGAAATCGCAGAAGTGATACAACTCGGAAGGAAAAAAGGTATTGACTGCAATGTCTATCTGGAAGACTGGAGTAACGGTATGCGCAATTCAAAAGATTATGTGATTCAGTATCTTGATTTTCTTTCTACGCAGCCGGTGAAACGTATCATGCTTCCGGATACATTGGGCGTTTTGACTCCTTCTGAATCTTTTGAATTTGTTTCTGAAATTGTACAACGTTATCCCAAAAAACATTTCGATTTCCATGCTCATAACGATTACGATTTGGCAACAGGAAATGTTTTTGAAGCCTTGAAAGCCGGTGCTTCCGGAATTCATCTGACAGTGAATGGAATGGGAGAACGTGCAGGAAATGCAGCCTTGGCAAGCACTATAGCGGTCATTAACGATTTTATGCCGGAATTAAAAACATCGGTTTCAGAAAAATCTTTGTACCGGGTAAGTAAATTGGTAGAAACTTTTTCCGGCTTTCGCATTCCGGTGAATAAGCCGGTAGTGGGCGAAAATGTATTCACTCAAACGGCCGGAATACACGCAGATGGTGATAAAAAAAATAATCTTTATTTCAGCGATCTGATGCCGGAACGCTTTGGCCGGCAGCGGAGGTACGCACTTGGAAAGACCAGTGGAAAAGCAAATATTGAAAACAATCTTTCGCAATTAGGCATTCACCTTTCCGACCAGGATCTCAAAAAGGTAACGCAACGAATTATTGAATTGGGCGATCGCAAAGAAATAGTTACCCAGGCAGATCTTCCTTACATTATTTCAGATGTACTGGATAGTGTGGCCATTGAGCAAAAAGTGCAGATAGAAAATTATGTATTGACACATTCCAAGGGTTTAAATCCTTCCGTAACATTAAGAATTTGTATTGAAGGTGAGTCGTTTGAAGAACATGCCCAGGGAGATGGACAATATGATGCTTTTATGAATGCGCTAAAGAAGATATATAAACAAAAGAAAATAGCACTTCCTCTGTTAACTGATTATGCAGTAACTATTCCACCCGGTGGAAAAAGCGATGCCTTTTGCGAAACTATTATTACCTGGAGGCATAATGGCAGAGAGTTTAAAACACGCGGGCTCGACAGCGATCAAACGGTTGCAGCTATTAAGGCAACATGGAAAATGTTGAATAGTATTTAGAGGAAGAAAGGCAAGAGGCAAGAGATGAAAGGCAAGGAGAGAAAACATAAAAAATGAGTATCAAATCATATAGAGATCTTTTTATTTGGCAAAAGTCAATGGTTTTAGTAACAGAAATTTATTCAATCACCGGAATTTTCCCTGTTTCTGAAATATATGGTTTGACAAATCAGTTGAGAAGAAGCGCAGTTTCAATTCCAAGTAATATTGCCGAAGGGTATGTTAGAAATTCAACAAATGATTATAAACGATTTTTACAAATAGCAGTTGGATCTTTATATGAATTACAAACACAAGTAGAAATTGCTTGTAACCTTAAATATATTGAAGTCGAAAAGATTAGAGAAGTTTCCAATTTAAGTATTGAGATCGATAAAATGTTATATTCAATTATTCAAAAAATAAAATAAGCAATTGTGATCAGGAAAAACGGCGGTTCTCTTTGCCTCTTGCCTCATAACTTTTGCCTCAAAAATCAAGAATGGCAAACAAGAATATTTTAATTGTTCCCGGAGATGGAATAGGACAGGAAGTAACAGCAGTTGGAAAAAAAGTGTTGGATAAAATAGCAGAAAAATTCGGACATACGTTCGCGTATGATGAAGCAATGATCGGGCATGTAGCGATTGAAGCAACAGGAAATCCTTTACCTGATGAATCACTCGAGAAAATGCGCAACTCAGATGCAGTGTTGTTTGGTGCCGTTGGTCATCCCAAATACGACAACGATCCTTCTGCAAAAGTACGACCTGAACAAGGTTTGCTAAAGATGAGAAAAGAATTAGGCTTGTATGCAAATATTCGCCCTATTAAATTGTTTGATGAATTACTCGGTGCTTCCAGCATCAAACCCGAAATACTAAAGGGTGCAGATATTTTATTTTTCCGGGAATTAACAGGAGATATTTATTTTGGTGATAAAGGAAGAAAAAATAATGGCGACACAGCTTATGATATAGCAGAATACAGCCGTTACGAGGTTGAACGTATTGCCCGCAGAGCCTTTGATGCAGCGCGTACGAGGCGAAAAAAATTATGTTCAGTTGACAAAGCGAACGTTCTTGAAACCTCCCGCCTGTGGCGGGCAGTAGTGCAGGAAGTTGCAAAAACTTATCCTGATGTCGAAGTAGAACATCAGTTCGTAGATGCAACAGCGATGCTGTTGATAAAAGATCCACGCAGATTTGATGTAGTCGTGACAGCCAATCTTTTTGGAGACATTCTAACCGATGAGGCTTCGCAAATTGCCGGCTCAATGGGCATGCTGGCAAGCGCATCTGTTGGTGATGGCACAGGCGTGTATGAACCCATTCATGGTTCGGCCCATGATATCACCGGAAAAGGATTAGCTAATCCTTTGGCATCCATTTTATCTGCCGCATTATTATTGGATATTTCTTTTAATATGAAAGCCGAATCAGAAGCGGTTATTAACGCTGTTGATGTGGTATTGAAAGCCGGATGGCGAACAAGAGATATTGCGGATGCCCAAACTCCTGCCGATAAAATATTAGGAACGGAAGCAATGGGAGCAGCGGTTCTGAAGGAGTTATAATTTATTGAAAATTCAAATTAGCAACTAAAAATTCCGGGAATTGGTTAGTTTACTGTAAGCATACTTTTTCATATCTGCATACACGTTACCAATAAACCAATTACAGACTTTTTATTTTTAACGTAGCTCTTTCCCCATTTGGTTTTATTATTTCTAATTCATAAATACCGACACTTAAATTCTTTAGAGTTTTTAGAGACAACAAATCTTCGCCTTTATAATTAACTACCTCAGAAAGTTCACTTTGCCCTAGAATGTTATACAGATTAAAGCAATAATTTCCCAAGGGCTGTTTTACGAATTGAAGATTTATTACTCCTTGCCGGATCGGGTTTGGATAAACATGAATACATTGAATAAAATCAGGAATAAAAACCCTCACGACTTTCTTATATTCTGATTCACCATTTATCTTATTTATTTTAATTCTGTAATAAGCAATTCCCGTCCCTGGCTTTTGGTGTAGAAAATAATATTGGCCTGCAGGATTTCCGTTAGAAACAACTCCTATATTCGAAAAATGTGTTCCATCAGTTGAATATTCCACTTCATAATTCTTAACATCATGTTCGTTTTCCACTTTCCATTCAATGGAAACATTTCCATTCTCAGAAAAAGCATTCATTGAAATCAAGGACAAACCTAACGGCGCGGCTACAGCGCGAAAAACCAAATAAAATCTGTCAGGGTTTGAAGAAGCCTTATCATCTGTAACTGTAAAATTGAAAAAGGAAGTATCTGTAAAACTGATCTGAGTTTGTGTTTTCAAAAATTGATCTACCAGGTAACCATCTAACTGTGAATGTAATTGACGAGGAACAAAAATTATTTTATAATCCTGTCTTGTCAAGTTTTTAAAAGTATAAAAAACCGTATCAGTTGGATTTATTTCTTGGCGAGCTTCAACTGTCAATATCTTACCTGCCCTTCTTACAGCAAAGTTTTCCGCAGGAGCACTAATTTTCAACGCATCATCGCCATCAATCTTATTTGAAAAATTACTGGAAAATGAAACCGCATTGCCATCAAGTATAGTTCCGTTTTTAGTAGCTAAATTTGCAAATAATATTCCATTATCATTTTCAGATTGCCGGTTTACCATATGATAATTTCCGGATGTTTTACAGTCTTCAGAAAAGGTAACCGAACCTTCAGAGGTTGTATAATTAAATACAAAAAATGCCTGCCCTGATTGAATATACCTGTAATCGTCAGAAGAATTATAATTGCCCGTATTGCCCGGGACAGCCGTATAACCGGTTGCAGCAGAAATTGTTTGATAGCCTCCCAAACCGTACGCCCCTCCCAGTGTTGGATCCCAAGCGATATAAGAAGATTGAATATTTGAAGAAGCGATTTTTGAAAAATCAATTACCGAGGCATAAGGATTTCCAACAGATTGAAATTTTCCTGCAGGAACTGCACTTGTGGGCGGGGGAAATTGCGGGCTATATAGTTTTCCTCGTGTTCGTAAAATAGTTGGTGTGGCCGCTGAATTTACATTATTTGCGAGTCGGTCGCCCCTCACAAAAATCATATAGCCTTTTTCATTTTCCAACATGATATCTGTTCCTGAAATACCAGCCCAACTATTAGAACCAGCATCATAATTTTTCATTGATGGAGCGATCGAAAAAGCATCAAAACCATTTGCCGTACCTGAATTATCTGTTATCCAGGTTCCATAGCCCGAAATAGTTTTACTTCCTTTTTCCTGCCATGTGTTAAAAATAGTTTCTCCAAAAGCCGTTGTAGAAATAAGTTGCCATGATTTTTGATGGCCGCCATCCTTAGTGTTTGTATTGATATAACGCTCTACAATAAATCGGCCGGCATTGTAATTAATATTTACGTTTGCACCTAACCGCCCTATACCCGCAGTTTGATCTTTGCTGCTTAGTAAGGTAATATCTGCCTTAAGATTTATTACAGAATTATCTTCTAACGAAAATTTATTATAGACTGATAAACTGTCATCGACGTTAAGGCCAACCGTGTTTTCATTCGTAAGATTGTTAAAAACCATTTGAGGGGAAATACAGGAATAAGTTTGTTCACTACTTCCGTTTAATGTAACAGTGCCATTATTATGAATAAAACTGACCGAACTTGTTTTTGATAAATTTCCCTGGATAGTTAAGTTATCTGAAGGTGCTGTTTTATTTCCACTTCCGGAAATCATAAGATTTTGATAAATCAATCCTCCAGCATTGGTAATTGGTTGATCGCCTGTTCTGGAATAGTCTACAGTACTATTTGCTTCAAGAATAATATTTTCAATATCCGCATTTATAGCAGAACTTTTTATAGGTATAGAAGTAATAGTAGCGCCATTAAAACCCATATTAGTGCCACATTTGAAATAACCACCGCTCTTTACAGTAACTGTTTGAATACCGCCTGTGGTTCCATTAATCGTGTTATCATTTATTGTAAATACGCCACCGCTTTTTACGGTAAAGGTTCCATTGTTATTCAAAATAATATTTCCATCAGACATACCAACATTGGTTCCGGTTACTTCAATATTCTGGTAGTTTTTACTTCTTATCGTTTCGGCAGTTCCATTAGATCCTTTAAATTCAATTACACCGCCGGAAAGATTGTAAGTGCCGGCCATTTTGGGATTCGGCCCGTAAGTATCTACAATCAATCGACTGTTTCCACTCATGGTCAAATTGGTTGCTGTTGGTCCGGATTCTGTTTCGTCACCGATATTCCTACCACTACAATCAAAAACTGCGTTATCTTTAATAGTAACGGTTCCTGCCGGACTAAATGAACCAGTTGGCTTTTTTGTTCCGTTGCCTGAAAAAATTAAATTTTTGAAATCAGTTCTGGCATTTAATAATTGATCGCCGTTTGCATATAGTTCGATTGTTGATCCGGCATTAAGACTTGTACCAGTAGCAGTTGGAATTGAAGAATTGGTACCTGAGAAACCTCCAGAATTTGCCGTTCTGTAAGTTCCATTTATAATAATCACCCCACCTGAGGAATTGCTTATCGTACTTGTCGTCATATCTAATGTTCCATTGACTGTCAAATTTCCGGATGTATTGCTCATGTTCGATCCTGAAATCGTTACAAATGCACCTGCCGGAACAGTAGTATTGCTGCCTAAATCAATTGGATAACTTAAAACTAAATTTAATGAAGCACCGTCCAAAACGGCGTTTGGATTATTCAAATAAAATTTACCTGCATTCAACTGCGTAAGGGTTGCAGTTCCTTTAATGCCGTTCCTAAAATATTTTTTGCCTGCGCCTGAAAAAGCTACATCTGTTGATATTTTTAATAATCCATTCAAATAAAAATCTTTTCCCGAACCTGCTGCAGCATTTCCATTTACTTTTATAACACTAAAAACAGGTGTTATTGTGGATGAAGCATTCGGAAAATAGGTTAAAGCGGCAATTTGGAAAACTCCATTATTGTTATATTCAAAAACAGCTCCATCATTCCAAACATTTGTTGAAGAAGTAGCAAAAGCTTCATAACTATTACCAGTAGACGAAGTTCCATCGCCAATTGCTATTTTACCGCTTGAAGCAATATTAATATTTGCAGTAACAGATTGTTGTACTGATGTTGCATAATCTGAAGTGCTTGTAATTTTTAAAACACCATTGGATGGAATTATAATATCCTCTCCTGCCCCATCATTAATGTTTAAAACACCACCGGTTTGTAATTCTAAAATTCCGGCTACGGTTGTTTGATCTAAAGAAACAGGAGTGGCTACATTTACAGTATGGCCTGGTTGAATTAAAATACTTTCCGCATCTTTTGAGGGTACTTTTGAAGAAATATTCCAATTCGTGTTGTCAGTAGAATATTCCCATGTTGAAGGAGTAGACCAATAACCACTTTGGCGGCTTCTGTAATATGTTTGAACAGAAGAAACTGTAACATCAAGATTTAGATCGTCGATTCGCCAAACAGCGACATTCATACTGGAACCGGAACCGTTATATCCGTAAATTCTAAAAGTAATCGGTGACGTAGACGAAACGGCAAGGCTGGTATTCTGATAAAGATACCATTTCGAATCTGCAGGTAAAGATTTTGCGACAATATCCGAATTATAAGAATCAATTGAAGACCTTATCGAATACGCCTGTGGCCCTGTGCCTGTAGATCTTGAACCAAAGTTAACTGCAGTTACAGCTACCGAATATCCCTGAGCCGGAGTTAAAGTAAATTCAAAATAGCTACTCGTTAACTGGTTAAAAATATCCGGTACTGCAGCAGCCTGGGCGTTATAATATCCTGAGGAAGATGTATAGCCAGTTGAGGAGGATGTCGTAGTAATTAAGGTCGTGCTTCCGTTATTATTTCCCAGAGACAAAGCGGATGTTGCTACATTAGGCGTTGTAACTAAGGGCATATCCGTTCCGCTTCCACTGTCGAAATCCCATTTAATAACCTGAGCTTTTGTTTCAACACTGCTGACTGAAAAGAAAAATGTACTTAAATAAATCAGCTGGTGACTAATTATCTTTTTCAAAAAAGTTCTTCCTAATAGTCCCTGAAATCCGAATAAATTTCCCATAACAATAGTTTTAGTTATTAAATAATAATTAGGATATTATTTACAAGCTTTCGAAAGGGGATGGAATCATAGACATTTAAGAAACAAATGCCATATAATTATTTACAAGTATACATTTAATATTTTATATAAAATCATTTGAATAAATAATTTTATTTGTTGCAATACAATTATTTCAAAACAAGTAAAGAAATACAAAGCCTAAATAGCGGTATTCATTTTTAAAATATCAAGCCATATTTTTTTAAAAATTACTTGTACCTTAACCCGCAAAAAAGATAATGGCTACCTTAATTACCTGCCCTAATTGTCATCATGAATTTGCACCCGAAGACGCGATCGCAAAGTCGCTGGAAAAAGAATACCAGGAAAAATTTAACCAGAATCGCCAAAAATTATTAGCGCAATTTTCTACCCAACAAAAGCTACTGGAAGAACAGCAACAAGCGTTTGAGAAAAAGAAAGAAAAAGAAAATGAATTGTTTGCAGAAAGAATGGAGAAAGAAAAGCTTAAAATGCAAAATGAGTTGCAGGAAAAACTAAGAAAATCCATCAGCAACGATTTTGAAAACCAGTTGAAACTTTTGCAGGAAGCCAATAGTGATAACGAAGAAAAATTAAAATCGGCAAGACAAAAAGAACTTGAATTTTTGAAAAAAGAAAAAGAGTTGAAAATTCAGGCTGAGGAAATGGAAATTCAATTGGAAAAAAAGCTTGCGGCAGAAAGACAATTTTTAATTGAACAGATCAGAAAACAGGAAAAAGAAAAAAACGAAATAAAAGAAACAGAGCATTCTTTAAAAATAAAAGAACTTGAAAAGCAATTGAATGACAATAAGAAACTGGTGGAAGAAATGAAACGAAAGCAGGACCAGGTTTCTATGCAATTGCAGGGAGAAGTACAGGAACTGGCGCTTGAAGAAATATTGGGAAACACCTTTCCGTTTGATGTGATTTCTGAAGTTGGAAAAGGAATCAGGGGTGCTGATTGTATTCAACTGGTAAGAAATAATTTTGGCCAGGAATGTGGCAAAATTATTTATGAAAGCAAGCGCACCAAAGATTTTGTTGGCGACTGGATTGAAAAACTAAAAGCGGATATGCGAAGCACCGGAGCAGATATTGCAGTGCTGGTGACCAAAACCATGCCCAAAGACCTTGAATATTTTGATTTGAAAGATGGCGTTTGGGTCTGTACTTTTTCTGACGTAAAGCCGCTTGCCACTGTACTGCGCGACGGAATTATGAGGCTACATATCTCCTCAAAAAATCACGAAAACAAAGGAGACAAAATGCACCTGCTGTACGATTACCTTACCAGCAACGAATTCAGTGAACAATGGAAAGCAATAAGAGAAGGATTTGCAGCAATGAAAATGAGCATTATTAATGAAAGAAATGCTATGGAAAAATTATGGAAAGCACGCGAAAAGCAATTGGAAAAAGTTTTACTAAATGCTGCACATGTAAAGGGTTCCATCGAAGGAATATCAGGGATGGATGCAATAGATCTCAACTTGTTGGATGAGCAAAACTTGTTGGAAAACGATTAGGTTAACAGTAAACCAACAAATAAACCTGGTTTTTATTTTATCAAAAATACCTTTTAATGATACGCAGTTTATGAGTACGCTGTTTGGTTTCAAGATTTAAAATTCCTTGTGTATCTATTTTATCAATCCGCACTTTTCCTGCAGAATGAATGATTTCATGATCGTTCAATAAAATACCTACATGAACAATTCTCCCTTCTTCATTATCAAAAAAAGCAAGATCCCCGCAATGCGCTTCCTGCAAAAAATTAACAGTGGTTCCTTGTTCTGCCTGTTGCCATGCATCTCTCGGAATATAAGTGTTCAGGAATTTATAAGTCATCTGTGCATAGCCGCTGCAATCAATTCCAAAAACAGATTTTCCTCCCCACAAATAAGAAGTGTTTAAAAATTTAAATGCCACTTGTTTAATTAGTTTTGGGCTGATCTTTATTTCTTCAGGATTCCAAACTTTTCCTTTAAAATGAACAGAATTTCTACGCCAGAAGGCCATTCCGTTTTTGAAAGCACTCAGCGCACTTCCCATTGGCACATACATCAAATGTCCGTTATAATCTACTTCATTCAGTAATTCAGCGGTAAGATCTTTATCGGACTTCAGATAAATCTCTTCATCAATTTCAACCAAATGGCTTTGTTGTACCCAACCCTGGTAACCATCATATCGCAATTGTATTTTTATCCAATCCGCAGTTCGTTCAAGTATGAATGACTTTTCGCCAAACAATTGTTGGGACACCATTTCAGATTTATGCGACGCCTCAGCTCTCATGGGGCTTACCGGCACACAACACACCATATATTCCATAAAATCTACCAGGTTTTTTGCAAATGTAACTTATGGAAATTTATTAAGTTTACATCTTACTAAAAAAGGAAAACATTTTTGCAACCTGGAAAGTACGACCATATTACCGATGCAGAACTGCTGCAAAATTTTTACCAAGATCATGATAACAAATGGCTGGGTATTTTGCTGCCCCGATATACACTATTGCTGTTGGGGGTTTGCATGAAATATTTAAAAAATGAAGAAGATGCCCGTGATTGTGTACAGCAGATATTTTTGAAAGTTATCAATGAATTACGCAAATACAAAGTAGATTATTTTAAAAGCTGGATTTATATGATTGCAAGAAATCATTGCCTGGTGAAATTGCGCGACCACAAAAAGACAACACTAGAATTGAACGAACATTTGGCATCGGCAACAAATGCAGAGTCAGATAAAAAAAAGCTGCTTGAAAAAGATGCACTTTTACAAAGAATGGAATCAGCATTAAATAAATTAAATCCTGACCAAAAAGTATGTGTGAAATTATTCTACCTTCAGAAAAAATCTTATTCAGAAGTTGCAGAAATTACAGGTTTTACATTGATGCAGGTTAAAAGTTATCTCCAAAATGGGAAAAGAAATTTAAAATTATTAATAGAAAATAATCCATAATGGAAATTAGAGAATGAATGATGATTTATTAAACATATTATCAAACAGCAATAAAGATATCGACAATCAAAAGTTGATGGATTATCTCAGCGATAAATTATCCGCTGAAGAAAAACATGAATTTGAAAAGACCCTCTTGGATTCGGAGCTTGAAAGTGATGCCGTTGAAGGACTTCAGCAATTCAAAAACAAAAAAGATCCCCTTGATTTTGCGGAAGAGTTGAATCGGAAACTACAAAAGCAATTGCAAAAAAAGAAAGTTGCAAAAGCCAGGCGTCGCCTGAAAGAGATGCGATGGATGTATGTGGCAATTACATTAATTATCATTTTTATCCTGATTGCATTTATTATAATCTCAAAATTTTTACGATAAATCTATTCACATTAGCCCGTAATTAAGCTGGCTCCTTCAATTTCATTATTACTGGTTTCTACAATTATTTTTTCTGTAAGAGCAGTAGAAACAGAAAGTCCCACATAATCCGTAGCAACCGGAAATTCTTTATAACTTCTTTCAACCAGCACAAGTGTTTGTATTTTCTTCGGATAAAAATGAAGGAAAGGTTTTAACGCATACAACAAGGTTCTTCCACTATTAGCTACATCGTCCACAACAATAATCACTTTTTCATCAAAATTAATTTCTTCTGAAAGCGATATATTTTTAGGATTTTTTTTATCAATCGTGATCTCAATAATTGAAATTTTTCCTTTAAAAATATCCTTCAAAAAAGAATAAAGAATTTTAGAAATAATCGTACCATTCTCTTTAATACCCGCAAGAATTATTTGCTCTTCATTTATGTTTCGCTCCGCAATTTCATAAGCCATTCGTTGAAGTTTTCTGTAAGCAATTTCCCTGGTTAATATAAGATGAGCAGCCATAATAAAAGATTTTTTAGAAAAAGCAATTTACAATTTTTAAAGCTTAAAAGGTATCCCATCTGTAAAAGTGTTACTTACCTGTCGGTAGATTTCATTTCCTCCTAATTGGTGGTTCACATATTTGTTTATCTTAGCAATAATCTTTTTTTATGCAACTTGTACAGCAAATATTATTTATTAGCCTTGTTGGCTTTGCTGTATTTCTTTTTTGGCGAAAAGTAAAAGAGATAAGAGCGAATATCAATTTAGGTCAGGATGAAAACCTTTCTGACCATAAAAGTGAACGCTGGAGAAATGTAATGCTGCTGGCTTTGGGGCAAAAAAAAATGTTTCGATATCCTTTGGTAGGTATCATGCATTTCGTAATCTATGCTGGCTTTATTATTATCAATATAGAAATTTTAGAAATCATTCTTGATGGCATTTTAGGTACGCACAGGTTGTTTGCCAATCTACTTGGTGGTTTTTACACTTTTGTAATCGACTTTTTTGAAGTACTTGCTCTTGGGGTATTATTAGCTTGTGTGATCTTCCTGGTAAGAAGAAACATTTTAAAACTCAGAAGGTTTATTAGCCACGAACTCGACGGCTGGCCACGCACAGATGCCAATTTGATCCTTATTACTGAAATCATATTAATGAGTTTGTTTCTTACAATGAATTCAGCAGATCGTGCTCTGCAATTGCAAGGAAATCCGCATTATGCAGATCATGGAAGTTATATTTTTTCAGGATGGCTTGCGCAATCACTTCAACATCTGAAACCAGCAACCCTTATTGCAATTGAACGGGCTTGTTGGTGGCTGCACATCACAGGCATCTTTGCTTTTTTAAATTATGTGCCTTACAGTAAGCACTTTCATATTTTATTGGCGTTTCCCAACACTTATTATAAGCGGATCATTCCGAAAGGCGAAATGAGAAATATGAAAAATGTGGAACAGGAAGTTCAATACATGTTCAAACCCGAACTTGCACCTGCTAACGGGGCAGAGCAAACGCAAAATAAAATGTCTTTCGGCGCTAAAGATATTTTTGATCTTAAATGGAAAAATTTACTGGACGCTTATACCTGCACAGAATGCGGAAGATGCACAGCAGCATGCCCGGCAAATATTACCGGCAAATTATTAAGCCCGCGAAAAATAATGATGGACACACGTGACCGGATGCACGAGGTTCGAAATAATATTAAAGCCAATGGAAGTTTTAAGGACGATGGTAAAACTTTAGTACATAATTATATTACCGTTGAAGAATTGCGCGCCTGCACTTCCTGTAATGCCTGCGTTGAAGAATGCCCTGTTAGTATTAATCCTTTGGATATAATTTTTTCTCTACGCCGGGCTTTGATCATGGAAGAAAGTAATGCCCCTGCTGAATGGAATGCCATGTTCAGCAATGTTGAGAACAATTTTGCGCCCTGGAAATTTAGCCCTGATGAAAGAGACAAATGGGCACAGGAAATGGAATAAAAATCTTTATTTGTTATTTGTTCACCAGCAATTCAATGCGGTTTCCAAAAGGGTCAAAAAAAGAAAAGCGTTCCTGTCCCGGAATCTGAATTTCCTCTTTAATTTTTACATCATTTCTTTCCAGAATTTCTCTTGCCTCAGTCAAATTTCCAATTTCAAATGCAGGGTGGCGTTTAGATTTATTAATTTCATTTTCTGTTCCAATATGAAATTGAATATCGGCAACCTGGTACCAAAGACCTCCGTTAGGGATTAATTCTTTAGGTTTCGGAATTTCCTTAAGCCCGAGAATATCCGTATAAAATCTTCTTGCTTCCATTTCTTTTCCAACGGGAATGCAGATCTGTATATGGTTTAAGCGTTTAAAATTGATCATCCAATTTATATATTAAGCGGGTGTAATATCTTTAAATAAAAATCCTAACTATTTGTTCGATTACTATGATAAAGTGTTCAATAATTTAAAAGAATCACCATCAAATAATCCCTTGTCACTCAATTTTAAATGAGGAATTACCAGCAACGCCATAAAAGATAAAGTCATAAAAGGTGCCGATAATTGAGAGCCGAGTTCTTTTGCTGCAGCATCAATATTTGTGTACATCTCAGCCACTTTGTAACCATCTTCATCACTCATTAATCCTGCAACGGGCAAAGGCAAAATTTGATTAAAAGAAGGATTGGAAAAATCAGCAACACTCACTCCACCTTTCTTTTCAATAATTAAATTTACTGCTTCGCAAATACTTTCATCATCTACACCCACAGTAATAATATTATGACTGTCGTGGGCGACTGATGAAGCAATAGCGCCATTTTTTAAGCCAAAGTTTTTTATGAAAGCTATAGAAACAAGCGCATCATGATAACGGTTGATTACAGCCATTTTTAAAATATCCTTTTCAATATCACTTTCATAAAAACCGTTCACAGATTTAGGAGAAACAGAAAGCTTATTCGTAATTAACTGCCCATCCAATGCCTCTATTACATCCCCGCTAAAATCAGTATTTGAAATCTTAAAATCTTTCGGCTTTTTCTTCGAACAGTTAAAATTATTAATTACTGAAGCAGGTTTGGTTTTTATTTTTGACACTCCGTTTTCCGCAACCAACTCACCATTTATATATGTAGCTTTTACTTTAAAATCTTTTAAGTTTTCTACCACAATAATATCAGCAGGATCACCTTCTTTTAATAAACCAACATTCATTCTGTAATGTTCAACAGGATTTATACAAGACGCTTTCAGCACTTTGAAAACATCAATTCCTTTTGCAACCGCTCTCCTGCAAAGTTCATTGATATGGCTTTTCACCAAATTATCCGGATGTTTATCATCACTACAAAACATGATTTCATCTTCATGATCGTTCAGCAAATCAATTAAGGCTTCAAAATTTTTTGCCGCACTTCCTTCCCGAATCAGGATTTTCATTCCATACTTTAATTTACCCAAGGCTTCTTCTGCAGTGAAACATTCATGATCAGTACTGATGCCGGCTTCAATATATTTTTTAGCATCTTCACCCATTAATCCCGGCGCATGTCCATCAACAGGCTTATTATATTTTTTGGCTGAATCAATTTTAGAAAAAACTTCTTCGTCATTATTTAACACTCCCGGAAAATTCATCATTTCACTTAAATAAAGAATTTCATTTTTAGCTAAAAGCTTATCTACTGCAGCAGCAGCAAGCATAGCTCCGGCAGTTTCAAAAACAGTTGCCGGCACACAACTTGGCGCGCCAAAATTGAATTTAAAAGGAACTGTCTTGCCATTTTCGATCATATATTCAACGCCTTCTATTCCACAAACATTGGCAATTTCATGAGGATCACTAATCGTTGCCACGGTACCATGAACGACCGCCAGTTTTGCAAATTCTGACGGAATAAGCATTGAACTTTCTATGTGTACATGGGCATCAATAAAGCCGGGCATTATAAAAGGACCATCTTTCGGGGTATCACCCAGTTTTTCGACAGATTGAATTTTCCCCTGTGCAACAGTTACTTCACCATAAAATATTTCTTTCGATTTTAAATCAACAATATTTCCTTTAACCTTTACGCTCATGGTAATTTAAAATGATTTATCCGCAAAAAATTTCTCTTCTAAAAATTGGTCTTTATTATAAATATCATCGTAAAAAACAATTTTATTATTTGTTGCATCACAGGTAAAATATTCTATATAAAGCGGCAATCGTTTTTTTACTATAATTGTCTTTCTATCTTCATTGGCAACCCAGGTTTTAATGGAATCAGCATTGTAAGAAACACGCTGACCTTTTTTGGTGGCAAGGCTATCGTTTTTAGCAATGTAAAAAGCCACTGCCTCCCAATTTTGGACCCGCACACAGCCGTGACTTAAAGCGCGATATGTATTCGAGAATAAATAACGTTGGTTGGTATCGTGCAGATACACAAAGTATGGATTACTAAAATTAAATTTAAAAATGCCTAGCGCATTTTCATACCCACTTAGCTGAACAATTTTCCATGGAATACCGTTTGTGTATTTTGCCCATTTCACTTTGTAAGGGTCAACCTGATTTCCGTGATAATCTACCAATACAAACCCTTTGGCAGCAAGATATCCAGGGTTCACTTTTAAAGCAGGCAGAATATCCTTTTTAATAATACTTTCAGGTATTGTCCAATTGGGATATGTAACCATGTTAGAAATGGCTGATGTAAGAAGAGGCGTAGGAGTTGTCGGTTTTCCCACAATCACTTTTGATTCTACCACTACACTATCATTATCCCAGACCCTTAACCCAAAAGCCGGGATATTCACCATCAGGTATTTTTCAGGAAGTTGAGGAAGTTCTTTGTAACGGTCAAGCGTAACCGCAATTCTCCTGAATTTTTCATAATCATAAGAATTTAAAGAACTAACTGTTTGCTCACCAACCTTACCATCTGCAGTAAGTTTATGTTTTTTCTGGTATTTTTTTATTTCTTTACTCAGGGTGACAGAATCGGGCAATTCTGTTGAATCGCTTCCAATGCCGGATTGCAACAAACGCTTATGAAGATCTTTATAAAATTGCAAAGTATCGATGTATGGAAAATTTATATAAGCATATTTTTGAGTATCCATATTATCAACAAAATCCGGCAGCATTTCTTTTAAAGAAGCATAATAAATATTCTTAGGTTCAACGCTGTCAAAAGTTGCAGTAAGATTACCTGATGCAAGAGCTTCATTAAATTTTGGAATAAAAAAAGAGTCTGCTGCATTTTCCTTCGAAACAATTGAAACACTATCATCCAGTAATCTTCCTTCTTTTAAGTCTTTCAACGTTTTCATAAAAGCATCTGTCAGCATCAGGTCTGCCCTTGTCCATACTACAGCATCCATTCTTGTCAATGAATCAGTTTCAATTTTTGATCTCAATTTTTTCAATTCGTTGAAATGATAATCTTCAGGATACAAACCGTAATACTTTGATTTTTTTATAAACTGAAACATTGAGTCAGCTATGGGATTCCAGGTTTCAGTTTTACTCCAAACTCCTTTAAAATCATTTTTACTGTAAAATGCATTTACAAATTTGAATTGTGCAAGTTGTATAGAGTCACCGATACTTCCATTGGAGGTGCTTGCAAAATCGAGAACAGATTTGATATTATCAGAAATCTGGTCATCCATTTTTTCCGGAACCTTCACAATTTCTTTTTGCTTTATCGTCTTGTGATTATTACATGCCACAAAGAAGCAAAGCGTTATCAGAATTAAAAGTATTTTTATAGAATTCAATTTATGAAGCATAGATAGCTTTAGCTTTTAAACTTATAAAAGGATGAACAGGATTTATAAAATAAAATATTGTATTAAAATAGCTGTAATAGTTTTCTTTATCAATTTTACAGGGTTCAACATTGTTTCAGCTCAATCAAAAATAGGTAATAAGTATGGATTGCATATAATAAACAACACCAAAATTTTGCAAAAAGAAATTGAAGAAGATCCTGCAAATGATATGGTAAACCTACAAAATTTTATTCCTTCAATCAAGTTGGATTTAAAATATGCTACTATTCAAAACTTTATGCACCAGAAATTGTACCCTCCGATAAAAACCACCTTTTTGCGTAAACCAGCAGCGGTGAATTTAAAGAAGGTGGTTGAAGAACTTAAGAAACAAAATTTATCAGTGAAGATTTTTGATGCCTACAGGCCTTATTCAATAACAGAGAAAATGTGGGAAAAAGTAAAAGACGACCGATATGCTGCAGATCCGGCAAAAGGAAGTGGTCATAATCGCGGGGCTGCTGTTGATTTAACTTTGATTGATTTGAAAACAGGCAAAGAGTTACCCATGGGAACCGGATTCGATAACTTTAGTGACACGGCTCATCCCGATTTTACAGGTCTTCAGGCAGAAGTACTTAAGCACAGAAATTTACTAAAGAGAGTAATGGAAGAAAATGGCTTTAAGCAGTTGAGTACAGAATGGTGGCACTTTTATCTTCCCAATTCTTCCTCGTTTGAATTATTGGATATTTCCTTCGGGGAACTTAAAAAAATGGATAAGAGGAATTAAGCCTTTAATTTTTCTTTCATTTTTTCAACCATCAACATGGTGGCAGGACAATATTCAATATTCTGGCTGTGAATATAAAAATAATCAGTAGCCGGGCGTTTGTGGAAGTGAGGGAAATCAGCACAATCTGCCGGCCGTATTTCATAAATCGTACACATGTTGGTTTTCATATCGAGGAACTGGCAAGGTTGCGAACGGTTCATCCAGTCGTTGTCTTTTTTTTCACGATACAACCATTTTTCTTTAAAATCTTTTGGCCGCATTCCCAGGTGTGCCGATATTCTTTTTATATCCGCATTTGTATAGGTAGGGCTCATTACCTTGCAACAATTAGCGCAACTTAAACAGCTCACTTCTTTCCAAACCTTTTTTTCGATATCTTCCATCAACACATCCAGATTTTTAGGCGGATTATTTTCAGTGCGTGTGATGAAATATCTCAATGATCTTCGGTTAAGGTCGAATTTCTTTTTTAGTTTTTTTAAGTTAATAGTTTCCATGAAATAAAAGGTAGAAAGCGAATGGCGGATTTTTAAGGCAGTAAAAGTAGTGCTATTTTAATTTAATTTCACAGAAACAATTCGTCTTAATCAACTTTATTTTATACAGTAAATCAACAAATAATTCAATTTCTTAAAAAGCAGCTTTAATGTGGGAAGCATATAAAAAAGGGTTCAAAGCTTATTTACAACTGGAAAAATCTTTATCAGAAAATTCCGTGGAAGCTTATGTACATGATATTGAAAAATTCACTCAATTTCTTGTAATAAGTAAAGGAGAAAAAAGCCCGAAAGAAATTGAACTAATTGATTTTGAAAGTTTTTTAAAATGGATCAACGAATTAGGAATGACACCCGCATCGCAGGCGCGAATAATTTCCGGATTGCGCAGTTTTTATAAGTTTTGTATACAGGAACAAATTTCCCAAACCGATCCCACGGCATTATTGGAAGCGCCCAAACTTGCCAGGCATCTTCCTGACACATTAAGTTATAATGAGATAGAAAAAATAATTTCAGCCATCGATTTAAGTACCCAGGAAGGAATGAGAAATAAAGCGATCATTGAAACCCTTTATAGTTGTGGCTTACGGGTTTCTGAACTGGTGAATTTAAAGTTATCTTGTCTTTATTTTGATGTTGGATATGTGCGCATTACAGGCAAAGGAGATAAAGAAAGGCTGGTTCCAATTGGCAGTTCGGCTATTAAATATATAATGATCTACCTCGAAAATATTCGGGTACACATGGAAGTTATACCAGGAAATGAAGATGCTGTTTTTTTAAACAGAAGAGGAAGAAAGCTTTCGCGTGTTATGATATTTATGATCATAAAAGAAGCAGCGAAAAAAGCGGGAATTTCCAAAAGCATTTCACCACATACCTTTCGGCACTCTTTTGCTACTCATCTTGTAGAAGGAGGTGCAGATCTTAGGGCGGTGCAGGAAATGCTGGGTCATGAAAGCATTACTACTACTGAAATTTATACGCATCTTGACCGGGAATATTTAAGAGATACTTTGCAACAATATCATCCGGCTTTTAAGGGAAAGTAAATTATTTAAAAAGGAATTAGCCGGAGGTGCCGTTTTCTTCAACAATTGTTAACTGAGGTTCCTTTTTAAAAAGAGTATCATAATTCTTTACCCGCCTGCGATAGTTTTTAAACATGCTCATCCACTTCAACTTCAATACGCCAAATATTCCTTCTTTAACTATCCCTTTATTCATTTTTGAAACACCATATTGGCGGTCTATAAAAGTGATCGGAACTTCTTTTATTTTAAAACCAAGTTTCCATGTAGCAAATTTCATTTCTATCTGGAAAGCATATCCCACAAAACTGATTTTATCGAAATTTATGGCTTCTAAAACGTAATTTCTGTAACATACAAAACCGGCTGTAGGATCTTTTATCGGCATAAAAGTTATCAGCCTTGTATAAATGGACGCACCCTTAGAAATACCTATCCTCAGGGCCGGCCAGTTTTCTACTTTACCACCTCTCACATAACGGGAACCAACAGCTACATCAGCACCCTCATATTTACAGGCCCGGTATAATTTATCTAAATCTTTTGGGTTATGCGAAAAATCACAATCCATTTCAAAAATAAAACGATACCCTCTGTCCATAGCCCATTTAAATCCATGAATATAAGCGGTACCAAGGCCCAATTTCCCTCTTCTTTCTTCCAAAAATAATTTTCCCGGATAATTAGCAAAAAGGGTTTTTACAATTTCAGCAGTCCCATCAGGCGAACTGTCATCAATAATAAGAATGTGGAAATCTTGCTGTAGATCAAATACGGTTTTCAGTAAGAGACGAACATTTTCCCTTTCATTATAAGTAGGTACAATTAGAAGTTTTTCCAAATATGGCTCTGTATTTGAAATGAAATTACTATTTTATTTGTTATCGTTTTTCAAAAACGGTTTAAGCGGTTTATTTCTTTAGGAGGGTACGATTGAAAATTTCCGTTAATTTTTGTTTCGTATGTAACGGAAAATCTCCCTTCATCATCCAATCATAGTATTGAGGTTCAGCCTTCAAAACCTGCGCAACACTACGGCCTTTATGTTTGCCAAAATTAAATACTTCCACGTCATTTTCGATTACAAATCTACGTGCAAAATCAACATATTTTTCTTCTCCTGTAAATTGAAGTACTGTATCAAGTGTCTCTCCCAAATGCTCGTATCTTTCCAACTGGGCTTCCAGAATTTCCCAGGTTGCGGTGGCATCAACTTCGGCTGAGTGTGCATCTATCAATTCCTTCTCACAATAAAACTTATAAGCCGCTGCCAGTGTCCTTTTTTCCATCATGTGAAAAATTGTTTGTACATCCAACATTCTTCTGTCTGTCATATCCAAAGAAATACCAGCCCTTAAAAATTCTTCCATTAATAATGGAATATCAAACCTGTTGGAATTATAACCTGAAAGATCCGCATTATCAATAAACTGTTTCAGTTCATTTGCTATTTCTTTAAAAGTAGGCGCATCTTTTACTTTATCATCTGTAATTCCATGAATATCACTGCTAACTTGGGGGATGGGCATTTGCGGATTTATCAATTTGTGCTTTACCACTTTTGTCTTATCCGGTAAAATTTTAATAATCGCAATCTCAACGATCCGGTCAATTGCAATGTTCATCCCGGTAGTTTCAAGGTCAATAAATACGATTGGTCGCGATAATTGTAATGCCATATTGGATTAAAAGTTTAAGATTATATGTTTAAAGTGGTCAAAATATTCATTCCATCATAGTTGCCACTGCTCATAAATAGAAAGTTCGTATTATTAAAACTATAACTTTTTAATTTTTCTTCTAAATTTTTTCTTTCCGTTATTACTTCCAGGTTTTCTTTTTGAAAACCATTTTTCACTACCTCAGGTTCTAAAAAATTCATTCTTTTCAATTCAAGCGCGTGTTTACTGTAAAAAATAATAGCTTCATCCGCCTTATCCATCGCTCCTTTATACTCTGACATAAAATTTTTATCGAGGCTGCTAAATGTATGCAATTCCAATACGGCAATTAATTTTTTATCAGGAAATTGCTCTTTTACCGCGTTAATACTCGCTTTCACTTTGCTTGGCGCATGCGCAAAATCCCTGTAAATATTACAATTATTTTTTTGCGCAACTAATTCAAGCCTTTTTGCCGCTCCCTCAAAGGTTGCAATTGCCTTTGCAAATGCTTCGTCTTCCATTCCCAATTCTTTACATACCAGATAAGCGGCCTGCAAATTTAAAAGATTATGGTTACCAAAAACTTTTAAATCTGTTTTTGAATTTCCTACATCTACTGTTGTAATTCCATTTACGATCGTATGCTGCGGAAGTGAGTAAGGAATATAATTCAGGTCTTTCCTTGCATTCTTTTCAACAAGGTCTTTCAATACCTCATCGGTTTCATTATAGATTAAAAAGCCATTTTTTTTAAATTTATTAATGAAAATAACAAACTGTTCCAGGTAAAAATCAAAAGTGGGGAACACATTGATATGATCCCATGCAATACCGGTTAATACAGCAATATGAGGAAAGAGAAAATGAAATTTAGGCCTTCTTTCTATCGTACTAGCCGGATATTCATCAGCCTCGCAAACGATAACCGGCGCATCGGTTATTTTTACACTTTGATCAAACCCGTACAATGAAGCACCTACTAAGTAATCAAAATCAAAATTCATATTTTTTAATGCATGCATGATCATAGCGGTAGTGGTAGTTTTACCATGGCTTCCTCCCACGGCTATTCTCTTTTTATGAAGGCTTTCATGAAAAATATATTCGGGGAACGAATAAATTTTTAAACCCAGCTCTTTCGCTTTTGCAAGTTCAGGATTGTCTTGTTTTGCATGCATACCTAATATAACAGCATTAATATCTTTTGTAACCAACCCGGGAAACCAGCCATTCCTTGCGGGCAACAGTCCTTCTTTTTTAAGATTACCGGCTGCCGGTTCAAATATCTCATCATCACTACCTGTTACCTCATAACCTTTGCGCTTTAAGGCAATAGCCAACTGGTGCATTACACTTCCTCCTATGGAAATAAAATGGATACGCATAATTTTTAAATCTATTTTACGTTAATTAATGCTAAAGTTCGAAATATAATTGGTTTTTACTTATTTACATTAAAATCGTTGTTTTAAATTTGCAAAATAATATCCATTAAACCATTATCTATGAAAAAATTGTTTCTTCTGCTGGTATTTATTTGCCTTTTGGTTTTTACCATGTCTTCCTGCAGCAGTTCTCGCAAAACCGGATGTCCGATGACTGAAGGTATTATTCATTAATATTCTTTTTTTGAAAAAGTATGAACTGGATTCCATTGCAAGATGAAAAGCAACTTGACGAAATCGTTGCAAATTCAAATACTATTCCACAAGTAATCTTTAAACACAGCACCCGTTGTGCGGTAAGCAGTATGGCTAAGAATCGACTTGATAGAAAGGAAGCTCCTGAGGGAGTTAATTTCTATATTCTTGATTTGATAAGGCATAGAAATATATCTAATAGAATTGCCAGTGACTTTGGTGTTTCCCATCAATCCCCGCAGGTGCTGGTAATAAATAACGGCGAATGTATTTATAATGAAAGCCACAGCGGAATTATATTTGATGAGATTGAAGCAGCAGCCATGCAAAAATAGAAATTCAGTCTTTTTCCTCGTTTACTGTTTATTGTTCATTAAAAAACTGCTGAAGTTCAGCATCCGTCTTTACCATTACATCACGCACTTTACTTCCCTGGTTCGGGCCTACTATTCCCGCTGCTTCCAATTGATCCATCAACCGGCCTGCACGATTGTATCCCAGTTTCATTCTTCGCTGTAATAACGAGGTACTTCCGCTTTGGCTTTGAACAATGAGTTTTGCTGCATCTTCAAAAAGCGGATCGCGATCCATAGCGTCGAAAGATTTGTTTTCAAATTCTTTTTCATCTACATATTCCGGCAACATAAATGCTTCGGTATAACCTTGTTGCTCACCAATAAAATCCGTAATCTTATCCACTTCAGGCGTATCTACAAATGCACATTGAAGCCTTGTAAGATCCCCATTATAGCTGATTAACATATCTCCCTTCCCAATCAATTGTTCTGCACCGCCAATATCCAGAATAGTGCGGCTGTCAATTTTACTGCTCACCTTAAACGCAATACGTGCAGGGAAATTTGCTTTGATGGTACCGGTAATAATATTCACTGACGGGCGCTGTGTGGCAATGATAAGGTGGATGCCGACAGCTCTTGCAAGCTGAGCCAAACGAGCAATTGGCATTTCCACTTCCTTTCCTGCCGTCATTATCAAGTCAGCAAACTCATCTATAACCAAAACAATAAATGGCAAAAACTGGTGTCCTTTTTCAGGATTTAATTTTCTGCTTACAAATTTTTGATTGTATTCTTTTATATTCCTTGTTCCTGCTTCTTTTAAGAGATCATAACGGTTGTCCATTTCGATACAAAGCGCATTTAAAGTATGAATCACTTTTTTGGTATCTGTAATTATCGCGTCTTCCTCGCCCGGTAATTTTGCAAGGAAATGTTTTTCAATACTTTTATAAATACTCAATTCAACTTTCTTGGGATCTATTAAAACAAGCTTTAATTGGGAAGGATGTTTTTTATATAAGAGAGAGACAAGAATCGCATTTAAACCAACCGATTTACCCTGGCCGGTAGCCCCCGCCATCAGCAAATGCGGCATGGAAGTAAGATCTACGATAAAGTTTTCATTATCGATCTTTTTGCCAATTGCAATGGGTAAGGTGTATTTGCTGTTAATAAATTTGTCAGAATTCAATAGTGTTTTCATACTCACCACCGTCTTCTTAAAATTAGGTACTTCTATACCAATAGTTCCTTTACCAGGAATGGGCGCAATAATACGAATGCCAAGCGCAGCAAGGCTTAAGGCAATATCATCTTCCAGGTTTTTAATACGTGAAATCCTGACTCCCGGTGCGGGTATAATTTCATAAAGCGTAACTGTAGGACCAACGGTTGCAAATATTTTTTGAATTTCTATATCATAATTCCTCAGTGTATGAATGATCTGGTTTTTATTTTCTTCCAGTTCAGAAACATCCTGAACAATTTTATCACTCCCATGATTTTCTAACAAATCAAGAGTTGGATATTTGTAATTTCTAAGATCAAGGATCGGATCGTAGGGCTGCTGTTGAACTTTAGGATTTATCTGAGCGCTTTCTACTACTCCTCCAACAAGTGCTTCAGCATTCTTTACTTCCAATGTCAAATCGCTTTCAGGAGCACTATCTCTTACAATCGATTTTTTTACTTCTTTTTGAAAATTATTTGTAACACCCGGTCCTTCATTTTTTTCAACAACGCCAAACTCATGGTCAAATGCAGGTTCTTCCTTTATCGGATTGGAAGTTAAAGGTGCAATTGGATAAGTTTTAACTTCTTCAGTGTTGTCGGTCAAATAATCTTCTGCTTTTACAGTAAACAAAGAATCTTTCAGGTTTTTTACTTTATGAAAATTGAAAGAAGGATTAAAACGCCAAATGATATAACTAAGTAACCCGACAAACAAAAGGGCTGCCGTGCCTAAATAACCAATCTCCTGTTGCAACCATTCATTGATCATATCACCCACTTTCCCTCCCCAGAAAAACTCAGCGCTGGTAGCATCTATTGCCCGCGGATGAGGCGTATGGAATAAGAAAGACGCGCAAACACTTATTACCAAAAGGCCGGCGATTACATAACGGATATTTCTTTTTACAGAAAATATTTTCCTTGGCGCAAAGAGATTTACACCTACCACAAAAAAGAAAAGGCAAAATAAATAGGAAGCAATTCCAAAACCGGAACGAAAAAACAAATCAGAAAAATAAGCGCCGGCAGTTCCCAACGCATTCGCCATTGGCTTCTCATGACTGGGCAATAAGATGCTTGCTCCCTGCAGGACTTTTGATTGATCCTGCTGCCAGGTAAATAAATAAGAAGTAAACGCAACAAACAACAAAAAGGCGATAAGAATCAGGACGGCACCGGCAATTTTATGCGAACGCTCGTCATGAATCAATTTTTTTACTTCTATTTTTTCCACTTTATCGGGATTCATTTTAGAAGGATCTGCAGCTTTTGTTTTTTTAGTCTTTTTTTGGGTAGTTGCCATGAATAACAAAGATAGGAAATGGAATATTGTTTTTTTATCTAAACAAAACCGATTGGTTGTATAAATCTTTGTTTAACAAAATTGTCAAACAATTTTTCTGAACTATTTTCTTTTGCAGCCGGTAAAAAGAAAAATCCAGCCAAGAATAAAGCATAGGCCACCAAAAGGAGTAATAGCGCCTATCCAATTATAACCCGGAACCACAGCCCCTTTAATGGCTGCAAGAATGTATAACGAACCACTAAATAAAATGATTCCGGCAATAAATAATCTTCCGGACCAAAGCAATGCTTTATTAGGGAATTCCTTATAAAGAATTCCAACTGCCAATAATGCAAATACATGATAAAACTGGTATCGAACAGATGTTTCAAATATTTCCAGTGCATAATCAGAAACAGAACCTCTTAATGTGTGAGCCGCAAAAGCGCCAAGTGCCACTGAAAGAGCGCCTAAAATAGCTGCCGTTTTTATATATCCTTTATGCATAATTTTTATTAAATTCTTTTTGCTTTTTTATGCAAAAAATGTAATGAATCTTTTGTAAGATCTGTTACTTCTAAAACATAATCAGCCTGTAAATAAACCGGCTCGCGTTCTTTTAATTTTTGTTCAATAAAAAAAAACAATTCTGAAGTATTTACTTTTTTTAATAGCGGCCTCTTTTCAGTCTCAGTCATTACTCTTTCCAAAATATATTCAGGGGAAGCTTTTAAATAAAAAACTATTCCGTGTTCTTTCATCCAGGCGATATTGTCAAAAAAACAAGGTGTTCCGCCTCCGCATGCAATCAATTTTTTATCCTGGTTTTCAAATCTGCGAAGATGCTCTTTTTCCATTTCACGAAACTTGTCTTCGCCATGTTTTTCAAAAATTTGTTCTACAGGCAAGTCAAAAACTTTTTCGATTTCTGAATCAAGATCATAAAAAGCATACCCTTCCTCCTGTGCCCAAATATGGCCCCAATAAGATTTGCCGCTTCCCATAAAACCAATTAAAAAAATATTTTCGCTCAAAATCCTTCGTTTTAAAATAAAGAAACTATTTAAATGCATTCAATCCTGTAACATCCATTCCTGTTATCAAAAGATGAACATCATGCGTACCTTCATAAGTTATCACGCTTTCCAGGTTCATCAGGTGGCGCATAATAGGATACTCTCCTGTGATGCCCATCCCGCCTAGCATTTGCCGCGCGCTACGGGCAATATCAGTTGCGATTTCACATGAATTCCTTTTTGCCATACTTACCTGTTGAGGTGTTGCTTTTTCTTCGTTCATTAAAGACCCCAAACGCCAGTTAAGCAATTGCGCTTTGGTGATTTCTGTGATCATCTCAGCAAGTTTTTTTTGTTGTAACTGAAAACCGCCAATAGGCCGGTCAAACTGGATTCTTTCTTTTGAATAGCGCAAAGCTGTATCATAACAATCCATAGCCGCGCCTACAGTTCCCCAGGCAATTCCATAACGCGCTTTGGTAAGGCAACTCAACGGACCTTTTAATCCCTTTACGTTCGGTAAAATATTTTCTTTCGGAACTTTTACATTATCAAAAGCCAACTCGCCGGTTGCGCTGGTACGAAGGCTCCACTTTCCATGTGTAGTTGGCGTTGTAAAACCTTCCATTCCTCTCTCGACAATCAATCCATGAATTTCTCCACTTTCATCCTTTGCCCAAACTACTGCCACCTGTGAAAAAGGCGCATTGCTGATCCACATTTTACTTCCGTTTAAAATTACATGGTCACCCGCATTTTTATAATTACTCAACATGCCCGAAGGATCACTTCCATGGTCAGGCTCTGTAAGTCCGAAACATCCCAGCCATTCGCCACTTGCCAATTTGGGCAAATATTTTTTTCGCTGCTCTTCGCTGCCGTAAGCATAAATTGGAAACATTACCAAAGATCCCTGAACGCTTGCCGTGCTGCGCACGCCACTATCGCCACGCTCCAGTTCCTGCATCATCAATCCATAAGAAATATAATCCAACCCACCGCCACCATATTCCTGCGGAATGGTTGGCCCAAAACAGCCCAACTCCCCCAATTGCTTTACTATCTGAACAGGAAATTCTGCTTTCTGCGCATAACCTTCTATAATGGGAGAAATTTCTTTTTTCACATAATTGCGAACACTTTCTCTCACCAACTTCTGTTCATCGGTTAATAACTCATCCACATTGAAATAATCAGGTGATTGAAAAAGATCCTGTGACATAAAAAATTAATTAATAATAAAGTTGAAATCGCTTTTTATTTATTGCTTTTTCTAAACCCAAATGGCCTTTAAAGTTATCAAATATAAGGCTTCATTTGGCAAGATGCGGGAAGGAATAATAAGGAACAATTATTTTTGGAAAATTGAAATGTACATTTAAAAGAAATCAACTTTTGTGTTGTGATAATTGAACCTATGGGATATTTTGCTGCTTTTCTAATGGTAATGTTTCTTACTGTTGGCATTTATTGTTTTGGTTATGCGGCAAGAAATCCTCTTTATTATTTTTACTGTTGTTAAAATCTGCGATCTGTTTGGTCCTTATTTTCCCATTACTTTTGTTCTATGACAAATCTCGACAAAGGCGGTCATATATTCTGATAATTCCGTCTAAATCAGCAGACATAAGGGTAATGATAAATATTACAAAAAATCAATCAAAGGAAAGATCTTCAAAATTGCAAAATAAAAACAGACAAAAACACGGCTTTACAAGACAGCCGCTTTCCAGAATACTTTTATCTTTTTTGTATCAACCTTTTTTCTTGCCCGAAACAGATTGAAATTATCCTGCACCTGAAGCCAGAATTGAGGAGTAGTATTACTAAACCCTGTGGCAAGTTTTATAGCCATTTCCGGTGTAACAGCTTGTTTTCCGTTTATAATTGCGGACAAGGTTTTCCGTGTGGTTCCAAGACCGGCAGCAACTTCTTCAATACTTAACTTTTTACCGGTTTCTTCCGAAATACCATCAATTGTTTCCCTGATTAATTCCCCCGGGTGCGCCGGATTAAACATTGCCATAGTTTTTGATTTTAATGATAATCAATATAGTCTACATCTAGTGTATTCTTATTTTCTATTCTAAAAATAATTCTAAAATTCTTATCAATTTTTATAGCCCAGAATCCCTTAAACTCTCCCTTTAATTGATGTAAACTATAGCCAGGGACATTCAATTCTTCAGGAAGTGTTGCGGCATCAAGCCTCGTTAAAATTAGCCTGATCTTACTCACATGTTGAAATTGCAATTTTGAAGCATCGCCCTTTTCATAAAAAAGTTTAAGCCCCTTATATCTAAAACTAACAATCATACTTAAATGGAACATGAAACGTGTCAGGTTACAAATTTAACGTCAAATTTTAGAATGAAATAATTAATGATTCTATAAATTTAAAAATTTGCTATTCCAAAACTTACAAATCCCCAAAATAATAAGATTAAATATATTCCTTCATTTCTGTTTGGTATTCTTGCGCAACTGCCCTCGCCTCTTCTGCAAAATTTTCATTTTTCCCTGCATAAATGATGGCACGTGAAGCATTGATCAAAAGCCCGCAATCATCGTTTAAACCATATTTGCAAACATCAGCAAGACTTCCGCCCTGCGCGCCAACACCAGGAATTAATAAAAAATGGTGAGGAATAATTTTTCGAATTGAAGAAAGATCAGTTGCCTTTGTTGCACCTACCACAAACATCAGGTTTTCTTTTGTGCCCCAACTGCTGCTTTTGCGAATTACCTCTTCATATAAAAAGTTATCTCCAATTTTTTGTTGTTCAAAATCGATACTTCCTTCGTTGCTTGTGAGCCCTAAAACAATGGTCCATTTATCTTTATAATTTAAAAATGGTTTTACACTGTCACTTCCCATGTAAGGCGCAACGGTAATAGCATCAAAAGCAATGGTTTCAAAAAAAGCTTTGGCATATTGAGCCGAAGTATTGCCAATATCACCCCGCTTTGCATCCGCAATTTTAAAATGAGTATCCGGAATATAATTTACCGTTTTTTCCATGGCTTCCCAACCTTTTATTCCCTGCGCTTCATAAAAAGCAGTATTGATTTTATACGCCACACAAAGATCTTTGGTAGCATCGATAATTTGTTTGTTGAATTCAAAAACTGCATCAGCAGGGGTTTTCAAATGAGCAGGAATCTTTTCAATATCGGTATCAAGACCAACGCAGAGAAATGATTTTTTCTCTTGTATTTGTTGTATCAAATATTCTCTGTTCATATTTTCTTCTTATCATCTTTTGCAGTAAACAAAGGAATACTACAGATTTTTATTTAAATTGATGGTATTAATTTCCTATTCAGCAAACTCTTTTACAATTTTTCCAAAACGAAAAACTTCTTCAAAAGTATTATACAAAGGAACCGGCGTTATCCGAATCACATTCGGCTCGCGCCAATCTGCAATAACACTATTTTTATTTAAAGAATTAAAAAAATCTTTTCCTTTTTCCGGTAATAAAATAGAAACCTGGCATCCATGTTCATTTTCATTTTGAGGAGTAAGTATTTCCAACACTTTTTTTGAAGAACTGTTATTGATATCATTTAAAATAAAAATAAGAAAAGCACTTAACTTTTTGCCTTTATCAACAATTTTTTCAAAACCAGCTTCTTCAAAAATATCTAGTGCGGCCTTATGTGCCGCCAAACTGAGAATGTTGGCGTTGCTCAGTTGCCAGCCCTCTGCAGTAGGTATCGCGTTAAATTCGTCTTTAAACTGAAAACGTTCATGTTTATCAGATCCCCACCAGCCGGCAAGCCGGGGAAGCGTTTTATCGGTAGCATAACGCACATGTATATACGCACCTGCTATAGCGCCTGGTCCGGAGTTTAAATATTTATAAGAACACCAACAGGCAAAATCAACATCCCAATCATGAAGTTGAAGCGCCACGTTTCCTACTGCATGTGCCAGGTCAAAACCACATTTAGCGCCAGCTTCGTGTGCTACTGCAGTTATTGCTTTCATATCAAATAACTGCCCTGTAAAATAATTTATTCCTCCCAAAAGTACCAACGCCAATTCGGCTGCATTCTCTTTAATGGTTGAAACAATATCTTCAGTTCTTAATGTATATTCCCCTTCGCGCGGCTTTATTTCTATCAAAGCATCTTCAGTAGAGAAGTCATGAAGTTTTAGCTGCGAATCGATTGCATACAGATCTGAAGTAAATGCACGGTTTTCACAAATAATCTTAAATCTTTTTTTATCAGGTCGGTAAAAAGTGGTCAGCAGCAAATGAAGGTTCAAGGTTAATGTGTTCATTACCACAATCTCTTCCGGCAAAGCGCCAAGGATTGGTTGTAATTTTTTTGAAAAAACATCATGAAAATTGGCCCAGGGATTTTTTCCGTGGAAATGCCCTTCCACGCCATAATTTGCCCAGTTTTCCATTTCGTCCAGCACATAATCCTGTGCGCTTTTTGGCTGAAGCCCTAAAGAATTGCCGGTAAAATAAATGCATTCTTTTCCGTTAAGAATGGGAATATAGAATTGGTCGCGATATTTTTTTAACGGATCCTCCTTGTCAAGTTGTCTCGCAAATTCAATACGATTCTCAAAATTCATTTTTCCTGTTTTTTGCTTGTCTGCTGGTCGTGCGGCAAATTAATCTTTACCAAACGATTTCTACCAATAAAATTTGAATCTTTGCAGCAATATTTTATTGAATAAATAAAGGTAAGAAACGAATAAAATTTATTTTTTAAAAAGCCAGAAAAAATCTTTCCTTTTACCAAAACAACAAAGACCGATGACAGAAGATGATTATTATTTTACGGTTGAAAGTACGGCCGTTGCTGAATTTAAAGACCGAGGCAGTAAATTTCTCGCGTATTCTTTTCCTATAAAAAATACGAATGATTTTAAAAAATATTTGCAGCAGTTAAAGAAAGAACATCCAAAGGCCGTGCATCATTGTTTTGCTTATCGCATAGGAACCGATGGAAATAATTTCAGGATAAGTGATGATGGAGAGCCTTCGGGAACAGCGGGAAAACCGATTTTGGGACAGATCGATTCAAAAAATCTTACTGACACATTGATTGTCGTGATTCGATATTTTGGCGGCACTTTGTTGGGCGTTCCGGGGTTGATCAACGCTTACAAAACGGCCACTTCGTTGGTTTTGCAATGCACACCCATAGTACAAAAAGCCGTGGAAATAAAATATGAACTTCAGTTCAATTACCCGGAAATGAACGATGTAATGCGCATTATAAAACAGTTTAATTGCACGGTATTAAAAAATGACATGCAATTATTTTGTGTCATTCAAACCGGAATACCCCGCAATAGAATCAATGAAGTTTTATCGGCCTTTAAAGATGTCAGAAATTTGGAATTCCATCTAATGAAATAAATTTCTACATTTATATATGGAAAAGAAATATCAGTCATTTTGGAGTTTTTATCCATATTATTTAACGGAACACAAAAACCCGGTAAGCCGTGGATTGCATTTCACAGGAACCCTGTTAATTTTCGTTTGTATCATTTTGGGAATCCTAACCGGTAAATGGTTTTGGCTTATTATTATCCCTGTTTGCGGATATGGTTTTGCATGGTTTGGCCATTTCTTTTTCGAAAAAAATAAACCCGCCACTTTTGTTTACCCGTTTTATAGTTTGGGAAGCGATTTTGTAATGTTCTGGCATATCCTCACAGGGCAAATTGGTAAGAAATTAAGGGATGCAGAAAAAACAATTTCTTCCTGACATTTTTGATTGCCGGATTTTAATCTAATTTTTCATAAGCTGCACTTATAATTCTTGAATTTTGTTTTTTAAATCCATTCTTACATGCAAAATTCTTACAACTTCAATTTCTTTCGCTTTTATTACCCGATAGAAAATAATATGGTGACTTGCACGATATCCAAAAATACTTTTATCAATCTCTTCGTAACTTTTCCCAATTTTTGGATCCCCGGCAATTTGCTTACAGAAACCGATCAAAAGGTTATAGTATTTGTCAGACTGACTTTCAGACCAGGCATCATAAGTATAATTCCAAATTTCGGATAAATCTTCAACTGCTTTTTTAGAGAAAAAATAATTAGCCATTTTTTTTCTTACTGGCTTTTAAATGCTGAAGATGTTTCCCCGGATTAAAGTTTTCAACAATTCCGCTGTCAATTCCCTCCTGAATTGCCTTTTTCAAAACCTTAGTTCTATTTTCTTCTTCTTCCAATAGCCTCAATCCCGCACGAATCACTTCACTAGCGTTTTTATAACGTCCTTCAGAAATTTTGCTATCTACAAAATCTTCAAAATAGTTCCCCAGAGAAACAGATGTATTTTGTTGCATTTAATTTTATTTATAGAACAAAGTTACCAAAATTTGGTACTTTATACAATTTATTTGTTGAATTTTTGTTCTGTTCTGATAAAAATTTACCCCCCCAATTAATGCACTTTTATAACATGTACATAAGTTCCGCCGCAACACATACACATTCCTGGATCATCATAAATTGAGTATTCAATACAAATATTTTTTCCGTCAATTGAGTATTGATCAGGTAAATCGTCAGTTGGATAAGTAGTGCCGTTAATGATTACTCCTACGTGTTTGCAGTTGGTAGCTTTAAACGTAACAATGGCGTTAGTGCAATCCGTATTTGAATTCTTTTTGCAGGAAGTAAATAAAATCAACAGCAGAAAAGCAAAATGAATTGTCTTCATAACAATGCGTTTCAATAAAGGCATCCATATCTTTGGATTCGCTGCATCCGTTCTTCTATTTAAACTGGCCACTCACCACCAAATCTTTACTATCCGCTATATATTTATAAAAACCTTCGCCGGTCTTTTTTCCTAAGTTATTGGCATTTACCATATTGGTTAAAAGCGGACAAGGAGCATATTTTGGATTTCCAAAACCATCATGCAAAACTTTTAAAATGGAATAACAAACATCAAGGCCAATAAAATCGGCCAACTGCAAAGGCCCCATTGGGTGAGCCATTCCCAGTTTCATTACCGTGTCGATCTCTTCTACCCCGGCAACGCCTTCGTATAATGCATAGATCGCTTCATTGATCATTGGCATCAAAATTCTGTTGGCCACAAAACCAGGATAATCATTTACTTCACAAGGAAATTTTCCAATTTGCTTCGAAAGTTCAATGATCGTTTTTGAAACTTCTTTGTCAGTAGAATAACCATTAATTATTTCCACCAGTTTCATCACCGGCACCGGGTTCATGAAATGCATCCCGATCACTTTTGAAGGTCTTTTGGTAGCGGCAGCAATTTTTGTAATGGAAATAGAAGAAGTATTGGAAGCCAAAATACATATTCCAGTAGTCGATTCATCCAACTCTTTAAAAATTTTTAATTTCAAATCTATATTTTCTGAAGCAGCTTCTACCACCAAATCACTTTCTTTTACACCTTCTTTTAGTGAAGTGAAAGTGGAAATATTTTGTATCGTTTTATTTTTTTCTTCTTCTGAAATACTATTCCTGGCCACCTGCCGGTCCAGGTTTTTATAGATCGTACTTATAGCTTTATCTAATTGAGTTTGCGAAACATCCACCAGGTTTACCTTAAAACCATTTTGTGCAAATACATGTGCAATACCATTTCCCATGGTTCCGGCACCTATTACCGAAATATTTTTTATATCCATAATTTTCGTTTAATGAAGAATTACAAATGTAGAAGAAAAAAAATGTGTCATGAAAGGAACCTGCAAAGCAATACAGTAAACCCAACAAAAAATACAGATTTTTATTTTGAATTATTTGCTCTTAAAATCACCCCGTTTCCAGGCTTTTATAAACTCAGCCCAGGCGAGAGGATTAAAGATGTTTTGAGGCGGAAGCTGGCCGGCAGAATAATATTTTCTTTCATTTTGCTTGAAATAATAGTTGGTTGCTTCACGCCCACTCATCGGATATACAGACATTAAAGCCGCACGATTAGCGGCAGACATATTTTGCCTGGCAATCTCCTCCTGATCATCTGGTACTTTTACATTTGCAAAATCACGCGCAAATTCCTGACGGGTAGGATATTTTTTAATAATCGTAGCTGCAAGGTATACAGTGTCTCGTACCATCAATTGTATAATGCTTTGCTGATTGCCGTCTAAATTTTTAGGAATGGTTACTAATTTAGGCTTGTAACCCACACTGGTAAATTCTATTTGGTCGCCTTTTAAAACAACAATTGAAAAAACTCCCTGGTCATTTGATATGGTTCCCTGGTTGCGGCCTTTTACCACTACACTTACAGCAGGCAGCCCTTGCAGGCTATCAGCAGACATTACCACTCCATACAATTGCACTACCGAATCCGCGTAATTCTCAAATTGTGCTTTCACCTTAACGGAAAAAGCAAACAAGAATAAAATAAAATAAAGTACCAGTTTTTTCATATGTGAAGGGTAAAATTCGGAAATTCTTTGCAGAAAGTTCCGGTTTAAGTAAACAAAGTAAGGTTATCAATGGTTAAATTTGCAGCCACTAATTCTTTTTAACAAAAAATTGAACCATGACCGAGAATGATATCCTGAAAGCCCTGAGCACTGTAGAAGAACCCGATTTTAAAAAAGATCTTGTAACCTTAAATATGGTAAAAGATATAAACATTGACAACAACAAAGTTTCTTTTACTATAATACTTACTACTCCTGCCTGCCCGCTGAAAGATTTGATAAAAGTACGGTGCGAAAAAGCCATTCATTCTATGGTAGATGAAAATGCTGAAATTGAAATCAATTTTACCAGTAATACTTCTTCTTTAAGAACCGATAAGAAAGACGTCTTGAAAGATGTGAAAAATATTATTGCCGTGGTGAGTGGAAAAGGCGGCGTAGGAAAAAGTACTGTTTCGGCTAACCTTGCGCTGGCGCTTGCTGCCAGCGGTGCAAAAGTAGGTTTGATGGATGCTGATATTTACGGACCGAGTGTTCATATCATGTTTGGCATACGGGGCGAAAGACCGCAAATGAAAGATGTAGACGGAAAGGGAAAAATTGTTCCGATAGAACGTTATGGAATAAAAGTAATGAGTATTGGTTTGCTGGTAGATGAAAAGCAGGCGGTAGTTTGGCGCGGACCGATGGTGAGCAGCGCCATCAGGCAATTTGTTACAGATGTGGATTGGGGCGAACTCGATTACCTGGTAATTGATATGCCACCCGGAACCGGGGATATTCACCTTACCATCGTTCAAACCGTACCTGTTACAGGAGCGATAGTAGTAACTACTCCTCAACTTGTAGCGCTTGCTGATGCCAAAAAAGGAATTACCATGTTCAACCAGGGCGGCTTGAAAGTACCTGTGATCGGGCTTGTAGAGAATATGAGTTATTTTACTCCGGCAGAATTGCCTGAAAATAAATATTACATTTTTGGCAAAGAAGGTGGCAAAAAACTGGCAGAAGAATTTGACATTACTTTCCTTGGCGAAATTCCTTTGGTACAATCCATTCGTGAAGGAGGTGACATCGGAGTTCCGGTGATGATTGGTGATGATGAAATTTCAAAACAAGCATTTACAGAATTTGGTGATAATGCCGTTAGAGCTATTTCTATGAGAAATGCCGAATTGCCGGCAACAGAAGTGAGTGAGATTTTGGAAGGAGTGTAAACTGAATTTCTTTTTCAATTTGTAAATAACTTCTATCCGCTAATCAATACATTACGCGGAAAGACAAAAGAATCTTTGATGAAAGGCTTTCTTTTATATAATCGGTTGAAGTTCTTACCCTTACTGCGATCTGCTTGTTGGAAGGTGGCATAAAAGTCCCTAATCAAATTTTGATGATACTAAAAACAGTATCAATAATAAGGTTAAGTACACTTCCTTTAAATTGATCAACTCTGGTTAATGCTAACCCGGCAAATGTTAAAGCATCCATTTCTATCAAATCTTTATTGCCTGTTACCAGAGTTTCAAAGTCCATGGTGGTTATTCTCCGATCCGCTAAAAGTTGTGTCCACCGCCCAAGGTCATCGCTCATTGCTGTCAAAAAATTTTTTCCATCTTCAATACCTTCACTTACGTAATTGGATACTGTAAATTGGGCGAGATCTTCTATTTTTTCTTCCAGTATTGAAAGAATAGACAAAAAATTTATAGGCCTGATTAAAGTTTCATTTTCATAGATTAGTTTATCCATCATGTGCGTTTTTTGTATTTTATTTTTTATCATTTTTTACCCGGTTTTTTTAATTCATTTCTTGCCTGTTTTTCTATTTTCTTACTTTGCTCTTTATATCTAAAATTTTCAATATTGTATTTGACAAAATCTTAATCTTTCTTTCCTGAGAAAATTAATTCTTTTAAAACGAGTTGAAAAATTTTTTCCACCTTTAGCAGGAAATACTCGACGGATGGTTAAAATTCCACGATTTTTGAATGATTCAACTTAGTTTATAAAAAATAAAAATTGTTGTAGATAATTGATTCATAGCCTACCGATTTGGGATCATAGCAATACCAAAAATGTGGTGTTTACATCAAAACTGATTATCCGAGATTCAGTTAAGAACTTACAAAATAAAAATAGTAAATAAAGTTCGTTTACTGTGCTGCTGAATAGTACGCTGAAGGTGCTGGTCATAAAACCACGCAGGTTATTAAATTAACCCCAGAAATTAAAAAAGCCTCTCAAACGTAGTGTTTAAAAGGCTTTTAAAGTTTACCGTGTTGTCCCACGAGGATTCGAACCTCGACAGACAGAATCAAAATCTGTTGTACTACCTTTATACTATGGGACAAAGGTGTGCAAAAGTAAGGGTATCCCGTTTATTTTCAAAACATCAAAAGATGATTTTGTAAAACATTTTTTAATACTCAAAAACGTATCCAAAATGCGCATTTTACAGTAAACCAACTTTTTGTGATGATTTTTAATTTTGCTCGAATTGGGTTGCAACCCGTTAAATGACTTTCAATAAATAATAGTTTTTCTTTCCTTTCTGAATTAATACATATTTGTCATTCAGAAGTTTATCTGCCGTAATTTTTTCATCGGTAGAAAGCGCTTTTTCTTTATTGATAAAAATTCCGCCGCCGGCAAGCATTTTTTTAGCTTCGCCTTTGCTGGGCAAAATTTTAGTTTCGGCTAAAAGGCTTACGAGATCCAGTTCTTCTAATTGTTGTGCCTCAATTTCGACAGAAGGCACGCCTTCCATTACCTGCAGCAATTGATCTTCAGTAAGTTCCTTAAGAATTTCGGCAGTATCATTATTAAATAAAATCGTTGACGCCTTTACGGCAAATTCATAATCGGTTCCGGAATGGACTAAACAAGTCAATTCTTCCGCAAGTTTTTTCTGCAAAATCCGCTGGTGTTCATTTCCCTTGTGTCGCTCTACCAAATCATTGATTTCCTTTTCTGACAAAAAAGTAAACACTTTCAAAAACCTTTCGGCATCGGCATCGGCCGTATTTAACCAAAACTGGTAAAAAGTATAAGGAGAAGTTTTGGCAGGATCTAACCAGATATTTCCTTTTTCGGTTTTCCCGAATTTGCTTCCATCCGATTTAGTTAAAAGCGGGCAAGTGAAAGCAAAAGCTTCGCCACCGGCTTTACGCCTGATCAATTCAGTTCCGGTAACAATGTTTCCCCACTGGTCGCTGCCGCCAAACTGGAGTTTGCAATTTTTATGTTGATAAAGCCAGTAAAAATCGTATCCCTGCACCAGTTGGTAAGTAAATTCAGTAAAACTCATTCCATTTTCGCCTTCCAACCTCTTTTTTACACTGTCTTTTGCCATCATGTAGTTTACAGAAATGTGTTTACCTACATCGCGGATAAAATCCAAAAAAGAAATGGTGCTGAACCAATCATAATTATTTACCATCTCCGCAGCGTTTACCCGATCGGAATTAAAATCCAAAAAATTCGATAATTGTTGCTTTACTGCCGCCACATTCTTATCAAGAATCTCTTTGCTTAATAAATTTCTTTCTTCGCTTTTGCCCGACGGATCGCCTACCATACCGGTAGCGCCGCCCACCAAAGCGATGGGCTTATGCCCGAATTTTTGAAAGTGAACGAGCACAATTATCGGGATAAGGCTGCCAATATGAAGGCTATCAGCCGTGGGGTCAAAACCTACATAAGCAGTAACCGGCTCTTTAATAAGTTCCTCCTCGGTGCCCGGAATGATATCCTGGATAAGCCCGCGCCATCTTAATTCTTTTATTAAATTTTCCATATTATTTCAAAAACAGGTTGCAAAAATAAACAACCTTACCGCTGAAGCATTAATTTTTGTCATTTTTCTTTGAAAGACGCAGGTTTGCAGGAGTTTTACTTAATTTTATAGGTAATAAACTGCTGATACAATATTATATATTGAAGTCCGTTTTATTTTTACCTGAATTTGCACATAATCAATCAAATAACTGATCGAACCCCCAAATGAGAATTTCCCGAACTGTAAAATTATTGTTTTTGCTTTTACTGCCCAGCCTGGGTTTTTCGCAATTCAGGAAATATTCAAATGAATTTTTGAACATTGGCGCGGGCGCAAGAGGACTTGGAATGGGCGCAGCACAAGCTGCATCAGTAAACGACGGAACTGCGGGTTATTGGAACCCGGCTGCACTGGTAGGAGTGCAGAATTTCCCTACCCTAAACCTCATGCACGCCAGTTATTTTGATAACATCGGCAAATACGATTACGCCAGTTTTGCTATCCCGGAAAGTGATAATAAAAGAGTAATAGGCGTTTCCATATTGCGCTTTGCAGTAGATGATATTCCCAACACGCTTTTTTTGGTACAACCAGATGGAAGCATCAACTATGGAAATATAACCACTTTTTCCTCAGCTGATTATGGTTTCCTGTTTTCATACGCTCAAAAAATAAAAGATGATGATGATTTAAAAATGAGTTTTGGGACAAATGCAAAAATAATTTACCGAAAAGTAGGCCATTTTGCCACCGCCTGGGGCTTTGGGCTTGATGCAGGCTTTAAAATGCAAAAAAACCGCTGGAGTTTAGGAATTGTAGCCAAAGATATTACTACCACCTTTAATGCCTGGTCATTTCATTTTACTGAAAAAGAAAAAGAAGTCCTTTATCTAACTGAGAACGATATCCCGGTAAAATCTACTGAATTAACTGCGCCAAGGCTTACCGTAGGAAATTCTTATAATTTTAAATTAGGTTCTTCTGTAAACCTCTTAGCTGAAGCCGATTTTGATTTCACATTTGATGGCAGAAGAAATACCATCATCAGCAGTAATGCAATAAATGTTGATCCTCATGCCGGACTTGAAGCCTCTATCAAAAATATATTTTTTGTGAGAGCCGGAGTTTCAAATTTTCAACAAGCCCTGGCTGATGGAGATACTACCAATCAAAAGAAAGTATGGATTTTTCAGCCAAGCCTGGGAGCCGGTTTTAAAATAAACAATATAAGTATTGATTATGCTTTTACCAACCTGGCTAATCAGTCCAACCCTTTATACACTCATATTTTTTCATTAAAAATTGATTTTGGTAAAAAAGAAAACCAATAAGCATCAACATATAAATATGAAAAAACTCCTTATCATAATTTCTATTTTTATCACCGGGATAACCAGTGCCCAAACCTATTCAAACAGTTGGATCGATTATAATAAAACCTATTATAAATTTAAGGTGGCTACAAATGGCCTTTATCATATCTCTCAATCTACTCTTAATTCATTGGGGCTTGGAAATGTAACGGCAGAACAGTTTCAACTTTGGCGAAACGGGAAAGAAGTAGCACTTTATACAAGCAACGCTACCGGCCCTTTGCCTTCGGGAGGTTTTATTGAATTCTGGGGAATGATGAACGACGGTAAAATTGATACCAAATTATACCGGGTCCCGGATTACCAGTTAACCGATCATACCAGTTTACAAACCGATACTGCAGCATATTTTCTAACCGTTAACCCGGCTGGTAACAATTTAAGATATACAGATGCGCCAAATAATGTAGCCACCAATACATTGCCGCCTGAACCATATTTCATGAATGTAAAAGCAAACTATTTTAAAAATCAGCTAAGCCCCGGCTACGCAGCGGTGGTGGGAAGTTATGTTTATTCGTCTTCCTATGATATTGGGGAAGGATGGGTAAGTCCGGATATTTATCCCAGCCGCAGGCTGGCAGCCGGTTTTAATTATGCCAATTTATATACAGGAGGACCTGGATTTTCTTTAAAGTTTGCGGCTGTTGGAAGCGCGCTCAACGATAGAGACGTAAGAGTAAAAGTGTTTAACACGGTAGTGGATGAAGAGCACATGCCCTATTTCACCTACATCAAAAAGAATCTTACCAATCTTCCATTAAGCTATCTTACTGATTTAAACAACATCCAGATTTTTTTTGAAAATACGTCTACTGTTAGTACAGATAGAATGGTGGTAGCCTTTGATGAAGTAACCTATCCCAGTAAATGGATTTTTAATAATCAAACCAATTTTTATTTTCAATTGCCTGCCACCAACACAGGTAATTATCTTGTGATTGATCAATTTAATTACGGCAGCACTGCACCAGTTTTATTTGACTTAAACTCAAACAAAAGATATACCGGTGATATCAGCACCCCTGGCAAGGTAAAATTTGCACTTCCGGCATCAAGCGATACTTTAAGAAAATTTGAATTGGTGAGTGAAGATCCTTCAGTAATTAATAATGTTACTTCATTTCAACAACGAAACTTTTTAAACTTTGGTCTTCCTGCCAACCAGGGCGACTACTTGATTATCAGTAACCCAATTATTTACACCAGTACCGCAGGAGCAAACAATGTTGATTTATACAGTCAATACCGTCATTCTGCTGCAGGCGGAAGTTTTAATACAAAAGTGATCGATATAAATGAGTTGGAAGACCAGTTTGCTTATGGCATTAAAAAACATCCTTCTTCTATAAAAGATTTTATTCAATACGCTGTAAATACTTTTTCCGTAAAACCGAAATATGTTTTCCTGATGGGGAAAGGAATCGAATATGATCAATATACGATACACCAAAACAGTCAATATGCGGATAAGCTGGACCTTGTACCAACTTTCGGCGCCCCGGCATCTGATGTTTTATTGGCTTCTCCTTACGGAAGTATTGTGCCAAGTGTGCCAATAGGAAGATTGTCTGCTATATCAGGAGACGAAGTAGGTAACTACCTTGAGAAAATAAAAGAATATGAACAGGCGGAAAAATCAAATACACAAACACTTGCCAACAAATTATGGATGAAGAAAGTAGTAAATATTGTAGGGGGAAGAGACAGTTCCGACAATGATTTGTTTGGCTATTATATGAATATTTATAAAGGCATCATAGAGGATACACTTTATGGAGCTAATGTTGAAACCTTCTCAAAGTCATCAAGTGCTGCCGTGCAATTAATAGCCAGCCAGCGAATTAGCGATTTATTTAATAGTGGCATAAGTCTGCTCGCTTATTTTGGCCATTCATCTGCTAATGTCCTGGAATTTAATTTAAGTGACCCAAGTGAGTATAACAACCAGGGACGTTATCCGTTTTTCCTGGTAAGTGGTTGCACAGCTGGTAATAATTATATTTATGATACCCTTAGAATATTACAAAACGCTTTATCAATTTCAGAAAATTTTGTTTTATCGAAAGAAAGAGGAAGCATTGGTTTTTTAGCAAGTTCCCATTTGGGCATTCCCCCTTATCTTAATAATTATAATGAGCAAATGTTTCACCAACTAAGTGATAAAAATTATGGAAATTCCATTGGTGTTGACATGCAAAATACGATTCAAAACCTGGGTGGAAGCAATGCTTCTTTAGATTTTTTTACAAGGATGCATTTGGAAGAACTTTCACTAAATGGGGATCCGGCTATTACTGTAAATCCGCAGCCTAAACCTGATTATGTAATAGAAGATCAGAATGTGGCTATTAATCCACAGTTTATTTCTGTGTCTGAAAAGAATTTTGATTTAAAGGTAATTGCTTATAATATCGGAAGAGCCATCAATGATTCCATTGTTTTTGAAGTAAAAAGAACCTATCCAAACGGCAGTACTGATGTGATTCTAAGAAAAAAAATAAAGGCAATTTATTATTCGGATTCAATTGATATTTCTATTCCTATTATTTCTACAAGAGATAAAGGCCTGAATAAAATAACAGTAACCATTGATGCTGATAATAAAGTAGATGAAATGTCTGAAAGCAATAACAGCATTACTAAAGAGTTTTATATTTATGAGGATGAAGCACGTCCTGTCTTTCCTACAGATTTTTCAATTGTAAATGTGGCTAACCAAAAATTATACGCTTCTACATCGGACGCTGCCAGCAATCCAAAAGATTACGTGATGGAGATGGATACTACTATCTTATTTAATTCTCCATTTAAGATTACCAAGACATTGAACCAGGCTGGGGGTATCATTACTTTTGATCCAAGCGTCACTCTTACTGACAATACGGTTTATTATTGGCGCGTTTCAGTTAAACCATCAAATAACCAATCAGATTATCATTGGAATAATTCTTCATTTATTTACCTTGCCAATAGTTCTGAAGGATCTAATCAATCACATTACTATCAGCAATTATTTTCAGATACTCAACATATTCATTTAGATAGTTCAAGGGAATGGAAATTTGCTACCATTAATAATTTTCTTGAATCAAAAAATGGCGTGTTTCCTACTGCAGCACCCGCCGGATCTGATTGTACGGCAGGAATAAATGGTGTGAATTTTACCTCTGGAATTTGCCCAAATGGGACTAACAATGTTTTGATATTTAACGTAGTGGATCCGGTAACATTAAAATACTGGGAAAACACACTAAACCAACCAGGATTAAGCGGAAGCTTATCTACCTGCATCCCAAGTAGGCAACCCAATTTTGCGTATGATGTTTCTAACCAGGCAGGAAGAAAAGCTGCCATGAATTTTCTTGATTCCATCCCCGATAACGATTTTGTATTCGTTAGGAATATTACTGGACCTGATTCATCAATTGATGTATTTGCAGATAAGTGGGCAGCAGATACAAGTGCTTTTGGTTCAGGAAATTCTCTTTATCTCAGGTTAAAATCACAAGGTTTTGTATTAATTGATTCATTCTATAGGCCGAGAGCATTTTCCTTCATTTATCAAAAAAACAATCCAGCTTTTGGTCCCGGCTTTGAATTTACCAATGGAATTTCCGACTTGATTGATTATAAAAAAGACTTCTTTAGTGTAGACACTTTAGGATTTATTACTTCACCAAAATTTGGTCCTGCCGTGGCATGGAAAGAAATGCATTGGAGAGGAACCAGTCTTGAGAGTAATTCTCCTGATAATACTACTATACAGATAATTGGAGTAGATACAGTCGGAAATACAACTACTCTTTTTAATGTAAATAAAAGCCAGCAGGATTTAGATATATCATCAGTAAACGCAGCCCAATACCCATATATACAATTAAAGATGCGAAATGCAGATAGCGTAAAATTTACTCCTTATCAACTTTCTTACTGGAGGTTAAATTACCTGCCTGCACCTGAAGGGGCTCTCGCACCCAATTTATACTTCACCTCAAAAGATACTTTGAACCAAGGCGATATATTACATTTTGGTATTGCATTTAAAAACATTAGTCCCGAAGCATTTGACAGTATGAAAGTGAAATTAACGATCATTGATGCTAATAATGTAACGCATGTTTTAAACATTCCAAAGCAAAAACCTTTAGTATCGGGTGATACCATTACGATAAAGTATGATATTGATACAAAAGATTATCCCGGGCTTAATACAATCTTTGTGAACTTTAACCCGGATAACGATCAGCCAGAACAGTATTTATTTAATAATTTCCTTTACACCAATTTTTATGTAAAATCAGATAATTACAATCCTACAATGGATGTAACATTTGACGGTGTTCATATTTTAAACAAGGATATTGTTTCGGCACGGCCTCATATTATAATTAAATTAAAAGATGAAAACAAGTCTCTCGCATTAAATGATACTTCTCTTATTAAAGTGCAGATACAATATCCTGACGGATCGTTAAGAACCTATCATTTTGATAACGACACCATGAGATTTACTCCAGCCAACCTGGCTACAGGAGAAAATACCGCTACCATTGATCTTACGCCGGCACTAAGCGGAGAAGATGCCCAATATGAACTGATCGTTTCCGGTAAAGATGTGGTAGGAAATGCAGCCGGTAAAATTGATTACCATATTGATTTCAGGGTAATCAGTAAGCCAATGATCTCGAATATGATGAACTACCCGAATCCATTTACTACCTCAACTGCATTTGTTTTCACCATTACCGGTTCCGAGATTCCTCAAAACATCCGGATTCAAATACTTACCATTACAGGAAAAGTGATCAGGGAAATTACTGAAAATGAATTAGGGCCGCTGCACATTGGCAGAAATATTACTGATTTTAAATGGGACGGCACGGATATGTACGGACAAAAAGTGGCTAACGGAGTTTATTTATACAGAGTGCTTACCAACCTGAATGGCAAATCAATGGATAAGTTTAAGGACAGCGGGGATAATACAGATAAATATTTTACGAAGGGTTACGGCAAAATGTACTTCATGAGATAGTGTTCTGGTTTTAAAATAGTTGAGGCTCTTTCACAATTAAAATCAAGGCATTTAGAATTACATAAATGAGAACACTCTCCATCAGATGTACCCGAAAAAAGAGGCTGTCTCATACTTTTGAGGCAGCCTCTTTTTTTTGGTGTAAGAACATACAAAGAAAAAATTAATAAAATAACTTCGTCCACTATGAAAGAAAACAATATCTATGATGTCATCATTATTGGTGGCGGGCCTATCGGGCTGGCTTGCGGTATAAGGGCTAAAAAAGCAGGATTAAAATATTTAATTCTTGAAAAGGGCGTGCTGGTTAATTCTTTGTTTAACTATCCGGTCAACATGACTTTTTTCAGCACCAGTGAAAGATTGGAAATTGGCGGAGTGCCGTTTGTAAGTAATAATAACAAACCTACCCGAAGCGAAGCGCTTGAATATTACAGGAGAATTGTTACCTCATTTGATCTTAAAATTCATTTGTTTGAAAAAGTACTTGACTTAAAAAAAACAGGCAAATATTTTAATATAAAAACATCGAAGAGTGAATATAAAACTTCGAATCTTATAATGGCAATGGGTTTTTACGACCTTCCTTATTTACTAAACGTAAAGGGTGAAGCTTTACCCAAAGTGAAGCATTATTATGACGATCCGCACTTCTATGCTTTTCAAAATGTGTTGGTAGTAGGTGCCGCTAATTCAGCAATTGATGCAGCTTTAGAAACGTGGCGAAAAGGTGCAAATGTAACAATGGTTATTCGTGGAGATAAAATAAGCGACCGCGTTAAATACTGGGTAAAACCAGATATTGACAACCGGATAAAAGAAGGTTCTATAAAAGCGTATTTTAATTCAGAAATTAAAGAAATAAAAGAACATGAAGTGGATATCAAAACACCGAAAGGAGTTGTAACTATCGAAAATGATTGGGTGCTTGCCATGACGGGATATAAACCCAATCTTGAGTTTCTAAGGCATGCAGGCATTAAATTATCAGATGATGATGTGTGTAAACCGGATTACAGTGAAAAAAATTACGAAAGCAATGTGAAAGGAATTTACCTCGCAGGGGTTATCTGTGGAGGAATGAATACTCACCGGCTTTTTATTGAAAACTCAAGGGAGCACGCAGAAAAAATAATAAAGGATATCATTACAAAAAGAAAAAAGCCGAAGCGCTAACGCTTACTTTTTTTTTCTCTCTCCATAATTGCATGGTATTTTTTTTCATTGGTAACATAGGTAAAATGAGTAGAAAAAAAGCCTACGAGTACAGCAATAGTCAGTAGTAAATAAATTAGGTTAGGGCCACCAGTTTGCCATAGGTTGGTAAACAATTTTAAAAGGAAAAAAATAACCAGGAAAGAAACTACAGACCATGCCATTGAAAATAATAAATAATATTTCCATTTAGGGCCGCTTTTCTGATCACGCCATTGTTCGATAAAGCGTCTTTCAGCATTTGTGATCATAGGTATTTTGCTTGAATTGTAGTAGCGTTTTTAATTTTTGTTTCAGAATTTTTGTTTCAGTAAACGAACAAATATATCAGATTTTTATTCAGCCATCATTTCTTTTGCTACACTTATAACATCTTCAACATTTGGTTTGCTAAAATAATCGCCATCACTTCCGTATGAAGGTCTGTGGTCTTTTGAACAAAGCGTTCTTGGTGAAACATCCAGCCAGCGGTATCCGCCCTGCTCTTCCATCACTTTATTAAACATAAAAGCTGAAGCCCCGCCCGGTACATCTTCATCAATGAAAAGTATGCGATTGGTTTTCTTTAAAGAATCGAGTATAGAATGATGAACATCAAAAGGTAATAATGTTTGAGCATCGATCACTTCACAACTGATATTCATTTTTTCCAGTTTTTCTGCCGCTTCCATAATGATGCGCAACACTGACCCGTATGAAACTACCGTAATATCAGTTCCTTCTTTTATAACCTCAGGAACCCCTAAAGGCACCCTGTAATCCAATAAATTGGTTGGAAGTTTTTCTTTAAGCCGGTAACCGTTCAAACATTCAACCATCAATGCCGGATCATTACTTTGCAAAAGCGTATTGTACATCCCAACTGCTTGTGTCATATTTCTTGGTACACAAACGTACATCCCACGCAATGCATTTATGATCATTCCCATTGGCGAACCGCTATGCCAAATACCTTCAAGACGGTGCCCCCTGGTACGAACAATCAGCGGAACGCTTTGTTGTCCTTTGGTTCTGAAATGAGTGGTACATACATCGTCGCTTAAAGGTTCCAGCCCAAAAAGCAAATAATCAAGATATTGTATTTCAGCAATGGGCCTTAAGCCACGCAAAGCCAGGCCTATTCCCTGCCCCATGATGGAAAGTTCGCGTATCCCTGTATCAAAAATCCGCTCTTCTCCATACTTAGCCTGTAAGCCACTGAAGCCCTGGTTTACATCGCCTATATGCCCAAGATCCTCACCAAACGCAATTACCTTTTTATTGGTAGCAAACAACTGATCGAAATATTGGTTGAGTACTTCAAATCCATTAACCAGTTCCGCATCATCCGGAATAGCAGCCGGTATGGCAGTAACTTTCAATGCAGATTTTGGGCCTTCATTATATAGATAGGTATCAAAAATTTCTTTGTTTTCCAGTTTTAATTTTTCATAATAAATTTTCACTTCCTCAATTGAATCATTTGCAGAAGCGTTATTAATTACCAAGGCCAACGTTTTCATCACATCGCGTCGTAATGGTTCACGTAATGATGAAAGATCTTTAATACACTTATTAACTTCCTCATTATTTTCTATAGAAGAAGCATATTTTTCCAACATATTTACCGTTTCAGCAACCTGGTTTTTTATCGGAGTGATATACTTGTTCCAGGCATGTTGCTTGCTCGCTTTAACAAAGTGTTTTGCGTTATTTTCAATTTCATTTAATTCATTTTCATCAGCAAGGGAATTGGCTATGATCCAATCCCGCATTTGCTTTTTACAATCCCATTCTTTTTCCCATTCGAGCCTTGCAGGGCTTTTGTAACGTTCATGACTTCCCGAAGTTGAGTGTCCCTGGGGCTGTGTCAGTTCTTCTACATGAAACAAAGCAGGTGTATGCGTTTCCCGGATATTTTTAATTGCTTCATCCAATATCTCGCACATGCCTGAATAATCCCATCCTTTCAGTTTGTAAATATTTATCCCGTTGGTATCCTCCTTTTTTTGCAAACCACTCATTGCTTTTGAAATAGAGGATTTTGTTGTTTGATATTTTTTGGGAACAGAAATTCCATAACCATCATCCCAAACAAAAACAGCAAGCGGAATTTGTAAAACCCCGGCAGCATTCATGGCTTCCCAAAAATGGCCTTCAGAAGTTGCAGCATCACCAATGGTGCAAAAGCAAACTTCATTTCCATTATCACTTAAATTTTCGAGATCATGTATAATTTCTACTTCCCTGAAAACTTTGGAAGCAAAAGCAAGCCCAAAAGCACGCGGCATTTGAGCTGAAGTAGGCGCTATATCTGCTGAAACATTTTTTTTATGAGCAAGGTCAAGCCAATTTCCGTTTTCATCCACAAATTTTGTTGCAAAGTGAGAATTCATTTGCCTTCCTGCGCTAAAAGGATCATTTTTTAAATCAGGATCAGCATATAACTGCGCAAAAAATTGTTCAATAGTTGCCATTCCGCTGGCAAACATAAAAGTCTGGTCTCTGTAATAACCCGCCCTGAAATCGCCGGGTATAAAGAATTTAGCCATAGCAACCTGCGCCACTTCCTTACCTCCTCCAAAAATACCAAACTTGGCTTTCCCTGTAAGTACCTCCTTCCTGCTCAATAGGCTTGTTTCACGGCTTTCGCACACCACTCTGTAATCTTTTAAAACTTCCTCCCTGAACTTTTCAAATGAAAGGTTTTCCAAAAGGCTTTCTTCACTGATTTGATTGGTATCCATACCCGCAAAAATATTAATTATGATTGATGAATGTTAAAAATCTAAAAACACTATCACAATTTGCAACCATATATGACGTTTTACTATCTTTGAAACGTATTTACTTATAAAATGAAAAAACTACTTACAGTTATTTGTTTTCTTGCATTTACTCTTTTGGCCAGCGCTCAAATAAGTGTCACTAAAGTAAGCAAAAAGAATAAAACTCCCACAACAAAATCTGCAGCAACTGAAGTAATTTCTGAAAACCCATCAGAAAGCCTTACTTTAAAAGAACCCCAATTTGATTTCGGCAAAATTCCACAAGGAAAACCTGTTACCCATATTTTTGAATTTACCAACACCGGCACCGCACCTTTTGCGTTGGACAATGTTCAGGCAAGCTGTGGTTGCACTACTCCGGAATGGAATAAAGACACCGTTGCTGCAGGGCAAACTGCTGTAATAAAAGTTGGCTACAATGCAGCAAATGAAGGACCTTTTAATAAGCAGGTTACCATCACTTATAATGGCACTCAAACAAAACAAATAATTATCAAAGGAGAAGTTTGGAAAACACCTGTCACCTCTGCTCCTGTTAACACCGCTTTAAACACTTTAAAAAACGAACAATAAATTCTTAAACAAACCACATTATGAAAAAATTATTATTAGCCGTACTGGTATTGTCTTCTACCACCTTATTTGCGCAAAAAAAAGCAGATGATATTGCCAGGTTAAATACAGAAACTTACGATTTTGGTAAAGTAAAACAAAACGTACCTCCCACTGCTACCATCACTGTTACTAATATTGGTAGTGAGCCATTGATAATAGAACAAGCTACTCCCTCTTGCGGATGTACTGTTTCTGATTATACAAAAGCGCCGATAGCACCGGGAAAAACAGGAACCATAACAGCCACTTACAATGCAGCAGCACTAGGCCCGATCAACAAAACCCTCACCGTTAAATTTGCGGGTGCTGATGATCCTAAATTTGTAAAACTTACAGGTGAAGTCTTAACTCCGGCAGCTTACGCTACTTACGAAGCGTCAAAAGCAAGCGCTAAAAAAAATTAGAAGTAAAATAAAGAAGCCGTAGCTTCAGAATCTAAACAAGTCAAAAGCCCTTCAATTTCAATATTGAAGGGCTTTTGTATGAACTAAAAACATTGGAAAAGAAAACAGGAATCCTGATTATTAGTTGGTTCACTGCAATCCTGCCAATCTCCAGGCGAAAAAAAATTTAAAAAAATTTGGTGGTTTTAAAAAATATCCCCTATTTTTATCTCCTCAAAAAATCGAGTAGGAAGACCACCATTAATTGATGGTCTGTCCTCTCACACCACCGTACGTGCCTTCGGGCATACGGCGGTTTGTCAAAATAATTTCATCTGCTTTTCAGTTTGCCGATGGTAAAGGTCATAAAAACCTAC